>PBXW01000089.1 GCA_002727735.1 Crocinitomicaceae bacterium
TACGGTGACTATTGCAATAGGGTCCACCTCTTCCCATACCGAACAGAGAAGTTAAGCCTATTTGCGCAGATGGTACTAGGGTAATACCTGGAAGAGTATGTCGTTGCCACTTTTTAAAAACCTCCCAATTGGGAGGTTTTTTTTTGCCTTTTTTTTAACAATTTGAATCATTTCATAGCTATTTATTTATTTTCGTGCACAAATTCTACCTATGCCTAAAAACGACTCCATAAAATCAGTACTTATAATAGGTTCTGGACCTATTGTAATTGGCCAAGCCTGTGAGTTTGATTATTCTGGATCTCAAGCTTCAAGGTCTTTGAGAGAGGAAGGAATTGAAGTTACTCTCATTAATTCAAATCCTGCAACAATTATGACTGATAAAGTTGTTGCTGATAACGTTTATTTACTTCCACTCGAAACTGATTCAATACAACAAATTCTTGAAAAACATGATATTGATGCTGTTCTTCCTACCATGGGAGGACAAACTGCATTAAATCTTTGTATTAAATGTAGTGAAATTGGTTTATGGGAGGATTACAACGTAGAAATTATCGGTGTAGATATTGATGCTATTGAAATAACTGAAAATCGTCAACAATTTAGAGATTTGATGGAGACTATAGATATCCCTATGGCTCCACAATCAACAGCTAAATCTTTTTTACAAGGCAAAGAATTAGCTCAAAAATTTGGCTTCCCTTTGTGTATTAGGCCATCTTATACTTTAGGTGGATCTGGAGCTTCATTTGTTCATACTGAAGAAGAATTTGAAACTTTGTTGACTAGAGGATTACATGCTTCACCTATTCATGAAGTTATGATTGATAAGGCAGTTTTAGGTTGGAAGGAATTTGAATTAGAACTTTTGAGAGATAAAAATGATAATGTCACAATCATTTGCTCTATTGAAAACATGGACCCTATGGGCATTCACACAGGAGACTCCATAACTGTTGCCCCAGCCATGACTTTAAGTGACAAGACTTATCAAAAGATGAGAGATATGGCCATTAAGATGATGAGAAAGATTGGAGATTTTGCGGGTGGTTGTAATGTTCAATTTGCAGTTAGTGACGATGAAAACGAGGATATTATTGCTATTGAAATTAACCCTAGAGTAAGTAGGTCGTCAGCTTTGGCATCTAAAGCAACTGGATATCCGATTGCAAAAATTGCTGCAAAATTAGCCATTGGATATACATTAGATGAATTAGATAATCAGATTACAAAGTCTACTTCAGCATTCTTTGAACCAACATTAGATTATGTTATTGTTAAAATACCTCGTTGGAATTTTAATAAATTCAAAGGTTCAGATAGACAATTAGGTCTTCAAATGAAATCTGTTGGTGAAGTGATGGGAATAGGTAGATCATTTCAAGAAGCCCTACAAAAGGCATGTCAATCACTTGAGATTAATAGAAATGGACTAGGTGCTGATGGTAGAGAGTTAACCAATCAAGACGCCATACTTAATAGTTTGGAAAATCCAAGTTGGAATAGGTTATTCCATATTTACGATGCAATAAAATTAGGTATTCCGTTTAGAAAAATTAAAGAGAAGACCCGAATTGATGATTGGTTCTTAAGGCAGATAAAAGATTTAATTGATCTTGAGAAAAAAATTGGCAATTACACTATTTCTGATATTCCCAAAGAATTACTTTTCGAAGCCAAGCAAAAGGGTTATGCTGATAGACAATTAGGTCATTTATTAAAATGTATGGAAAGTGAAGTTTTTCATAAGAGAAATGATNTAGGCATTAATCGTGTATACAAATTAGTAGATACTTGTGCTGCAGAGTTTAGAGCNAAAACTCCNTATTTNTANTCTACATTNGAAGATGAAAANGANTCTAAAGTTTCTGACAATAAGAAAATNGTTGTATTAGGTTCTGGNCCNAATCGAATTGGTCAAGGAATTGAATTTGATTATTGTTGTGTNCATGGTGTTTTNGCTGCTAAGGAATGTGGTTATGAAACTATNATGATTAATTGTAANCCTGAAACNGTTTCTACNGATTTTGATACGGCTGATAAACTGTATTTTGAACCTGTTTTTTGGGAACATATTTACGATATNATTTTACATGAAAAACCTGAAGGTGTTATTGTTCAATTAGGCGGACAGACTGCATTAAAACTCGCTGAAAAATTACACAGATACGGAATAAAAGTTATTGGTACATCTTATGAGTCTTTAGATTTAGCTGAGGACAGAGGTAGTTTTTCAACTTTACTCAAAGAAAATAATATTCCTTATCCAAAATTTGGAGTTGTTGAGTCAGCAGAGCAAGCCATTGAATTATCCAAAGACTTAGGTTTTCCTCTCTTGGTAAGACCAAGTTATGTGCTCGGTGGTCAAAAAATGAAAATTGTTATTAATGAAGAAGATTTAGAGCATCATGTAGTTGATATTTTAAGAGACATGCCTGACAATAAAATATTATTAGATCATTTCTTAGATGGAGCTATTGAAGCGGAAGCTGATGCTATTTGTGATGGTGATGAAGTTAAAATAATAGGCATAATGCAACATATTGAACCTGCTGGCATTCATTCAGGTGATTCTTATGCTGTATTGCCACCATACAATTTAGGAGATTTTATCATTCAACAAATTGAAGAACATACCAAAGTAATAGCAAAAGCATTGAACACTGTAGGTTTAATTAATATTCAATTTGCTGTAAAAGATGATCAAGTTTATGTAATTGAGGCGAACCCAAGAGCATCTAGAACTGTTCCTTTTATTGCAAAAGCATATCAAGAGCCATATGTCAATTATGCTACTAAGGTTATGCTAGGCGAAAAGAAAATAAAAGACTTCAACTTCTCACCAGTTAAAGAAGGTTATGCCATTAAAATACCTGTATTTTCTTTTGAAAAATTCCCTAATGTTAATAAAGAATTAGGTCCAGAGATGAAATCAACCGGTGAAGCTATTCGCTTTATTGAAAATCTTAAAGACCCATTTTTTAGAAAAGTATATTCTGAAAGAAACCTTTACTTAAGTAAGTAGTTCATATTATTACTTATCTATACGTTTTACCGATATGCTTATTATATTTGGTAAATAAACTTTTTCTATGAATTTTAATTTCAAGACTGCTATACCTCACATTATAGCTGTGCTCTTATTCTTAGCTATTTCAGCTTTTTACTTATCTCCAGCTTTTGAAGGTTTTTCCCTTAAACAAGACGATATCAACAACCACAAAGGGGTTGCTAAAGAAATATCGGATCATCGTGAAATGTTTAATGAAGAACCATTGTGGACTAATTCTATGTTTGGTGGAATGCCTGCTACTCAAGTATCAGTTGTTCATGGTGGTAATCTTATGAATCAAGTTTTTAAAGTTATAACACTATGGCTTCCCCACCCTGTTAATTATATGTTTCTTTATTTTTTAGGTTTTTATATTCTCTGTATATGTTTAAGTATTAGACCATGGTTATCCCTAACAGGTGCTTTAATGTTTGGTTTTAGTTCATTTTTTTACATAAGTCTTGCAGCTGGTCACAATTCAAAAGTGATGGCTATGGCTTTCATGCCCATGATAGTCGGTGCATTTATTTATTGTCTGAGAAAAAAAGCAATAGCTGGTTCAATTTTGTTTGCGTTATTTCTTGCGCTTGAACTACGTTCAAATCATATTCAGATTACCTATTATACTTTTATGATTTTGTTATTAGTTGGTATTTATGAACTAATAATTTCTTTTAAATCAAAGACTTTAATTTCTTTCTTTAAAAAATGTGGTCTTTTAATAGCTGGAATTGCTTTAGCAGTTTTATGTAATTCTGGGAATTTGTTCATGACCTATGACTACTTAGAGGATTCACAACGCGGACCATCTGAGCTAACATCAATAGACAAAGAAGAAAATACTACTGGAGGATTAGACCTTTCGTACATGACAAATTGGAGTTATGGCATTGGAGAATCTGTTAATTTATTAATACCAAAAGCAAAGGGTAAAGGCTCTGGATTAGTTCTTCTTAACGAAGAAATTATGACTAATTCTAAAAATGCAAACTTTTCAAATTTTCTTAGAGATGCTTATCAAAAAGGTTGGCCAGTAAGTACATATTGGGGTAATCAACCTTCAACTAGCGGACCTGTTTACATAGGTGCATCGGTCATCTTTTTATTTTTAATAGGAATGTTTTTCCTTAAGGATAAAATAAAGTGGCCCTTATTTATTGTAGCTGTGATTGCTCTGATGCTGTCTTGGGGTAATAATTTTATGGGTTTAACAGAGTTATTTGCGGCCTACTTCCCTGGATATGCGAAATTTAGATCGGTTACCATGATACTGGTTATTTTAGAACTGATTATTCCATTAATTGGTGTACTATGGTTGTTTCAATTTGTCGAAAAAAGAAATGCTTCTTTTTCTGGAGATTTCATCATCTTTAATAAAGAGCTTCCGAGGCAAAAAGTCTTCTTAGGAGTAAGTTTATTTTTCTTCCTTGTGCTTTTAATTTTATCAATAAAGCCAGATTCATTTTTGAGCTTTATTTCTGATAATGAAGAAAACATTATAAGTCAACTTACCCTATCTAATCCAATGTATCAACAAAACATTGACGAACTGGTAAGTCATCGAATTAANGTATTTAAGTCAAGTGCTTTCAAATCATTGTTTTTTTCCATGATGATTTTTATTTCAATTNTAGCATTGAATTATAAAAAGATAAGTAANACTGTTTTTATAGTTTGTATTAGCATTATAGTTACAGGAGATCTTTGGATGACAAGTAAAGACTACCTAAATAATGAAAATCATTCCACTTTTGATCGTCAAATGGGGATGAGTGGCAAAAAGTTTTGGCAAGATGAAGAAATAAAAAAATTCCCACACAGTCCAAAGCCAGCAGATATAGCCATAAGGGATATAGAATTAAGAGAAAATTCTGATTTAGTAACTCAAATGCAACAAGAGATTAATAGAATTAGCAATGAAGATTTTAAAAGAGAGCATAAAAATCGCATTAAAAATATNTCAACTTTTAAACTGCTTAATTTTAACACTAATTATCGAGTACTTGAGTTTGGTAATCCTTTGAACACAGCAAGAACATCTTATCTCCATAAGTCTATNGGTGGTTATTCCGCAGTAAAAGTGAAGCGTACACAAGAGATGATAGATCGATATTTTCAATCNAATTATTCCGTTNTAACCAATGCTTTAAATAGTGGGAATATACCTGCAATGAAATCGGCACACTTTTTTAATATGTTAAATACGAAGTATTATATATTAGATTTAAATTCAAGTGGAGTTGTTGGCAACATGAATCCTCAAAAACCTGATGAAAAACCAGGTGTACTTCCNAATCCATTTGCTTTAGGAAATGCCTGGTCTGTATCTNATGTCAATTGGGTTAAAAATGCTGATGAAGAAATAGCTGCAGTTGGAGAACAAAATTTTGACCCAACAAATACTGTAGTTATTGATGAAAGGTTTAAGGANNTAATTGGAGATGAACTCACGTTAGCTAATTGTGCTNTACAGTTAATTGACTATAAACCCAATTATTTAAAATATACTGCCAATGCAGATGGGGAAGCATTAGTTGTTTTTTCTGAAATATTTTATGATAAAGGATGGAAAGCTTTTATAGATGGTGTAGAAATTCCACATTTTAGGGCTAACTACATTTTAAGAGGATTGAAAATTTCANCNGGTCAACATGANNTTGAATTTAAGTTTGATTTACCTATTTATCAAAAAGCATCANTNATATCANTAACAAGTTCAAGNATTATANTCNTGTTNTTTTTAATTTTATTGATATTNGGGTTCATTGATAGAGAATTCCCAACTNTATGAAAAANGTATTAATCATTACTTATTACTGGCCACCTAGTGGTGGGGCTGGGGTACANCGATGGTTAAAATTTATAAAATATCTTCCTGATTTTGGTTGGCAACCTATAGTGTTTACTGTGAAAGATGGTGAATATCCCGTGCTGGATAATGGATTAGAAAAAGAGGTTCCAAAAGAAATAGAAGTACATAAAATACCTGCTTGGGAACCATATGGCATTTATAAAAGTTTAGCAGGAAAGAAAAAATCTGAAGGAATAAATAGTGGCTTTCTTTCCGAAAAAAAAGGCAACGGATTTATTGAAAATTTGAGTAAATGGGTTAGGGGTAATTTATTTATACCAGATGCAAGAAAATTTTGGATTAAGCCCTCAATAAAATACCTTGAAAAATATTTAAATCAGCATAAAATAGATGCTGTTATTTCTTCTGGACCACCACATTCTGCTCATTTAATTGCCCTTAAACTAAAAAGTCAATTTGATATTCCTTGGGTGTCAGATTTTAGAGATCCTTGGACCAATATTGATTTTTATAAAGAACTAAAATTNACTAAACTGGCTGATAAAAAGCACAAAAGATTAGAAAAACAAGTGCTNAATAATGCTGATTTAGTTTTAACTGTGGGTAATCAGNTATCTAATGAGCTNAATGATCTTGGTGCAAAANATGTAGAGGTCATTGAAAACGGCTACGACCCCGAAGATTTTATTGTTAATGAAGAAATAGAAATTGATAAAAAGTTTTCTATTGCTCACATTGGTTCTTTTACACCATCAAGAAATCACCAAGTTTTGTGGGATGCACTTCATGAATTGGTAAATGAAAATCCTGCATTTAAATCTGATTTGCAATTAAAGTTAATAGGTAAGGTTGATCATACTGTATTACAATCTATTGAAGATCATGGTCTAAGTTCTTTCGTCCAAAAGATTAATTATGTACCTCATTCAGAGGTAGTAAAACTTCAAAGAACATCAAGGTTATTGCTGCTTATGGTTAATAATACGCCTAATGCAAAAGGAATTATTACTGGAAAAGTATTTGAATATATGGCNTCTAAACGACCAATTTTAGTTGTAGGGCCAGAAGATGGTGATTTAAATGANATTATTAAAAAAGCTAATGCGGGCTTAGTATGTGGTTATGATGATGTGGAAAAATTAAAGTCAACAATTCTTGGTTTTTATTCTAATGAACTTAATTTTAATTGCGAACCTAGTTCATATTCAAGAAAAATTCTAACTAAAAAATTAGCATCATTGTTAAATAATTTAGAGGCCTAATTTTATGTTGCATTTTGATGATACAGAAGCTGCTTTTGAGTATCAGTCTAAAAAAGATTTGAGAAAGGCCTATTTGCTTTTTTCATTGCTTAAGTATCCTATTCTTGTTCAGTTAGGTAGTTTTATTACCATTGCTGCTTTTAAACTTGGACTCCCTGTTAAAGGATTAGTCAAGTCTACCATATTTCAACAATTTTGTGGAGGTGAGTCAATTCAAGAGAGTGAATCAAGAATTAATCAATTAGCCAAATATCGTGTGGGAACTATACTTGATTATTCTGTAGAAGGAAAAGAAAATGAAGGAGATTTTGAAAATACCAAAGAAGAAATAGTTAAGACTATTATAAAGGCTGCTGAAAATAATCACATTCCATTTTCTGTATTTAAGGTTACAGGTTTAGGGCCATCATCAATAATAAAAAAAGTGAATAACAAGGATGCATTAAGTGAAGAGGAGAAAGAAGTGGTATCGAAAATACGTCACCGTGTTAATCACATTTGTAATATGGCATACCAAAATAATGTATCCGTATTTATTGATGCAGAAGACAGCTGGTTTCAAGATTTTATTGATGAATTAGCCCTAGATATGATAATGAAGTACAATAAAAAAGCACCTATTGTATACAATACTATTCAACTATATAGACATGATCGATTAAATTATATGATTGATCTTATAGATACTTGTAGAAAAAGTGATGTTTATCTTGGTTTGAAATTAGTCCGAGGAGCTTACATGGAAAAAGAAAGAGAACAAGCAGAAATTCAAGGTTATAGAGACCCTATTCATGCTACAAAAGAAGATACGGATAAGGATTACAATCTGGCTATAGATCACTGTTTAAGTAATTTGGATAAGCTCTATTTATGTGCTGGTACGCACAATGAATTTAGTTCATCTTATTTAGCACAAAAAATGAGCGAAAATGGCATCGAAAATAGTGATCCTAGAATTTGTTTTGCTCAATTACTAGGGATGAGTGATCACATAAGCTTTAATTTATCCAAAAATGGATACCATACAGCAAAGTATGTTCCTTATGGGCCTATTAAAGAAGTTTTACCTTATTTAATTCGAAGAGCTAAAGAGAATACATCAGTAGCTGGGCAAACGGGAAGAGAATTATCTTTGATAAAAAAAGAAATTAAAAGAAGAAAGTCAGGGAATATAAGTTAAAGGCCTTTTACTATTTTTTATGCTTTTAATATATACTCTTATTGAGCCAACAAGGATCTCAGCCTCTACGTAAATAGGTATTTTATTTTCATCGTTAGTTACATAGACATCCATAGTCTCATTTCCTTTAAATATGGTTCCCTCAATGAGTTCTATTTCAAAATGGATACATTCTATTTTTCTTTGTTGTTGATCTTTAATGACTTTTGTTCCATTATATATGATGCCAATATCACTAAACATTTCTTTGTCTAATATTATGTCAATGGGAATAGTGTCTCCTTTATTTAGTTTCTTAAAATCAATAGCTCTAGAAAAATATACAGAACTCAATATGTCATAGCTGCATGGTATTAGATCCATAGTATCTTGACGAGCTATGTTTTTTCTTTTTTCTTCTATGAACGCTTTTCTATTTTNATAATCAAAGTCATAATCATAATTTAAGTAGAAATCACCCTCTCTTACTCTTCTAATAAAGTGAATTGGTTTATAATCTTTAGTGGAAATAAAACTGGCATATTTATCTCTTACTTTAAAGAACCAATCGTAACTTTTTAATGTTCTTCCTTTTCCTTCAAGATAATAACATGGATTATTATTGTATGTTGAATCTTTAACAATAAACCGGGCTTTAGCGGCTGAGACCCAAGTATTACCCATGTGGTACTCTACGTCATAAATTAATTCCTCACCACTGATAAATGGAAGTTTGTCAGGAATACAACCTATTTGCCCAAAGAATATTTGAGAAATTAATAAACAGAAGAAAATTAAGCTGCCTCTATTCGTCAGGAGAATTGACATTAGCAGATATTCTTAAAATCGTATTTTCTGGGTTTGTGTTGGCACTTACAGTAACAGTCTTACTTTGGTTACCCTTTTGTTTGGCTGGTTTGTAAACAACATCAATTTGTCCAGTTTTTCCTGGCATAATAGGTTCTTTAGGGTAGTTTGGAACTGTACAACCACAAGAACCTTTTGCATTCTTAATTTTAAGAGGTTCGTTACCAGTATTAGTAAAAGTAAATGAATATTTATTTTCTGTATCCTGCTCAATATTTCCAAAATCATGACTGTCTTTATTGAACTTAATGCTTGTTTTAGGNGTTTTGTCTAAGTCAACATTATTAGGNGTTAATGGGCTTTTTTCTAATANATTTTCAAAATCATTTAATTCCTTTTTTGCTTTGGGGTCTGCAGGTATGTAAACTTTNTCGTTGTTCTTTTCAAAACGATTATTATCACTTTTNCCNAANAGAGCAAAAAGNGAAACGCTCAATGCTATTAAAGAAATGACTATAGAAATATTGCTTTTATCTTGCATGGATNGNTGTTTATTGGTTATTCAAAGCTAATTTAGAAAATGCTTTATCATCTTTAAGTAATTCAAGTGATTTTTCTAAAGAATTATTAAGTTTATTTATTACNTGATAAAATCGTTTGTAGTCAAATAAATCCTGAGCGATATTTGCTTTNATTCTTGTGTGAATGACTGATTTAGCTTTTTCATATTGACTTTCATTAAATGCGACACCTTCAACTTCAGCAAATTCAATCAATTTTTTGACCACATTATCTGTATTGAATTTATCATTGAACTTGTCAAAATTAGAGTATTTTTTCTCTAATTCTTTTCTATTGTCATTGACCCAAGATAGCGCAAATTGATTGAAAATTCCTTTGCGAATTAGTTTGTTAAAATAGGGGCTTGTCCCTGTTGTGTCGAGAGGGACAAAGTAATCTGGAATTATACCACCTCCACCATATACTGTTCTATCTTTGATTAGGGTTTGAAAAGTTTCATTAGAGTTAAACTTAATACTATCTACACTAAAGGACTCTCCTGAATTATACCTGTTATATTTTTCTTTTCTGTAAGCCAATGATCCATCTTCATATGGTTTTTGAATACATCGGCCACTCGGTGTATAATATTTTGAAGTTGTAATTCTAACTTGAGATCCGTCAGGTAGTTCAATCGGTTTTTGTACTAATCCTTTGCCAAAAGTTCTTCTTCCTACAATTAAGCCTCTATCCCAATCTTGTATAGCTCCAGAAACAATTTCACTTGCACTTGCACTACTTTCATTTACTAAAACAACGAGTTTACCTTTTTCAAGTAAACCTTTCTTTCCTGTTTTGTATATTCTCTCAGGGAATTTTCTTCCATTAGTGGATACAATTTTTTTTGTTCCTGAAAGAAATTCATCAGATAAATCAACAGCTGTTCTTAGATAGCCGCCACCATTGTTTTGAAGATCTAGAATTAAGTTTTCCATTCCATGATCTTTTAGTTCAAATGATGCTTTTCTAATCTCAGCCATAGTGGTTGATGAAAAGTTATTTAACTTGATGTATCCTGTATTGGAATTGACCATGTAAGATGCATCAACACTATAAATGGGAATTTTATCTCGAATAATTTCGAAATCCAAGAAGCTGTTTGTTTTTCCTCGTTTAATCGTAACATTAACTTTAGTTCCTTTATCACCAAGAAGTCTATCTCTAACCCCTTTATTCTTCATGCCAATACCTGCAACTAATTCATCTTGTATTTTTATTATTTGATCTCCTGCCATTAACCCCACCTTCTCAGAAGGACCACCCGGAATAGCTTGGACGACCATAATGGTGTCTTTTAGAATTTGAAAGCGAATGCCAACACCGGTAAATGAACCTTTTAAGGGAGCATTCATATCGTGAATTTCTTCAAGTGAAATATAGGTGGAATGAGGATCAAGTTGTTCTAACATGTATCTTATGCCATGTTCAGTGATGGTGCCATTAGAAACAGAGTCAGGATAAATGTAATCGAACAGTTGAATAGCATCTTGATAATTAGATATACTGTTTTGACCATTTCCTAATGGGATGGGTAACATTTGATAGCCATCGATAGCTTCTTTTCTTACGGTGAATGAAAGGGTATCCTTTTCTCTTATTATAGTAAGTTGACTTTTAGATGCTTTTTTGGTTGCAGTAAGTCTATCAAAGTCTGCATAGTAGTATACTTGTTGTAAACTATCTTTATCAATACATATAATCTCATCCTTAGCTTTTATTCCGGCCTTTTCTGCACTGCTATTGGGCAATACTTTATCTACCAATATTTTTCCTTTTTGAAATTTAATTCTTAAACCAAGTCCAAATGTTGATTTAGCAGATAGGTTTAGGTTCTCAAATACAGAATCAGGTTGATAAATCCCAGAAGGGTGAAGCATATTATACATGCCTAAAACCAAATCTTCTTGTAATTCTACAGAATTAACATCTTCAACATACATTTGCTCTATTAGAAATAACAGTCTTTCAACCTTGATACCAGTTGTCCTATCATTGGAACCCTGAGAAAAAAGAGTGTATGGTAGTATTAACGTAATTACTAATATGAAAATGATTCTTATCATAAACTAAATCTTTCATGAATATATAAAATCTACTCATGTAGTGTTGTTAATTAATTATAAATGAGGTTATTTTTTNTGTAGATGAACAATTTGCTTGGTTTCAAAAAAGTCATGCTCAAAATAATCCTTTAAGTGATATATTGAATGATGATATTTTTGNTTAATAGCATTTANTTCATCTTTCAAATCNCCTCCCTTNAGATAAATTATACCATTTTTTAAGTGATGCTTGCTGTCCTCTTTTATTTTGTCAANTACCCATGGGCAAAATTTTGAAAATCTTGTAACAGCTCTACTAATGACAAAGTCAAAATTNCCTTTGGTGTTTTCAGCCCTCTTTTGCTCCGCTAATACATTTTCAACCTTCAGTTCATTACATACTTCTTTTACAACTTTAATTTTCTTTCCTATNGAATCAATTAAATGAAATGAGGNATCCTTATTTACAATTGCGAGAGGTANNCCAGGAAAACCACCCCCAGTNCCTACGTCNAAAATAAAAGAGTCTGGACGAAAAGAGATAATTTTATAAATGGATAAAGANTGTAAAACGTGATGGATAAAGAAATTATCCATGTCTTTTCTACTTATGACATTTATTTTATCGTTCCAAAATTGGTACAACTCTTTTAATTGACATAATTTTTCAATTTGAGGTGTAGTTAAATCGGGATATAATCCATTTAATAGTATTGAAAACTCAGATGGTTTCAATGTTGTGTTTCATAAGATTGTAAAGAAACTCTCTAGCTCTGAATAATTGCGCTTTGACCGTGCCTAGTGGAAGATTAAGTTCATTGGATATTTCTTCGTAACTCATCTCTTTGAAATATCTCATCTCAACCAAGGTTTCATATCTGGGTTTAAGTTTTTTCACGTAAGATCGCATTAGCTCAATTTTTTGATCTCTAATGGTTTCCTGTTCTGGAGTTCGCGCATCACTTTTTAGTTCAATGGTGATTTCATCTCCGTCCTTGTTTTCGATACTATTGTCAATTGACATTGTTTTTTTCTTTTTCTTTCTTAAAAAATCAATGCAATTGTTAGTGGCAATTTTAAATAACCATGTGCTGAATGCATAGTTAGGAGTATATTGCTTGAGAGAGTTAAATGCCTTTCCAAAAGCTTCAATGGTTAAGTCTTCTGCATCGTCTTTATTGTTAACCATTTTTAGTAGCATGAAATAAATAGAATCTTTATACCTATCCATTAAATCTGAAAAAGCTTGTTGGTCATCATATTTAGTTGCTTTAATAACTAAATCATAGTCCTTCTGGGCTTTTTCTGAAAGATGTGTTGATTCCTTTTTGTGGTCCATTTTAAGTTTTTTTCCAATTTATTTGGAATATTGGTTGACAAATTAGCAAGATGAATTCATAAAATGGATAGAGTAATAAAAGATCTTTACACAATAGAATCTTGAAAGGTTTGTAATAAATGAGTGGTGCTAAGCATAATTTTATACAGAAAAACATACCAAAATAGATCCAATATTCATCCGTAGAAACAAGAAAAAACCCTGATGAATAAAATAGTAAAATTGCCATGTACTGCATTGTTAAAATTGCTTTGTGTTTTAATTTATAATACTTGTTTGTAGTGTGATGTCTACTTTTTTGCATTATCCATTTCTTCCAACTATTCTCTGGAATTGATATTGTTATTCCATCTTTATCCAATAAAATATTCGTGTTGTTTTTATTGGCAATTTGATTAATAAGCAAATCATCATCGCCAGAAGCTACATGATAATGAGATTTAAAACCACTTGCACTTTCATAATTCTTTTTCTTATAGCCTAAGTTTCTGCCTACACCCATATAGGGTAAATTTGCTTTAGCAAAACCAAGATAATTCACAGCAATTTGTGCGGTGTCAAATCTGATTAGCTTATTTAAAAACCCTTTCTTTTTTTCATAAGTACTTGCGCCTAATACTATATCTACATTTTGATTAAACTCATTAACCATTTTAGCCAACCAAAGATTACTTGACGGTCTGCAGTCTGCGTCAGTTAATAATATATGTTCAAATTGAGCTGCTTTAATTCCAAGAGTTAGTGCAAATTTCTTTCCAAAGTGATCAGTTTCATTGTCAGGAATGTCTACAATTTTAAGTTTCTTATAGTTTTTTGCTAATTCATTTAATACAATTAAACTGTTATCCCAAGACCTGTCATTTACTACAATTACTTCAAAATTTTCATAATCTTGTTTTAAAAAAGACTCNAAGTATAAGGCAAGATTCCGCCTTTCATTTCTTGCGCAAATAATTATGGAAACTTTTGTGGATGCTTGACTAAAGTTGTTATTTCTATGAAGTGAAACCCTTAAGTGAAAAAATAAAATATAAAATAGGTGAATNCCAAAACATATAAAATTTATTACAAAAATTACTTTTTCTAAGTCCACAATTGAATTTGAAATTAAAATTATCGCTTAATTATCTTGCATATATTTGCCCTACTCAAGTTTATTCACATATTTATGAACTTTAATCTTCAATTTCAGGACCAATTTTCCAAGGCAAGGGCTGGAGAGATTGAGACAGATCATGGTAAAATACTTACACCTATTTTTATGCCTGTTGGAACGGCAGGCACAGTTAAAGCAGTATCTCAAAATGATTTGACTAATGAGATAAAAGCTCAAATAATACTTGGGAATACTTATCACCTCTATTTAAGGCCAGGCATTGAATTATTAGAAAAAACNGGGGGACTACATTCTTTTATTTCATGGGATAAACCTATTTTAACTGATTCGGGGGGNTATCAAGTTTATAGTCTATCTGNTAGNAGGAAAATCACAGAAGAGGGAGTTAATTTCAGGTCACATATTGACGGTTCAAGACATCTTTTTACACCTGAAAGGGCAATAGATATTCAAAAGTCTATTGGGGCTGATATCATAATGGCTTTTGATGAATGCACACCATATCCTTGTCATTTTAATTATGCTAAAAACTCTATGGAAATGACCCATAGATGGCTTAAAAGATGTGTTGACCACTTCAATTCTTCGCCTTCAAAATACGGCTATAGCCAATCTTTGTTTCCTATTGTTCAGGGCAGTACATATTCTGACCTAAGAAAGCAAAGTGCAGAAAAAATTGCAGAATTTGATATGCCAGGCAATGCAATAGGTGGATTATCTGTAGGTGAACCAGCAGAATTAATGTACAAACATACAGAAGAAGTGTGTTCAATACTTCCTATAGATAAACCTAGGTACCTCATGGGAGTAGGTACACCTGTTAATATCTTGGAGTGTATTGCTTTGGGAGTAGATATGTTTGATTGTGTAATGCCTACTAGAAATGCAAGGAATGGAATGTTATTTACTTCAGAAGGTATTATTAATATTAGGAATAAAAAATGGGAACATGACTTATCCCCAATAGATCCGAATGGAACTGCTTCTGTAGATTCCAAATACTCTAAAGCATACTTAAGACATTTAATGATTTCAAAAGAATTATTAGGTGCTCAAATAGCAAGCATTCATAACTTGACTTTTTATTTGTGGTTAGTTGAAGAGGCAAGAATTAAAATTCAAGAGGGAACTTTTCATGAGTGGAAAAATAAAATGGTTGTTAAACTCGTTCAAAGACTTTGATTTAGGTGAAAAAGTTAGATTGGTATATAGTAAAAAAGTTTTTGGGGACTTATGTCTTCATGATTGCTGTTGTAATGAGCATCTCCATCATATTTGATGTTTCAGAAAAATTGAAAGATTTTATGAGTCCTGAGAATAACCTCACTTTTTTGACAATTGTTACTGATTACTACCCTTATTTTTTTATCCATTATGCTAATTTATTTTCTTCACTCATCATTTTCTTGTCTGTGCTATGGTTTACTAGTTTTATGGCACAACGTTCTGAAATAATTGCCATACTTAGTAATGGAGTTAGTTTTTTACGCTTTTCAAGACCCTACATAATTGCCTCAACATTTCTTTTGATTATATCGGTAGTTATGAACCATTACGTAGCACCATTTGCTAATAAAAATAGACTTGATTTCGAGAATAAATTCACTAAATACAATGTCAACTTTAGAGATGCACATTTAGAATTAGAAAAAGGAACAATCGTAAGTTATAGACAATTTCTTGGAAATACGACTAATGTTAGGCGTTTGTGGGTTGAAAATTGGGAAGACAAGGGAAATGGAGATTGGGAATTAAAAAGTGATATGCAAGTTGAGAGAGCTGTGGGAGATAGTTTATCCAACAAGTGGATACTAAAAAATGTATTNATAAGAAAATTGGGTGATATCAATGATGAGATTTACATAAAAGATCAAATNGACACCATTTTAAATTTCAATTTAAAAGATTTAGGTCAACGTGCNGAAATTACATATGCTATGACTACTCCCGAACTATTGGATTATCGNTTTAAAGAGGAAGCTAAAGGAAATTCTATTGCCCAAATTGATATTAGTAGATATGAACGCACTGCTTATCCATTTGCAGCTTATATACTTACTTTAATTGGTATTTCAGTGGCCTCAGTAAAATCAAGAGAAGGTGTTGGAAGAAATTTAGTCATTGGTTTAGCTTGTGGCTTGGTTTACATTTTTTTTATGAAAATGACTACTGTAGCTGCAGTTAACGTTGGATTGAATACCATGTTTGCAGTATGGTTCCCTAATTTGTTTTTTTCTTCGATAGCTCTTTTTCTTTTCTACAGAAGACTAATCTCCTAGAGCATAATGGATAACTAATTGAGTACTATTTGATGGAAGATGGTTCCCATGCACAGTTATTTTATTGTTTATTGCAATTGATATTGGGTTGAATGAACCTGAGTCTATAAATTCATTACTATTGGTAGCGTCATTGTCATAAAGTTCCCAATGATAGGTTTTATTTACAAGTTTATAATTTTCTTGTGCTGGCCAATAAGCTGGACTATTTGCTGATTGATTTTCCATAATAGGAGATACAAATAAGTAAGAGCTGGAATCTTGATGTTTTATTTTTAAAAGTAAATCTGCATCAGCTCCAGTACCAGGAATATCCCATGAATCTACAAAAGGAATAGAGGAGTTAGGGTTTTCATCCGGATAGTATGAAATTTCATATTCTTGTATATAAGCATATAGACATGAATTATCTTCAAAATCAGCTTCATTATTAAAATTAATTGCATCAATATCAGTACATCCACCCAAATTATTGTTGGGGTCAAAAATGTCTTTTTTGCAACCAACTAAAGTTAGTACACTAACGAAAAAAATAAGTTTAACTTTAATCATAATTAAAATTTATAACCAATGCCTAAGCACAAAGATGTTTGGTAGTTTACTTTTTTATTGAAAGCTGTATTGGGCATCTCAGCAAAAAACAATGGAACATAACCAATTTTGTAGAGTAGTTTTTTTTCCTTGTTATTATATCTGTATTCGAATGTTAAGTGTGAAAAAACTTCCCATTGTTCTTTGAGAACTGGGGGAATTGGCTGTGAAGATATATTGTTNTTATCTATGGGTAAATAGTTGGTAGAATATCGCCAAAATGAAGTGCCAAAACCAAAATGTAGATGATGGGAATTTATACTATATCCAACATTTAGCTGAGTTGGAAGGATAATTTCATTTGAAGCCTCTAAACTAGTAAATGATGGAAAAATGCAAAATCCACTCGAAAGATTAACTGTAATTTCATCAAAGGAAACTAATTCTCGCTCATAGTTTAATGAGTAATATAGTCCTTTGCCAAGTAATTCGAATTGAAAATTATTTTTTAAATCAGTTTTTGTTGGTTCTATATTTCCGTCACTATCAATTTGTGAAAATTGTGTAATGGGTAAATTGCAAAGAAAAATTAGTAATAGTACAATTCTATTCATTGTTACTAAGATTAAAAATAAAATGCTTACTTATACACATAAACCCAATTATTTCATCATCTTGAGTTAGAGAAAGCCTGTTTTTTATATTTTTATTTCCCATGCAACCCCAAGAATTAATTCAAAAGTACAGCCTTAAATGCTCCAAATTCATGGATTTGTATGGAATTAATATTCACTACAGTGATGAGGGTAGTGGAGATGTTATTTTACTGTTACATGGTGTTTTTTCATCNCTACATACTTTTAATANATGGGCAGAACACCTTTGTAANTCCTANAGGGTTATCAGAATTGATCTTCCTGGTTTTGGTCTAACTGGCCCCAGTATTGATAATGAGTATGGGATGGATTTATACATAGGATACATTAGAAAATTCATGGACAATTTAGGTNTTGATAAATTTCATATTGCTGGAAATTCACTTGGTGGTTGGATAGCATGGGAATTTGCAGTAGCTCATGAAGAACGGATAAATAAAATGGTTNTGGTTAATGCTGCTGGGTATGTTAGTGGTGGAAATTATCCCTTGCCATTTGTAATTGCCCAAACACCTGTGCTAAGACAAGTTTTCAACTACGAAATTGTTCCAAAAGTAGTTGTTAGGAGGTTTTTAAGACAAGTTATAAAAGATCAATATGTAGTTACTGACCATTTGGTAGATAGATATTATGATATCATCCATAGAGAAGGAAATTTAGAAGCTTTTTCCAGAATTGCTAATTCAAAATTCATTCAAAACACACATGCACTAAGAAACATTGAAACACCAACATTGGTNCTTTGGGGTGATGAAGATTCTTGGATTTCTCATCACGATGCTGAGAAATTTAAAAATGACCTAAAAAATGTCACCGTTAAAATTTACGAGGGTGTTGGTCACATTCCTATGGAGGAAATTCCTGAACTTACAGCAAATGATGTGTTGAATTTTCTAAAAAAATAAAAAGCAACTTTCTATAACTTTTATTNTTCTANGCAGTTTGAGTTATGAAGAANATCNTGTAAATTAAGATTACTTTTTAAATTAACNNTATTTGAAGAAATACAAGCATTGAATCTAATCCTTTTATCTCCTCTTTCCAATGCAATAATATATTCTTTACTTTCAATAGTAATTGTGGAAGTGAAAATTGGATTGGGTTTCCTGTAGGGCTTAGAATGTTCCCACAATACTTTTAAAGATTGTAAATTTTTCTTAATCATTTCTTTCTTCAATCCTAAGGATTTAAACTGACATNGAATTTTATCATTGAAATTAAATTCAATATCATGGATTAGNTTTAAAAAATTANTCTTATCCATATNTAGTTCAACTCCATTATTGGTNAGGTTTTTTGTGTAGCTAAGAGATGAATCTTCAATTTGNATTACCCTTGAAATNGAATCATTAAATGATAANGCAATTTCAATTTGTGTAGAATCTGTAAATATTCTGTAGGTTTTAATTTCTCCTTTAGTTTGGCTTTCAGAGAAGTCTACATTTCCACTAATAACTAAATCAAATATTTTTTTTTCTAANGCTGACTTGTCTTTTAAGTCGTCATAAAAGTCTTTGTTAACAAGAATGGGATGAGATGATATAAAATCCAATACTCTGTTTTCAGGGAGCCAGCTCCAACTTCTNTCCTTGAATAAAAAGAAAACCAAAAAAAGGCCTAAACCAAAACCNATAAGGTAATATTTAAGCCTTTTTGTAAATTTCATAGAGAAAAACTTTAATACCTGTAATGTTCAGGCTTAAATGGTCCTTCTACTTTTACTCCAATGTAATCNGCTTGATCTTTTGAAAGTGTTTCTAATTCTACACCAATTTTAGCTAGATGTAAATAAGCTACTTTTTCATCAAGNTGCTTAGGNAGCATNTAAACTTCGTTTTTGTAATTTTCACTATTGTTCCAAAGTTCAATTTGTGCTAAAGTTTGGTTAGTAAATGAATTACTCATTACAAAAGAAGGATGACCTGTTGCACAGCCNAGATTAACTAATCTACCTTCAGCTAAAAGAATAATATCATTACCATTNACGTTATACATGTCAACTTGTGGTTTAATAGTAGTCTTAGTACTTCCATGATTATTATCTAACCAAGCTACATCAATTTCATTATCAAAATGACCAATGTTACAAACAATAGTTTTGTCTTTCATTAGTTCAAANTGACTTCCTTTAACGATATCCTTGTTGCCNGTAGCAGTTACAACTATNTCAGCCTCAGCTACAGCGCTATCCATCTTCTTAACTTCAAATCCATCCATAGCAGCTTGTAATGCACATATAGGGTCAATTTCAGTTACAATTACTCTTGCTCCAGCTCCTTGTAATGAGGCAGCNGAACCTTTACCTACNTCTCCATATCCAGCAACAACAGCTACCTTACCAGCTAACATAACATCAGTTGCTCTTCTTATAGCATCTACTAAAGATTCCTTGCAACCATACTTGTTGTCAAATTTTGATTTTGTAACGGAGTCATTAACGTTTATAGCGGGAATGGGNAATGTGCCATTTATNACTCTATCATACAATCTGTGAACACCAGTTGTAGTTTCTTCTGAAAGACCTTTNATATTGNTAACCAATTCNGGGTAATTGTCTAAAACCATATTGGTTAAATCNCCNCCNTCATCTAAAATCATGTTTAATGGTTGGTTGTCTTTAAAGGCAAATAAAGTTTGCTCAATACACCAATCAAATTCTTCATCGTTCANGCCTTTCCATGCATAAACGGGTATTCCAGCTTGAGCAATAGCAGCTGCTGCATGATCTTGTGTGGAAAAAATATTGCAAGAAGACCANGTTACTTCTGCTCCCAATTCAACCAATGTTTCTATAAGAACAGCAGTTTGAATNGTCATNTGNAGGCAGCCTGCAATTCTTGCCCCTTTTAGTGGTTGTTCATCNTTATATTCCTCTCTTAAGGACATTAAGCCAGGCATTTCTGCTTCAGCTAATCTAATTTCTTTTCGACCCCAATCAGCTTGGCTGATGTCTTTAACTTTATAGGGTAAGTTTGTTGTTTGACTCATCGATTTATTTTANTNTATCTAATATAATTTCCTGCGAAAGTAACTTTATTGANAAAAAAAAACAACTAAGTTTTAATGCTATATATAANTGTTTAACATAATTTTAAAAATAACTGGTGAAACCAAGGTGTATTTTCCCAGTTCTAATTACAAATGGTTGTCCTATTTCAGTGCCTAAGCCGTATACAAGACTCAGTAACCCATTTTTGAAACCAATATGAGTGCCAAATCCAAAACTTTGGATCCATTTTTTCTCATATAATAATGTGATNTTTTTCTCTGTCCAAGCAATGTCGTTGAATATAAAAACACTTGATTCATTATCTAATAAATACCTTAATTCAGTTGTGTTAATGGCGTAAGAACTTACCCATATTGATTCTTCATCAAATCCTCTTATGGAATTGTACCCTCCAATTCTAGTCAATTCATTTTCGTAAAGCTGATCATTAGATATACTATTGACTTTGGCTTTTAACTTTAAGCTTACTCTATTTTTAATTTTAAAGTAATGTTCATAGTCTATATTAANAGATAAATTAGGTGTTCTTACCATGTCATCATTACTATTAAAAAACGTTTGTTTNGTTCCGGTTAAAATAGCAGCATTAAGTTTCCANCCTCTAGATGGGTTTAAATTATTATTAAGTTGATTTTGTTGCAGAAAAAAGCCGAAGTTATTCGTTGAAGTAAAGTTGTATTCAACTTGTTGGATATTGGTAGATAATAGTCGATTTGCAGTTATGCCAATTTGACTATTTACACCAAAAATATAGCTCAGATCTATATCAGTATCAAAATTAAAAAAAGAAGTATCTTTTTTAATCATGTTTAAATTACCATTTATTTGAAAATTCGAACTAAATAGATAAGGGATAGAGAACGATGTAATTAAATTTTGAGAAGCATTAAACATTCTTCTCCATTTAAATTGAAAGTTTTCTCCAAAATTTAGATTGTTGTTTAAGTCCAGTGAAACATTTCCTGTAAATTGAATAGTACCATTATTATCTGGCTGAATCCCAATTATACCATTTATGTTGTTGAATGATTTCATTTTTAAATAAGTATAAATTAGTGCCTTATCATTGATGAATTCATAAGCAGGAGGTCTGAGTGAATTGATGTAATTGACTTTTGAAATTAAGTTTTCTACTTGTTGTATTTTACTTATGTCAAATAAAGAACCAGATTTAATATTTATTATTTTTTTTAACAGTTTTAATTGTTTTTCCTCCATCTCTGGGTTAATGATAGAGTCGATATAAACCATAGGGCCTTTATTAATTTCATAATTAAAAGTCAATTGGTTGTGATCTAATCTTGAATTTGAAATGTTAACAAGTGCAAAAGGATAACCATTATTGTTTAATGTTTCTACAATACTGAACAACTTATTATAAAGTGAGGTAAGATCATGCTTACCTTTTAAGTTCAATAAAGGTTCTTCTAACTTTTCATTTTTTGATACATGAAAGAAATTTACATCTAATTGCTTCTTTTTATTAATGTATATTTTATGGTCAATGCTGTCCATGATAATGGAATCTATAGTGGCATTGATGTAGCCATCTTTTATGAAGTTCAACCAAATTTTATTAGCTATTTCATGTGAACTATTGACTTTCTGCTCTTGGGTTATTGATTTAATGTATTTATTATCTAATTTGTTGTCAATATAACACGAAATGTTAGCCGTATTTTGTGAATAGGAATATCCTAACA
>PBXW01000090.1 GCA_002727735.1 Crocinitomicaceae bacterium
AATTAGATTTAATTGTTATTTTAGGGGTAAGAAATCATCAATACTAATGATTAAGCTTAATGCAGAAAAGTAAATTTTTTATTTCATGTTCTTTTATAAAATCCTGCTGCTTTACTGCAATAGTATTATTTCTTGATATTAATTCTCATGCTCAAGATCCTATTTTTACACAATTTTATTCCAATCCAGTTTATTTAAACCCAGCGTTTAGTGGTACAAATAAATGCCCAAGATTTGTCATGAATTATCGCAATCAATGGCCTTCTTTCCCAGGAGCTTTTGTAACTACAGCAGCTACATTTGATAAGTATTTTGAAAGTTTAAAAGGCGGTTTGGGATTGTCGGTTATGAGTGATCAAGTTGGTAATGGAGTGCTAGTTACTAATCAAGTAAGCTTATCTTATGCTTACCATCAACATGTTTCAAGAACATTTACCATTAACTATGCGTTACAAGGATCATATATTCAAAAGGCTGCTAATACCAATAAAATGACTTTTGGTGATCAAATACATTCACGTAGAGGATTTGTTTTTGGCACCCAAGAAGTGTTAAATTTTGAACCTGTTAACTTTTTTGATTTTTCTGCTGGTATTTTGGGTTATTCAGAGAATTTTTTTATTGGTTTTGCAGCACATCATTTGTTAGAGCCTGATGAAAGCTTAAGGACTTCTTCTTTAAATGAGACCAGATTACCTATGCGTTATACCATACATTTAGGTACAGAGTTTGATTTAGCATCACACTCTTTGTATACTTCTAAAGGTGAGTCATTGTCTCCCAGTATTTTACTGTCAAAACAAGCTGAAGCTACCCAAATAAACTTGGGATTATATTACAAAAAGGGAAATTATGTTGTTGGATTGTGGTATAGGAATAGAGATTCTTTTATACTGACATTGGGACTAGAGACAGAACATTTAAGAATTGGTTATAGTTATGATATTACTACTTCACAACTAACTCCTCAGTCTGGAGGCTCTCATGAAGTCTCTCTAGCTTATAAATTTTTCTGTAAACCAAAACAGAAATCATACAGGACAATGTCTTGCCCTTCTTTTTAATGCTTTGTGATTAACCCATCATGCATGGTTATTTTGCGATCTGCCAAGTCTGCCAATTTTTGGTTATGGGTAACAATCACAAAAGTTAAACCATGCTCCTCTCTAAGTTTAAAAAATAGATCGTGAATTTCATCTGCAGTTTTTGAGTCTAAGTTCCCACTAGGTTCATCTGCTAAAATAATTTTAGGATTATTCATAAGTGCCCTAGCTATGCTGACTCGTTGTTGCTCACCACCAGATAATTCGTTAGGTCTGTGGTTAATTCTATTTTCTAATCCAAGGGTATTTAATAAAAAATTGGATCGTTCGGCAACTATTTTTTTAGATTGTTTTCCAATAAAGCCAGGTAAACAAACATTTTCAAAAGCAGTGAATTCAGGAAGTAAATGATGAAATTGAAAAACAAATCCAATGGATTTGTTTCTAAAACTAGCCAATTCCTTTTCTTGAAGTTTTGATATGTTTTCTCCCTGTATTAATATATCTCCAGAGGATGGTTTTTCAAGGGTGCCTAAAAGTTGTAATAGCGTTGTTTTACCTGCTCCACTTTTACCAACTATAGAAACTATCTCTTTTTCATTTATACTTAAATCAATTCCTTTAAGAACTTGGAGATCTCCAAAATTTTTGGTTACTGCTTTAGTTTCTATCATTTTATAAATGTAAATACTTTATTCAATTGACTGATATATTGTCATTTATTTATTTGTTGAGAATTTTATTGATAAGATTTCATGATTGAATTTTCAAATTTTTACATTTACTGAAAATTTAAAAACTTACTAATGAATCTTCACGAATATCAAGGTAAATCTATTCTTAAAAGTTATGGTGTAGCCATACAAGAGGGAATTGTAGTAGACAATCCTTCTGATGCATTAAAAGCAGCAGACGACCTCAATAAGCAAACCGGTACAGAATGGTTTGTTGTTAAAGCTCAAATCCATGCAGGTGGTAGNGGAAAGGGTACCATTATAGAAACTGGTTCTCATGGAGTTGTTATTGCTAAAGGTAAGGANCATGTAGAACAAANAGTTAATGGAATTTTAGGNGGTCATTTAGTTACTGCTCAAACATCTAAAGATGGTAAAAAAGTTANNAAGGTTCTTATAGCTGAAGATGCGTACGCTCCNGACTTTGATAAAACAAGTGAATTTTACATGTCTGTTTTGTTAAATAGAGAAACTTCTAGAAATATTATTATGTATTCCACTGAAGGAGGAATGAATATTGAGGAAGTTGCTGAAGAAACACCNCANTTAATTCATAAAGAAGAAGTTGATCCAAAAGTTGGAATTACTCCATTTCAATGCAGAA
Source organism: Crocinitomicaceae bacterium (assembly GCA_002727735.1). Lineage (GTDB taxonomy): Bacteria > Bacteroidota > Bacteroidia > Flavobacteriales_D > Parvicellaceae. The sequence goes on from PBXW01000090.1 coordinate 2,382, forward strand.
AAATTGCATTTAATCTTGGTCTAAGTGGTAAATCATTTAAAGAGATGGTAAAGTTTGTAAAATGTTTGTACGCTGCTTATGAAGGGTGCGATGCTTCTTTATTTGAAATTAACCCTGTTTTACGAACNTGTGATGATAGAATTATTGCTGTTGATTCAAAAGTAACATTAGATAACAATGCTCTTTTTAGACATAAAGATTATGCAGATTTGCGTGATTTTTCAGAAGAGGACCCTATGGATGTTGAAGCTGACAAGGCTGGTTTAAATTATGTAAATCTTGATGGTAATGTAGGTTGTATGGTAAATGGAGCTGGATTNGCCATGGCTACTATGGATATCATTAAACAAAGTGGTGGCGACCCAGCNAACTTTTTGGATGTTGGAGGTACAGCCGATGCTGACAGAGTTGAGAAAGCTTTTAANATTATACTTAAAGACACCAACGTTAAGGGCATATTAGTCAATATTTTTGGTGGTATTGTTAGATGTGACAGAGTTGCGAATGGTATTGTTCAGGCATATAAAAGTATTGGTAACATTCCTGTGCCCATAATTGTTAGACTTCAAGGNACCAATGCTGAAGAAGCTAAATCTATNATAGATAACTCTGGATTAAACGTTCATTCTGCTATTACGCTTAGAGAAGCTGCAGACAAGGTGAAGGAGTTAATAAGCTAATACTCGTAGATGGTAATGCCACTTCTTAGNTTTGGTTCAATCCATGTGCTTTTGGGTGGCATAATTTGATTTAAATCCGCTATGTGTATTATTTCCTCCATTTTATGAGGGAATAATTTCAGCAAAATTGCATTTGAGTTTTTTTCTATCTTTTTTAGGACTTGATCATTAGTATTTAAGCCACTAATAAATTCAACTCTTTTGTCTTTTCTTAGATCTGGTATGTTTAGTATGGGNTTTAGAATAAAATCTGAGACAATTTGACTGTTTAGTTTCTCTTTATAATTCAGTTTATTTAATAGTTCATCCTTTAAAGTAATTAAGTGCCAATTCCCATTTAAATACAAACCAATTTCCTTTTTGTTTTTTGGATTAGCCATATGAGTGCCTAAACTTTCAATATGAAAAGATGTAGAAAGATTTTGCAAAAAACTTGAATCATCAAGGGGAGAAATATTTTTAACAACTCTGTTAAATTCTATAATATTTACATCTTTAAAATCAATAAACATAGATAAGAAAAATTGACTAGATTGTTGATTTTTGTGGTCGTCATGATACAATTTTGATGATGCTACTCTGTGGTGACCATCTGCAATATAGATTTTATCTATTTCTTTAAATGCCAAAACTATCTCGTTAATTGAAGTTGAGTCATTAATGATCCATAATTCATGATTTTTTTGATCAGTTGTAGTGAATTCATACTCAGCTCTTTCTTTTGTCTTTTTAGATATAATCTTTTTTACAATTGATGGAGTGTCATATGAAAGTAATACAGGCTCAGCATGAAATTGACAAATATCTAGGTACTTTTTAAAGAGTTTTTCTCTTTTTAATAATGTGTTTTCATGTTTTTTGATAACATCATTTTCATAATCTATTACTGATGCGCCAGCAATAAGCCCAATGAAAGTTCCAATTGAGGATGATTGTTTATATATATAAAATGACTTTTTACTTTCTTGAACAAATAGATTGTTTTTTTTGAATTGGTCATAATTGTTTTTCACCAACTTAAAACGCTCAATACTATTNGGTTTAGTTCCATGATCTTTTTTAAANTCTGGATTGATGACATGTAGAAAAGAGTAGGGGTTAGTTTCTAATTTTGCTTTAAGATGACTCTTTTCATAGGTATAATATGGCCTAGAGGAGACCAATTGCACNTTATTCCTTACAGGTCTTACTGCTTTAAATGGAGTAATGTTTGCCATGTATTNGGCAATTTACCAAATTTATTTTTGNTAGAAGTCTTTAATTTTATCTGCTAGTTCTGTGCCAATTCTATCTTGAGCTTCAGATGTTGCAGCTCCAATGTGTGGAGTTAAAGAGGTATTAGCCAATGCCAANACGTCAGCTCTTGGAGATGGTTCACCAACAAAAACATCAAGTGCAGCAGCAGCNACTTTACCATTATTTATGGCATTTATTAAATCATCCTCATCTATCACCCCTCCTCTTGCTGCGTTTACAATCATTACACCATCTTTCATAATATCAAATTCAGATTTGGTAATAACTGGTTTTTTATTTTCTGGCATTGGCACATGCAATGATATATAGTCAGCTTGTTTTAAAAGATCATTTAAATTAGTTGTTTTTATAGTTATATCAACAATTTTATCTCCTATTTCAATAGATAAATTAGCCTCTGGAATAAATGGGTCATAGGCCAAAATTTTCATTCCATTTCCTAAAGCATATTTTGCCGTAAATTGACCAATTCTTCCAAATCCAATTACACCAAGTGTCTTTCCTCTTAGTTCTTTACCTTTAGCATATTTCTTTTTTAATACTTTAAATGAGTTATGACCATCAACGGGCATATTTCTATTTGAATCGTAAACAAATCTGGAAACGTTAAATAAGTGTGCCATGACTAATTCTGCTACCGACTGTGAAGATGCAGCAGGTGTATTGATAACTAATAATCCCTTATCCCTTGCATAATCAACATCGATATTATCCATGCCAACTCCACCCCGACCAATTATTTTTAGAGAAGCACATTGGTCAATGATGTCTTTTCTTACTTGGGTTGCACTTCTGACAAGAATTACCTCTATATTATTACTGTTAATGTAATCAATAAGAGAATCTTGTTCAACTTTATCAGTTATTACATCAAATCCAGCACTTTTTAGTTCGTTTATTCCTGAGTTAGATAACCCATCATTTGCCAAAACTTTCATTCTTTATCCTTTTTTTGTGGTTAATTCTTTCATTACNTCTACTAACACTTCAACGCTCTCTTTAGGCATAGCATTATACATTGAAGCTCTGTATCCCCCTACTGATCGATGTCCTTTTAAACCGCTTACATTTGCGTCATTTAGCATTTGCTCAAATTCATCAGANAGATTATGATCATTTAAGGTAAATGTTGCATTCATATTAGATCGGTCTTCAACATTTGCAGTTCCACTAAAGAGTGGGTTCCTGTCAATTTCGTTATATATTAAATTAGATTTTTCCATGTTTATTTTTTCAATAGCATCTAAACCTCCAATTCCTTTTAACCATTGCAAGGTGAGCATTGAAGTATACACTGCAAAAACAGGTGGAGTATTAAACATAGAATCTTTTTCTGTGTGTGTTTTTAGATTTAACATAGTTGGAATGGGTACAGTGCTATTACCGAGTATGTCTTTTTTAAGTATGTAAAGCGTTGTTCCTGCAGGTCCCATGTTCTTTTGAGCTCCAGCATATATTAAGTCAAAATCATCGATATTAATTTTTCTTGAAAAAATATCAGATGACATATCACAAACTAATGGAATTTCCCCTTTATAAAATTCTTTGATTTGAGTGCCAAATATGGTGTTGTTAGAAGTTACATGGAAGTAATCAATATCATCACCCAAATCATAACCTTTTGGTATATAATTAAAGTTAGCATCTTCAGATGAAGCAATAATCTTAGACTCNCCCATGAAGTTAGCCTCTTTTGCCGCTTTTTTCGCCCATGATCCTGTGACTAAGTATCCNCCTCTTTTATGAGACCTCATCATGTTGTAAGCTGCAGTTAAAAAACCTAAACTTGCCCCTCCTTGAAGGAATAGAACATCATAATTTTCAGGGATGTTTAAAATTTCTTTAACNAACGACCTTGCCTCCTCCATAACATCAACAAAATCTTTACTTCTATGCGAAATTTCAATAAGTGAAAGATTTAGGTCATTAAAATTTTCAATGCTTTTTGCTGCTTTTTGGAATACTTCTTTGGGAAGAATACAGGGTCCTGCGCTATAATTATGTACTTTGGCCATGTTGTTTAATTAGTTTTGACAAATGTGTAAAATTTATTTTAATTGATATTAAAGTTTAATTTTAAATTATTGACAACTTTTGGAAACTTNAACGTTATATGAAATATGATTTTTAAGAATGTTATTTATTTATTGAGTCTAATTTGCTTTACAATCCAAAGTTTTGCTCAAAATCCTACACAAAAAGAAATTTTCATTTCGAATCACCTGATTGAACAAAATAAAATGGTTTTGTTAGTAAATAACAACAATTTAGATACTAACTCAATAACATACATTAATGATGTTCAAAAAACGTTTGAAAATGCTTTTTTTAACCAAATAGAAGGTAAAGGACTTAGTTGTTATGTGCTTGTTGATGTGAACAATGACATTAGAAATTTTAGTTTAAATTATAAGTCACTGCCAACTTCAGACTTCAATTCAATTTTTGGAAATAACAAGCAAAATATATTAATCAATTCTGCTGGTGAAATTATATTTGAAAATATTGCACCAGATGATCTAAGAATTTCTATCGCAAATCAACTAAAGAGAAGGTGAGAAATATTTTAAAGCATTATATTGTTTCTATATTGTTATTAATCAATACTGGTTCTTATTATTCTCAAGTAACTGCTTCTGATTGTATTGATGCTGTTAATATATGTACAAACCTTGGGTTTCAAATTTCACCTAATGGTGTTGGTGCTGTGAATGAACTAACTGGTCCATTGGGTTTTTCTCCATATATCCATCAATTGTCTAATCCAGAGTATGATGGGTTTTTTAACCTAAATCCTTGGGGNACCACAAATCAAGGTTGTTTAATGGATGGTGAAAAAAACAGCACTTGGATGATTATAAATGTAGCTACTACTGGAACTTTGGAAATGACATTTGGTGCAGGAAGTGGAGCTACTGCTCAATCAGGTTATTATGATTGGGCAATGTGGACATATGGTCCAAATAGTTGTGCTGATATTACAGGTAATACGTTAGCGCCTATTAGATGCAACTGGAATGGTTCTCCTACAGGAGGTACGGGAATCGTAAATAATATACCAGCAGGTGGTTCCTCATCAAATTATGAACCTGGTCTTAATGTTGTTTGTGGAGATAAATTTATTTTGTGTTTTTCAAATTTTAATAGTGTTTCAACAACTGTTCCTATTGTTTTTACTGGTACTGCAACCATCAGTTGTAATACATTTATTCCGATTGTTGTAAATGATGATACGATCTGTGAAGGAGATTGTTCAAACTTAACTGCTTCTGGGGGTAATACATATACATGGAATTCATCTCCTTTTTTAAATTCAACTACNGGTGCAAATGTTCAGGCTTGCCCTACATCTCCAGGAACTTATGATTTTATTGTTAATGGAACTGGAAATTGCGGTTCGGGNACNGATACCGCAACAGTTACTGTCCTTCCTTTGTCTAATGCATTTTGTAATCCTGTTAATTGCATGATGCAGAATTTAAATTATTCGNTTTCTAATTGTGATANCCAAGGAAACTTTGATATTTCAGGTAGTGTTGAGTTTATTAATGAGCCAACTACAGGGAGTTTGATTNTAAAAAATTGCTCAGGAGATTCAGTAATATTGAGTCCTCCGTTTGCAAGCCCCATGAGTTATAATATAACTGGAATTGCAGGAGACTCTACATCTAACTGTGTTTTAACTGCCTACTTTACAGATTCTACCCAGTGCTCTATTCAAAGCACTGCATTTACAGAACCCTCTTGTTTTTGTAATATCACTAATGTTAATTTTTCTTTCTCAGCCTGTGATACTGTTAATCAAACATTTGATATTTCTGGTTTTGTAGATTTTTTAATCCCCCCNAATACTGGTCAATTAGTAGTAAAAAATTGTTCTGATGATTCCGTATTCTTTAATCCACCCTTTGTAAGTCCTACTTCATTTACAATTAATAATATTGTTGGAGATGCAACCCAAAATTGTGATTTACANGTTTACTTTACAGGTGACACAAGTTGCAATTATGTTTCTTTTCCATTTCAAGAGCCTGATTGTGCACAACCATGTTTTGTTACTGATGTAACCTTGTCTATGGATTCTTGTTCTTTATCTGGCTTACATTATAGTGGGCAAGTTNTTTTTCAAAATCAGCCAAGTTCTGGACAGCTTGTAGTTTCAGATTGTAATGGNAATCAACAAGTTTTTAATGCTCCTTTTTCTTCTCCAACAACTTATGCCATTCACAATGTTACACCTAATGGTCTTCCATGTGCTATGACAGCCTATTTTACAGATGATACTTTGTGTACTTATTCAACCCCTTTTACACCTGAAGATGTTCCTTTTATTAGAATAAAAATGGATACATCTTTATGTATTGGTGAGCAAGTGGAATTAAGTGTGGATACCATGTCAGGCGGAATGCTGGTAGATCAATTTACTATGATATTTAATCAAGCTTTTTCATANACATCAACAGCCACCACATTACCCGGAGCTTATTACATAGAAGTAAGTGGTACTTACACTGCTGTTGGAATGCCTCATATTAGAGATGGAGCTTTCAATTACGGTGCATTCAACCCTCCATTACAACATAGTGAATGGAAATGGAATGGTCAAAACCCTAATACGCAATCCATTGTCCCTACAGTATATAATCCTAATCACATTTATCAGTTTTATTTCCAAGGTGGTTCAACCCAAAATTTTTCCTTTTCAGAATTACAAGCTAGTTGGTACAACGATAATTTTGGTCAATTGGAATTTAAAATTTATTACTTAGGAAATATGTATTGGTCTAATGGAGTTACTACTTATNCCAACTTAATTTCTCCTACAGTTTCCGGAAATCAAATCATTTATTTGGATTATGTAAATGGTTGTTCAACTTCAGACACAGTTTTTGTTGGAGTTAGTGATTTACAGCACACTAGTACAATTCTAGATGTCTCTTGTGTTGGTATTTTAGATGGCATGATNGATTTTGATTTTACAGGTGGTATGGGAACCTTAAATTATGATTGGTCTCATACAACTTTAAATATTGATTCATTAAACGGATTGGATACAGGAACATATCAACTNGTTGTTANNGATAGTATAGGGTGTTCNGATACTATATTTTCAACTGTTTCGGGACCACAACTAATTACAATACATCAAATTGATACCATAAGGGAATTATGTTATGGTGATTGCTCTGGTCAAATGACAGTCTCATCTTCTGGAGCCTATTTTTACAGCATAGATAGTTTGAACTTTCAAAGTGACAGCAGTTTCAGTGGTTTGTGTGGAGGAAATTATATCATTTATCTTAGAGATTCAGCAGGTTGTCAAAATACAGCTCCCTTTACTATTGCAAGTCCATCCATTATTAATTTAACTCCAACAAATGATACAACAATATGTATTAATGGTTCAGCTAGTATTGGCGTGAGTGGAACTGGAGGAACTGGTGGTTTACAATACTATATGAATGGAATTTCTTCATCTAACAATCAAATGGTTGGGCTCGTTTCTGATTCTATTTTTTGTTACAGTGCTTTAGATTCAAACAGTTGTAGATCAGATACACATTGTATCAATGTTACAGTTTTTCCTCCATTGGATATAACACCTATTAGTGATATTGATATTTGTATTGGGGATACTGTNCAAGTTGTTGCCCAAGTTTCTGGTGGTGATGGTGGATTATACAATTATGTCTGGTCTAATTCATCAATAACTGATTCAATTATTTTTCTTAGTCCAACATCAACACAAACTTATTCATTGACTGTTTCTGATCTTTGTGAAACTCCAGATGTCTCAGTTAGTTTTGAAGTTAGAGTAAATACATATCCTGTTGCAGACTTTTCTGCTGATATATTAGAATCATGTAAGCCATTGGAAACTACGTTTACTAGTGTTATATCACCTTCTGGCTGTGATTGTATTTGGGATTTAGGTGATGGTAACACATCAAATTTATGTGGTTCTATTCCTTATGTTTACCCTGATTCAGGTTGCTACGATATCGGATTAACTGTAATTTCACCTGAGGGTTGTACTACCATAGTTGAAAAACCACAGTATGTTTGTTCAAGAGATATCCCAATTCCAGTTTTTGATTGGGATCCTGATACTTCAACTATGNTGAATACTTATATTGAATTCTTTAGTTCTTCTATTGGTGCCACAAGCCAACAATGGGAATTAGATGTAAATGGCAATNTATTAAATTTTACAGATGAAGAATTTAATTACACATTTCCAAATTTCCAATCTGGTACTTATCCCATATGTCTGACTGTTTCCAATGATTATGGATGTGACTCAACTATATGTGATGAGGTTAGAATTTNTGATCATTTTTTCATCTATACCCCAACAGGTTTNACACCTGGTGATGATGATTTAATTAATAATGAATTTAAGCCTGTTATTTATGGATCAAAGCCAAATTCCTATAATTTACAAGTTTTTGATAGATGGGGAAGTCTTGTATTTGAGTCTAATGACACTGGTTACGGATGGAATGGTAATTACCAGCAAACAGGGCAAAANTGCCCATTAGGAGTATATGTATGGAGAATTACTGTTAGGGACGAGTATTCGCCAACACTATATGATTATGTTGGCAATGTGACTCTAATTAGGTAATTATTTATTAGGGTCGTTGAAGGGTCTTCTTAAGATTTTCAAAGATTTAGCATCAAAGTCTTTAATGTATGTCCATTGCGTACCGTCCCATTTAAATGCATCAAAACTTAAATCAGTTACATACCAATCAGGAAATTCTTTAAGATGGGGNGATGTTGGTACAAGATGGTCAAATATTATATAGTCTTCTTTTCTAATTTTATTGTGTTTTAGAGACATGTAAGATTGCTTATTGTATTGAAGCACAATTCTTTTTTTAATTTTTCCACTTGGGTATTTAAACAATGAATTTCCAAATTGTATTTTGTCTTTTTTAAATTGAACAACTTCAATGATTTTCTTGTTTGAAAACATGTCGTTTCCATCCCATCCAAGTAANGTNTAATAGNTTTTGTTTTTTTTCTTGANNGGGATTATTTTATAATAAAGTGCACCAAACCAGGAGTTTTGGTTTAAAGTGGCGAATTCTATTTCTGGAATAAGCTTTTGGTAATCTTTTAGTTTTATTAGGGATTTATCATTTTTTAAAATCCAGCATTCATAAAATTGAGTTTGATTTTTTTGTTCAATATTCCAATTAAATATCCTAAATGATTCATCAGGAGATTTAATGGTGCTCATGTATTTAGATAAACTGTCAAAAGGATAAGAAAAAGCCANTGGATGCTTTATAGTTTTTTCTAAATACGCTTTAAATTCTATGTTATGATGTTTTGCTTCTTGAGCGTTTTTTTCAGTTTGCACATTTTTAAGCAAAGAAATAAGGGAATCTTCAAAGACTTTAATGTCTTGAGTAAAAAAACCATGAGAAAAAATAACTATTGATATGGTGAAAATCCATTTCATGGAGTGTAATTTATCAAAAAACAGACCAAAAGTTAGTTCAAATGGAGACTATCTTTTTTAGCCAATAGATCAATTTCCTCTTCTGGCCAATCTTCATCAGGGACACAACAGTCAACTGGACATACTGCTGCACATTGGGGCTCTTCGTGAAAACCTTTGCATTCNGTACATTTGTCTGTGACTATAAAATAGACGTCCATGTCAACAGGCTCGTTAGCTTCATCTGCATCAACTGTTTTATTGGAATTTTTTCCAGTATAGTTTCCTTTGAGTGATGTTCCTTCAGAGAATTTCCATTCTGCACCTCCTTCATAGATNGCGGTGTTTGGGCATTCTGGTTCACAAGCACCGCAGTTAATACATTCGTCTGTAATTTTTATGGCCATTCTACAATGGTTTTTATTTTTGTGCAAATATAGTTAATGGCAATGATTACAAATAATTTTGTTCGAAGAAAAGCTGCTTTAGTNCAATTAGGCTCATCTATGAAGAGTTTAATTGATCATGAGGATTGGCCTGGGTATGAAATAGGAGTTGAGGAAGAAATATTTTCAGCATTTCATCAGTCTNTTAAATTGGCAAGTGTTAAAAATCCATGGTTTACATCACAAATGATCAATCATGCTCTAACTGTCTGGGCTCAACAATTAAGAGAGGAAAATATTAATCAGTGGTTAAATAAATACAATGATTTAGATAAACTGAGTTCTAAAACGGTGCTCATTATATGTGCTGGTAATTTACCNCTGGTTGGATGGCACGATTTTATCTGTTGTTATTTATTAGGCGCAAAAGTACAGCTGAAACTTTCCAAAAGTGATGATGTTCTAATTCCAGAGCTTATAAAAATACTCACTCTATTTGATGCAGATGTTGAAAATAACATACAAGTTCTTGAGCAAAAGCCAATGAATTATGATTTAGTCATAGCTACTGGAAGTAATAACACNAACAGATATTTTGATTATTATTTTGGTAAATACCCTCACATTTTTAGAAAAAACAGAACATCNATAGCTGTAATTGATGATCATACATCCACNANTGATTTGGAAAANTTAGCTAATGATGTATTNNGNTATTTTGGATTAGGATGCAGGTCTGTAACAAAANTGTANATNAAAAAAGGATTTGAAATAGATAAAATATTTAATGCATTTTNCGCTNANAAAGAAATNATGAATCACGTTAAATATATGAACAACTATGATTATAATAAATCTATCTATTTATTAGAAGAAATACCATTTCTAGATAATGGATTTGTTATGCTTAAAGAAGATGTTCAATTGCATTCACCGGTAAGTGTTCTTAATTATGAATATTATGAACATTTGGAGGAATTAAACGAAAAATTAACTATTATTGATAATGAAATACAGTGTAGAGTTGGATTAAATGGTATTCCATTTGGTTCTGCACAAAATCCATCTTTATCAGATTATGCAGATGGAATTGATACAATACAATTTTTAATTGATAATTTAAATTAAGAAATATGAATGTTCAAGAAATACAAGAAAGACTTAAAGAAGGTAACAAAAGATATGTTGAAGATAAAGAAAACCCAACAAGTGACCAAGGCCTAAGAAGTTCATTAACAGGCGGTCAACAGCCATTTGCCATAATCCTTAGTTGTGCAGATTCAAGAGTTGTTCCGGAAATGATTTTTGATTGTAATATTGGTGAACTTTTTGTAGTTAGAGTTGCTGGAAATATTGCCAATATGAGCTCTATGGCAAGTATTGAATATGCAGTTGCACATCTTAACTGTAAGTTAATATTGGTACTTGGACATGAAAGTTGTGGTGCAGTTACTGCCGCAGTAAATGGTGGCGATAATGGACCTAATCTAAACCATCTTTGTGATCATATTACTGATGCTGTAAAAGCGGGAGAGGGAAAAGAATTAGCGGAAGTTATTAAAATAAATGCAGCTAATAATGCCAAGACACTGGCTTCAAACAGTCAAATTATTGGAGATGCTGTTGCAAATAATAAGGTTGAGATTAAATCAGGTTACTATAATCTAGGTAGTGGAGTAGTTGACTTCTTAGATTAATTTAAGTAAACTTCGTACTTATTCTTTTTTATTTCCACTGAGATGTGTTCTTGAAGGGTTGTGGATAGTGTTAATCCAACCCAATCTGCTCTTATTGGAAACGATCTGTGTCTTCTATCTACCAGAACAATAGTTTTCATTGATGAAATATTCATGTTTGTTAAAAATGCTGCTGCATACATTAATGTTTTCCCTGTATTTAAGACATCATCTATCAATATAACTTTTTTGTTTTGGAGTGTTGTAGTTGGGGAGATAGTAATATTGTCTTTGGTTGGTTCGTTTTTATTTAACTCTATTTTTATTAAATCAATTTTGAATTTATCAGATAGATTTTTTTGAAAAAANTGGGCCAATTGATAACCCTTTTTACTTACTCCAACTAAAGTCAGTAAATCTTCATTGTAATTATCTTCGATNATTTGATGCGAAATTCGCTCTAATTTTTTTATTACAGCATCATGGTCTAAAATCAGGTTATTTCCCTTACTCATTNCATTAAATTAAAATCTTGCTACTAATTTAAGATTTAATCTTCTTGATGTTAAAAAACTGGGAACAGAATACTTTCTGCCACTTACATCATTGATCCAAGTGTAATTTGTTGTATTTGATATGTCAAGTAAATTAAATACTTCAAATGCAATCCACATCGCGTCAATTTTATGAACTATAGATCCTTTGCTGAATTTTGATTTATCAGTTTCTTTATTAATTAAGTCTTTTGAAAATCCAACATCTATTCTTCTATAAAAAGATGATCGTAGTGTATCAGAAAATCTTTCATTTCCGGGTGGGCCATAGGGTAATCTTGTTCCAAAGAGTATATTAATATTTAACTTCATTGTACTCCATTTAATATGTTCAGTGTCCCAATCATCAGGCATTTCATCTTGAAAAAACATTGAAAATGATAATCTTTGGTCTGTTGGTCTTGGTATAAAACCGGGTTGGACTAAAACACTATCTGTAGGAGTGTTGTCTAATGTGTAGCCAGGAATAATTTTTTCACCACCAGCATTAAAATAATTATAATAACCATCATCAATAATGTCTTCTCTGGTTTGAAGCCAACTAAGTGACGCATAAGATTGAATACCTTTTACAAATTCTCCATTAATTTTTAAATCTACACCTCTTGCGTAGCCTTTTGCATTGTTCTCTCCATAATAATTCACTCTTACATTTTCAATTTCATATGGAATAATGTCATCTAAAAATTTATAGTACAACTCCGTCCCAGCTTTAAATTTTCTACCCCACATGTTAAAAATCATATCTCCACCAACAACTAAATGAACTGATTTTTGAGCTCTTATCAATGGGTTTAACTCCCCGTTAAGGTTTCTAGCTGCTCTAAAAAATGGTGGTTGATAATAATAGCCAGCTGCNGCTTTAAGCGTCATGTTTCTCCTAAATGCTGTAGTTAAATCATTTTTATAAAATGCAGGTTTCCATTTTATATTTATTCTTGGAGAGAAAACAGTTTGTTGGTTGAAGGTCCAATGATTACCTCTAAGTCCCATGGTAACAGTAAAATAGTGATGGTCTGTAAAGGAAGTGTCTTTTTTCAGATTGTCTTTTGAAGAATCTCTGTAGTAGGTAATGTTTACAGTTTTTTCTTTTTGAAACCTAAAACGATGTTGAACATAACCTGAAATTCTTGATGAATTCATGGCTGTATTGGCATGAATTGATTTACTTAATTCTAAGTATTGATATGGTATGTTAATTGAATTCGTATAACCNATACTGTCTTGGGGTTTAGGTGTGTTATATCTTGATGAATCAATGTAATTCCATTCATTAATTCGGTTTGTTACTTGGTCTTGTTGAATTTTCACACCCCAATCTGTTTTAGCATTGTTTTGTTGGAAATTCCCTTTGTGGTAGACATTGAATACATTAGCTTCTAACTGATTTCTCGCATGATTCAAAAATGCACCAACTCCTCTGTTGTAAGCTACCTCTCCATATTCATCACTACCCAAGTCTCGCTCAAGCTCATCTAATCGATATTCACCAAGTACATCAAAGTATTCAGTTTCATCTGTATTAAAAGTAGAAGCAAAATAGTTTAATGTCAGTTTTTCATTTACTTTATGTTTAAGTGATAATGCACTCATCCAAGTTTGGAATTGAGTATTTTCTCTTCCATCATAATAAACCGTAAATCTTAATGCTTCATTAATGCTGCCAAAATTTGTTTCCCTATTTTCTGGTTGCACAGAAAAAAGATTGTTGGCAAAATTCCCATAATAGGTTAGTTTAACATCTTCATTGATTTGAAAATTGAAGATTCCTTGTAAGTCCGTAAATCGAGGTTTATATTCTCCTTTAGTATCTAAAGCTCCAAGTAAATAAGCATTAGTTCTGTATCTAAAACCTACATTATAATTAAATCGATTGCTCAATTTATCACCTATTTGAAGTTGAGTTCCTAATAAACTAGTTGTAATGTTTGCCTCAAATTCTTTAGGTTCTTTATATGTAATATCTAAAACACTAGATAATTTATCCCCATAAATAGCATCAAAACCACCAGCAGAAAATAGAATATTATCAACCATGGAAGGATTTATGAAGCTTAATCCTTCTTGTTGCCCAGATCGGGCTAAAAAAGGCCTATATACTTCGATTCCATTTACGTAAATTAAATTCTCATCAAAATTCCCACCTCTTACATTGAAGCCCGAGGAGAGTTCATTGTTTTGCCTTACTCCATAACCTATGGATGATAATAGGCCTTCAATATTTGAACTTGGTAAAGCTATGTTTGAGGCATCAATGGTAGGTAAAAGTTCTATAGGTGAGCTTCCAGGGTCCACATATTCAACTTCTAATGTTTGAAGGGTTTTACCTTTTAATTTAATGTTAAGATTCAAGTTGTTCTTGGTTGAAATTTTCTTTTCAAAAGGCTTGTAATTTACATGTGAAAAATAGATAGTGAGTTTTTTATCTTTTGTAAGCTCAAGCTTAAAAGTTCCATCTTTTTTAGAAGAGACCCCCTTATTTTGATTTTTAATTATTACGCTGGCATCTTCTATTGGATTTCCTTTTACATCTCTAATTGTTCCAGTTAATTCAATGGTTGATTGGGAAAANCCCACCCATGAATAAATGAAAAAAATGAAAGAAAATATTGAGCCTTTAAAGTATTTCATGTTTAATTTTTGAAATCTCCTCTTTTCCAAGCTTCAATGAATTTTGCCCATGCAATAGGATTTAGTAAGTTGTTNGGGGGGTATTGTCCTGCATAGTATAATTTACTTTGAATTTGTTGTTGTTGCCATTTGAAATTNAAGCCACCATCCATAGGGGTGAATTTCATTCTTTCATTTAATTGAGATCTAGAAAGGTTTTTCATAGCTCGCTTATAATCATCATTAGGAATTTCTGTTTCCACAAAAGCCTTTGCAAATTGTTCTTTTGATGGCCATGGGTATACAACGGCAGTTTTTAATAAAATAGTATCNTGAAACATGACTTGTATTAAAGAGTATTTATCAGTTGATAATGTATCTGGAATTATAAATGATGATTTCTTGTAACCAATACTACTAAATTCAATAGTATCTCCTTTGTTAGCAACAAATGAAAAATATCCGAAATAATCAGAAGTAGTTCCCCTCTTTGTCGCTTTGTCAATGATACTACAATAAGGAACTGGTTTTAAACTATCTTGTGATACAGCTACACCACTAAATTGTATAAAACTGCCTTGACTAAATGCACTTTTAGTAAATAAAGTTGAAAATATAACTGCGAATATTAATAAAAAACGTATCAATAATCTTAATTTAAGTTTTTAATTTTACCTTGATAAGATGTATAATTTACCAATATACAAACTGATTTTAATTTTGATTTGTGCAGTACAAGCTAATGCTCAAATTAATTATCAATTTGCTAATTTTTGCACTGTTGGCGATAAAGTTTATAAGTCAAATTTTAACGCTGACCCAAATGTAGATTTTTATGTTACTGGAGCAAATTATAATTGGGATTATTCGATGCTAGTTTATTCAGGTCAAGATTCAACATTAAATTATCAGGTTAGTCAAACACCATTTGCTTATCAATTATTTTTCAATAATATTTTTCTATATCCAAATCATTTTGCCAGTTTTGCTCAAAGAGGGATGGATATAAATAATGTGCCTAATCTGCAAATTTCGGATAGATTTGATTTTTTTGCTACTTCTAATTCATCTCTAACTAAAGTTGGATTTGGCGCAAACATAAATGGGTTACCTGCATCTATTCGCTACGATACTTTAGAAACTATTTTTCAATTTCCTCTTTCATTTGGAGATGTTGATTCCACAAGAGCTTATTATCTAGCTTCTGTTCCATCTCTAGGGACTTACGGTCAATGGATTAGAAGGTCATATGAAGTAGATGGTTGGGGAACTTTACAGACGCCATATCAAACCTATGATGTAATAAGGGTAAAGACAATTTTGAAGCAAAGAGATACAATTTATGTAGATCAGTTCCAATTTGGAACTACTTTTGATCAGCCAGATATTACGATATTGCAATGGTTTTCTGTAAATGAAAAATTTCCAGTTTTAGAAGTTTCTTACCAATCTGGTTTTGCTTTACAATCTTGGTATTTAGATCAACTTCATGTAGGTCAAATAGAATTGGATAATGAAATCAAATGTTATCCTAATCCTACAAATGATTTTCTTTATATAGATGGATTAAATCAGTTAAATGAATACAATGTTAAATTGTTAGATGCAGTTGGAAATCAAATTCATGGCTGTAAGAATTGCGAAAAGATTTCACTTTTTGGACTCCAATCAGGAATTTATTTTGTCAGCATTAATGTTGTTAATGAAATGCGAGTGTTTAAGGTGTTTAAACATTAAAAAATACACACACCAAACACAATTCCAATGATAATAATAAATAGGTTTTTGAATTTATCTTTTGAATGATTATGATCTTCAAAAATAAGTAAGGTGGTTATATGTAAAAGCATTCCTGTTGTTAATGCTAAAAATCTTGGAAACCATTCATGAAATGATTCAATCAACATCAATTGTTCACCTATAATTGCACCAAGAGGAGTAGTTATGGAGAANAGAACAAGAAATAAGTATTTTTTTAATGTTGAAACTTCTAGTTTAATAAGAAAAAACATTAAAACTATTGCAATAGGTAACTTGTGTATGAGAATTGCAGTGAAATAAATCCAAGAAAATGATGATTCCAAGTTTATTTCATTTGCATGAACATGAGATTGGTTAGTGTCAAAAGATTGTATTGGAATACCTTCAATAAACGCATGTGTACATAAGCCAATAAATATTATGGCTAATTGACTTTTGGTAATAGAACCATGGTGATGAACATGTCCATGTTCAATGCCTTTTGAAAGTAATTCTAACAATATTTGAAGTATGAAACCTGCTAATAAATAATATCCTAGTGTATGTTCGTGATGACTAAAAATTTCGGGTATGATATGTATGCAAATCAATGATAGAACAACGGATACTGAAAATGAAAGAATATGATTTCTGTAGTTTTTAAAGTAGCGACCAAACACATCTGCTAAGAAGCCCGTACCAATTACACTTATTATTAATATTGTCAACATCATATTGAAATATTACTCTTTTTAGCCCATAAAATCAATCTATCACTTTCTTCGCAATANGGNTCTAGTGAATAGTTNCCAAAAGNCTTAATTAATTCAAATCCGGTTTNATTGAACATTGATTTAAAATCTTTTAGGTTAAAAAGTTGAACTCTTTCATTGAANTTTGAAGTCTTGTCATTGTCGTTAATTTGAATAGATTTCATGATGCAGTTCCCTGAAANGAATTTTTGGATNTCAAATNTAACATCTTGAATTACTTTAACTTCTTTAATTTGAGTTTTATTCTTAATTAGAGTAGTGTTTAAAAAATCAATTAATAAATAACCACCGTCTACAAGATGATTATTTATACATTTTAAAACACTTAAGTTTTCTGAAGCATTTTCAAAATAACCAAAACTGGTAAAAAGATTAAAAATATAATTGTACTTTTTTTTCATATTGAAGTTCCTCATATCTCCAATGTAAAAGTTAACATT
>PBXW01000091.1 GCA_002727735.1 Crocinitomicaceae bacterium
AGACCTGTTTTTCCAGCTGCAATCAGTAAATCTGTTTGCCTACATAAAAATGCAGGAATTTGAATGTGGTTAACATACTGGGAAACTGTATGAGCTTCATGGCTTTCGTGAATATCAGTTATTGTATCAACATTAAATTTATCGCCAATTTGTTTGATTATACTTAAAGCTTCATCGTTGCCTATACCTGTGAAACTATCTAGTTTTGACCGATTGGCTTTTTTATAACTTGCTTTAAATATGTATGAAATATCTAATTCTTCACAAATTGATTTAACCCTTTCTGCAATTTGAAAGCCAGTATCTTGATCTTCTATAGCACACGGACCAGCTATTAATTTAAATCTATTCATTCTTTTGCTTTTTGACCTAAGTATCCACTATGATGTCTTTTGGCATATTCATCCTTACTGAATTTAATTTTTTCCATCATCAATACAACAAGGATATCTCCTACAACGGTCATTACTGTTGTAGAAGTTGTAGGAGTTAGTCCTAATGGACAAACTTCTTCAGGATTTCCAGTAAATAAACATATATCTGCTAAAGTGGCTAAATCACCTTCTTCATTCCCTGTAAGTGCAATCATTGGAATACTAGAATATAAATTTTTGACCAAATGATTTAGTTCTAGAATTTCTCTTGTTTTACCCGAATTTGAAATCAACAAGAGAACATCATTTTCTTGTATAATTCCTAAGTCTCCATGTTGGGCTTCACTTGGATGTAAAAACAAAGATGGTGTGCCTGTAGAGGATAGGGTAGTTGCCATATTCATGCCTATTTGACCAGCTTTTCCCATTCCGCTAACTATTAGCTTTCCCTTTTTTTGATGTATTCTTTTGTAGAGTACTTCAATTACACTTTCAACTATGCCATCTATTGGAATGTTATTGATGGCATCAATTTCTTTTTGTACAATACTGTTAATCTTTGCTTTCAAATTTTATTTTTTTCAAAAGTACTTATAATTGATTTTATTTTGACTTGTATAGCTCACGAACCTTAATAAGGTCATCCATAGTATCTACACCATAACTAGGAGTTGTAGTTATACCTACCTTAATATTCAATCCAGCTTGTAGCCATCTTAGTTGTTCCAATTTCTCAGCANGTTCCAAAGGACTGTGTATAGCATGACAGCATTCCTTTAAAATTTCTTTTTTGAATCCATAAAGGCCAATGTGATTGTAGTATTGGTGTTTTTTTGACCATTCTTTCTTGGGTGTTTCTCTGTTAAATGGAATGGGAAATCTACTAAAATATAATGCAAATTGATTGTGGTCCATAACAACATAAACGTTGCCTTCTTCTAGAATAGTATCTTGATTCAGCTTCATAGTTAAAGTAGCTATATCTGTCTTTTCATCATCAAAACAATCAATTAACTGACTAAGATGGTTTTGATGAATAAACGGTTCATCACCTTGTACATTAATAACGTGTGAATAAGATTTGTTTTGTATTGATTCCCATTTTTCAACAGCTTCTAGACATCGATCTGTTCCTGTTTGATGGTTTTCATTGGTCATAATCACATTTCCACCAAAGCGTTTAACTTCTTGAAAGATAGCATCATGATCTGTAGCTACCAGAAGATTGTTGAGTGTGGTGGATGTATTCTCGTATACATGTTGAATCATGGTTTTGTCACCAATTTTCTTCAAAGCTTTTCCTTCTAAGCGTGTTGATTTATATCTTGAGGGAATTATGCCTAAAATAGATGAAACTTCCACTTTCATACTTCTAAATTAGTTATTTTTGGATGATGTCAATAGATAAGATTAAAAATTACATAAACACTGTTAGAAGAGATTTTGCTGATAAACCCTTTTCTGAAGAAATGGCTGAAGATGATCCTTTGAAACAATATGCCATTTGGTTTCAAGAAGCTGTTGATAGTAAAATTCTTGATCCTTATGCTGCTTGTTTTTCATCATCTGATAAAAACGGTAAAGTTTCTTCAAGAATACTATATATAAGAGATGTGACTGATAAAGGTTTTGTTTTCTACACAAATTATCAATCTGAAAAGGGGAAAGCCATTGATGAAAATAATCAAGGGGCCTTGAATATTTTTTGGGGAGAATTAGAGAGGCAAATTAGGATAGAAGGTGTTTTGGAAAAAGTAGATCATTTGGTGTCAGATAAATATTTCAATGCAAGACCTAGACGTAGTCAATTGGGAGCTTGGGCATCTGCTCAAAGCCAGCAAATTAAGAACAGAGAGGAATTAGAAAATAGGTTTTTGCATTACGAAGAGAAATTTAAAGATAAATCAGTGCCGAGACCTCCACATTGGGGTGGATACTGTTTATGCCCTAATAAAATAGAATTTTGGCAGGGGAGACCAAGTAGACTTCACGATAGAATAGTGTATGAAAGAAAAAACAACCAATGGACCAAAAATCGTTTGTCTCCATAGCTTCCAATTATTTTAAAAGGTTTCCTTATCTTGAATTGCCTTTTGATTATTTACCTCATCCTGACTTAGCACTTGTTATTGTCATCCCTGTTTTTGATGAAAAAGATGTTTTGCCAACATTAAGATCTTTATTTCAAGAACAATACTCCGTTTTCTTTCATGTAGAAATTATTGCTGTTGTGAATAATGCACATAATTCATCTATTGACATAAAAGAACAAAACATGGAGACTCATGCTTNATTAAAAGAGTTTGCATTAAATCACAATAATGAAAAAATTAAACTAATTTCTTTTTTAGTTGATGATTTATCTCCAAAACATGCAGGCGTTGGTTGGGCAAGAAAAATTGGGATGGATTTTGCTTTAAAAAGATTCCAACATATAGAAAAGAATGGGGTGATAATAGGATTAGATGCCGATACTGTTGTTGAAAGAAACTACCTAAATTCCATTTACTCCCATTTTAAAAGTCATGATAATACTGCGGTGTCCATTCATTTTGAACATCCTATTGATGATGATAGGTATTCATCATTTCATCAACAGAGTATAATTTGCTATGAGTTGCATCTTAGATACTATAAAAATGCTTTGCAATATGTTGGGTTTCCATTTGCTTTTCATACCATAGGGAGTGCTTTTGCATTGCTAGCATCTGCCTATGCTAGGCAAGGTGGAATGAACAGGAGAAAGGCTGGTGAAGACTTTTACTTTATTAATAAATTAATTAAAGGAGAGAATTTTGGAGAGATAAGCTCAACAAAAGTAATGCCTTCACCAAGATTATCTAATAGGGTGCCATTTGGAACAGGAAGAGCAATTTTAGAAGCGCATGAAAAAAAGAAAGATTTAAGTTTGACTTATTCNTTCGATTGCTTTAAAGACCTGAAAGCCTGGTTAAGTTCAGTTAANTCTGGAGAAGTAACATTTATTAATTTTCCACTTTCAATACAGCAGTTTTTGGGTGAGTCAAATTGGAAAAAATCTATTGAAGAATTAAATAGGCANACGAACAATCATACGTCATTTATGAAAAGGTTTTATGCTTTATTTGATGCCTTTTGGGTTTTAAAATTTGTACATTTTTATAGGGACAATATTATGCCAATTAGTAATTTAAAGGATAATGTCAATAGTCTTTTATTAGAGTCAAATAAAGCTATTTTAAAAACAGAGCTAGATCAGCTTATATATTTCAGATTATGGGACAAAAAAAGGGGTCCAAAAGAACCCCTTTAAATAATAACTACTTTTTTACAATTTATTTAAGCGAATCAACAACAGCTTTAAATGCTTCAGGATGATTCATAGCTAAGTCAGCTAAAGTTTTTCTATTTAGTAGAATTCCTTTATCATTTACTTTACCCATAAATTCTGAATAACTCATTCCGTGAAGTCTAGCTCCTGCATTTATTCTTTGTATCCAAAGCGCTCTNAAATTTCGCTTCTTTTGTCTTCTGTCTCTGTATGCATACTGTAATCCTTTTTCTACAGCATTTTTAGCAACAGTGTGTACATTTTTTCTTCTTCCGTAGTAACCTTTAGCTTGTTTAAGTATCTTTTTTCTTCTTGCCTTGGCTGCTACACTATTTACTGATCTTGGCATAATTTTAAGTTTTTTGAATTAAAGCGTCTGTAATAGAACTTATCTTTTGTGACTGTAATTCGGGTTTAACATTTAATAACCGTAAAGAATATTAAGCGCAAAGTTGCAACTTGATGTTCTTCACATCTGACTTGTCTACTAGAGNAGCTTTAGTCAGATTTCTTTTTCTTTTAGTCGCTTTCTTGGTCAAAATATGACTTTTAAAAGCGTGCTTTCTTTTAATTTTTCCACTACCAGTAAATTTGAATCTCTTCTTGGCACTGGAATTGGTTTTCATTTTAGGCATAACAATTTATATTATGTAGTTATTATCTTTTATTTCTTTTTAGGGTTGATGATAATTGTCATCTTTTTCCCTTGTAATTCTGGCATTTTTTCTAAAATTCCAAACTCTTCTAATTCTTGAGCGAATTTTAGAAGTAATATCTCTCCACGATCTTTGTAAATTATNGTTCTTCCTCTGAAAAACACAAATGCCTTTAATTTTGCTCCTTCTTTAAGGAATTTAACAGCATGTTTTAATTTAAACTGAAAATCGTGTTCATCTGTATTCGGACCAAATCTAATTTCTTTAATGACTACTTTAGTTTGCTTTGCTTTCAGCTCTTTTTGTTTTTTCTTTTGCTCGTAAAGAAACTTTTTATAGTCAATAATCTTACAAACTGGAGGTTTAGCATTAGGTGATATTTCCACTAAATCTAGCTCCATGTCATTAGCCATAACTAGTGCTTTGTGTGTTGGGTAAACTCCTTGTGCTATTCCTTCTCCTACAACCCTAACTTCAGGAACTCTAATTTTTTCATTTATTCTGTGGGGGTCTTCCTTTATGATTCTCCCTCTATTTGGTCTTCTTGGTCTGATATTCCTCCTTTTTTAGTTTAACATTTAAAATTTAATCAGGCTTTGGTTGATTTTGTCATTAATAAGTTGTTGAAACTTATCTAGGCTAAAAACACCCAAATCTCCTTTTCCTTGTTGTCTTACAGAAACTGTTTTCTCTTGAGCTTCTTTCTCTCCAATGATGAGCATAAAAGGTATTTTATTCAGCTCAGCATCTCTAATTTTTCTGCCCACTTTTTCAGCCCTTCCGTCAACAAGACCGCGAATATCGTAATTTTTTAGAAGTTTTAAAACTTCTTGAGCATAATCATTGTATTGTTGACTTACAGGTAGTATGATAAATTGTTCAGGACTAAGCCATAAAGGAAACTTACCAGCCGTATGCTCAATGAGTAATGCAATAAATCTCTCTAACGATCCAAATGGTGCCCTATGAATCATAATTGGTCTGTGCTTACTGTTGTCAGAACCAGTATATTCAAGCTCAAATCTTTCAGGTAGATTGTAATCAACTTGAATAGTTCCTAATTGCCAAGATCTGTTTAGGGCATCTTTAACCATAAAATCTAATTTAGGCCCATAAAATGCTGCTTCTCCATATTCAACTACAGTTTTTAATCCTTTATCTTCCGCGGCATTGATAATGGCTTGCTCTGCTTTGTTCCAATTTTCATCAGATCCAATATATTTTTCGTGTTTTTCTTTATCTCTTAAAGAAATTTGAGCTACAAAATCTTTAAAATCTAATGCCTTGAAAACATAAAGTACAAGATCAATAACCTTTTTAAATTCATCTTCTAATTGGTCTGGTCTACAAAAAATATGTGCATCATCTTGAGTAAATCCCCGGACCCTTGTTAATCCATGTAATTCACCACTTTGTTCATAACGGTAAACGGTGCCAAATTCAGCTAACCTTAGAGGAAGATCTCTGTATGACCTTGGTGAGGCATTAAAGATTTCGCAGTGATGAGGGCAGTTCATGGGTTTAAGCAAAAACTCTTCACCTTCATGGGGTGTATTAATTGATTGAAAAGAGTCCGCACCATATTTGTCATAATGTCCGGAACAAACATACAGATCCTTATGCCCAATATGAGGAGTAGATACTGGTAAATATCCGCTTTGAATTTGTGCTTTTTTCAAAAAATCCATTAATCTTTCTCTTAAATCAGCTCCTTTTGGCAACCATAGCGGTAGCCCTTGACCTACTTTTTCAGAGAAAGTGAATAATTCTAATTCTTTTCCTAATTTTCTATGATCTCTTTTTTTAGCTTCTTCTAACTGAACTAAATATTGGTTTAATTCTTTCTGCTTTTCAAACGTTATACCATATACGCGGGTAAGTTGCTTTCTTGTTTCGTCACCTCTCCAATAAGCACCAGCTATATTCAGTAATTTGACAGCCTTTATAAAACCAGTGTGAGGAAGGTGAGGGCCTCTACATAAATCTGTAAAATTACCTTGTGTATAAAAAGTAATGGAGCCATCTTCTAATTCGTCAATCAGTTCCAATTTATATGGATCTTCTTTTGTTTTGAAGTAATCGATGGCATCTTTTTTACTTATTTCCTTTCGCTCAAATGGATTTTTTTCTCTAGCCAATTCAAGCATTTTCTTTTCTACTTTAGCTAAATCTTTATCTGTAAACTCATATTTTCCAAAGTCTACATCGTAGTAAAAACCATTTTCAATTGGTGGTCCAATAGCCAATTTTATACCTGGATAATAAAATTCTAGAGCTTCAGCCATAAGGTGTGCACTACTATGCCACATTGTTGATTTACCACCTTCATCTGAAAAGCTCAATAACTTCAAAGAAGAGTCTGTATGAATAGGTCTTGTTAGATCCCAAACCTCACCATCTACTTCAGCTGCAAGTACTCTTCTAGCTAAACCTTCACTTATAGAAAGCGCAACGTCCATTGCTGAAGAACCATCATTCATTTCTTTAACATTTCCGTCTGGCAGCGTAATTTTAATCATGTTTTTTTCTTTTCAGAGCGCAAATATAATCAATTGAACCTCTTCAAAATTCGTAATGAAAAATTATTCTTTTACTTTGTTAAATGCAGAACATGGAAATCCTTAAAAAATATGCTTCTACTAATCATTTTGGTCAGTTTATTGGACTTAAATTGGAAGTGATTAAACCTGGAGAAGTAAATTATTATGTAAAAGTTAAAAAAGATCATTTAGCTACATACAAATCGGCACATGGAGGTTTTTTAGCAGCTATTTTTGATCAAATAGTTGGAACTGCAGCATTAACTAAGGCCATGTTGGATGATAAATTAGTTTCTACAGTAGAATTTAAAATTAATTATTTGAAACCTGCTTTTTTACATGATGAACTTAAAGGTTCTGGAATTGTACTTCATCATGGAAAAAGATTATATACTGTTGAGGGTCAGATATTTAATCAGAAAAACGAATTACTTGCTAAAGGAATAGCCACTTTAAATGCCTATCCATTTGACAAGAGTGATATGAAATTTTTATAACTTAAAACCATGAAAAAATTATTTTACCTACTATTGATATTCTGCCTACCTTTTTATGCTCAAAAGGGAGGTGGTAAAAAGAAATCTGAAGAAAAATCCCCTCTTGAAAAAGTTAACATAAATGGGTTGAAGTTTCGCTCAATAGGTCCAGCATTAACAGCTGGCCGAATTGCAGATATAGCTGTAAATGAAAACAATCCTAAAGAGTACTATGTGGCAGTAGCTTCTGGTGGTGTATGGAAAACTTCAAATGCAGGAAATACTTACCAACCCATCTTTGATAGTCAATCCTCATTCAGTATTGGATGTGTCACTATAGACCCTAATAATGAACATGTTGTTTGGGTTGGAACAGGTGAAAATAACAATCAACGAAGTGTAGCTTATGGTGATGGGATTTACAAAAGTTTAGATGGTGGAAAAAGTTGGAAAAATATGGGTTTAAAATCATCAGAACACATTGGTATGATAGCTGTACATCCAAGTAACTCTAATGTAGTTTTTGCTGCTGCTTATGGTCCATTATGGAAAGAAGGAGGTGACAGAGGATTGTATAAAACTACAAATGGAGGTGATAAATGGGAATTGGTTTTGAAAGTGGATGAGCATACAGGTATTAACGAAATTCATTTAGATCCTCGAGATCCATCTGTAATGTATGCGACTGCTCATCAGAGAAGAAGACATGTTTTTACTTATGTTGGTGGTGGACCAGGCTCTCAGATATATAAATCAACTGATGGAGGTGAAAATTGGAAAAAATTAGGAGGTGGATTGCCTAGTTCAATCAAGGGCAGGATAGGTATGGATATTTCACCAGCTGATCCAGATATGTTGTATGCATTGGTAGAGGCAGAAATGGATAAACAAGGACTCTACAGATCCACTGACAGAGGAGAGAGCTGGAAAAAANTGAATAGCTACGTTACAAGTGGTAATTATTANCAAGAAGTTTTTTGTGACCCTTTAGATAAAAATAAAGTTTTCTTCATGGATACGTGGTTACATCATACATCTGATGGTGGAAAAACAGTGGTAAAAACAGGTGAAAAAAGCAAGCATGTAGACAATCATTGTATTTGGGTAGATCCCAACGATACTGAACATTGGATTGTTGGTTGTGATGGAGGAATTTATGAAACTTGGGATCATGCAGGTAATTGGCATTTTAAACCTAATTTACCTATTACTCAATTTTATAAAGTGGCCGTGGATAATGATTATCCATTTTATAATGTATANGGNGGAACTCAAGATAACAACAGTTTAGGAGGTCCATCAAGAACGATTAATAACCATGGGATAATGAATTCTGATTGGTANATTACNAATGGAGGTGACGGATTTGAAAGCGCCATTGACCCTGAAGACCCCAATATTGTGTATGCTCAATCCCAGTATGGTTGGTTGGTAAGGTATGATCGCAGATCTGGAGAGCGAGTGGGTATTAAACCAATGGCTCATGATACCATGTCTGCATTGCGATGGAACTGGGATGCTCCATTGTTAATTAGCCCTCACAATAACAAACGATTATATTTTGCNGCAAATAGATTATTTAGAAGTGAAAATAGGGGAGATAAGTGGAAATGTATAAGTCCTGATCTTTCTCAACAAATAGATAGAAATAAACTGCCCGTAATGGGAAGAGTACAAAGTGCTGATGCAGTCATGAAGAACAAATCTACTACCATGTATGGTAATATCGTAGCACTTGATGAATCTCCTTTGCAAGAGGATTTATTGTACGTAGGATCTGATGATGGATTAATNCACGTTACNGAAAATGCNGGTGGTCAGTGGAGCACTTACAGTAATTTCAAAGGAGTGCCAAAAAACACATATGTAAATGCACTTATTGCATCAAAACATAATGTTAATACAGTTTATGCAGTTTTTAATAACCATAAAAATGGCGATTTTAAGCCCTATGTTATGGTTAGTAATGATAAGGGAAAAAATTGGAAATCTATAAGTGCTAATTTACCAACAAGAGGTACTGTTTACGATTTAGCAGAAGATCATGTTCAGTCAGATTTACTTTTTGTAGGTACTGAATTTGGGGTNTTTTTCTCTTATAATGGTGGAGAAGAGTGGAAACAACTAAAANCAGGTTTACCCACTATAGCTGTAAAGGATATTGAAATNCAAGAAAGAGAAAATGATTTAGTCTTAGCTACATTTGGTAGAAGTTTTTANGTNTTAGATGACTATTCTTCACTTAGAAGTTTAAAATCTAATATGGNNTCAAAAGCNGCCATTTTTGAAATNAAAAAATCTTTAATGTACATGGACGCTAGNCCTTTAGGGTTNAGAGGAAAAGGTTCGCAAGGTGAATCCCATTACACAGCAAAAAACCCACCTTTGGGAGCNGTAATTACATACTTTTTTAACGACACACTNAAAACGAATAAACAAAATAGANGAAAAGCAGAAAAGCAATTAATTAAGAAGAATGAGGATGTAAAATACCCCACGTTAGGAGAGTTGAGAGCAGAAGATAGGGAAGAAAAGCCNTACCTAATTTTTACCATATATGATAAAGATGGCAATGAAGTAAGAAAAATGGTGGAAAGACCTTCCCTTGGTTTAAATAGAATTGTTTGGGATTTTAGAATGACCCCACAGAGCAATATCAAATTAAAATCATCTCAGCCTGGAAGATATGGAGAAGCCAATGCTGGTCCATTAGCCCTACCAGGAACATATTCTGTTTCACTTCAAAAGGTTGTTGACGGGGTGGCTACAACTATGGTAGATAAAACTCCTTTTGAATGCGAATGGCTTGAGCAACTCACCTTACCAGCAGAAAATAAAGAAGAGTTGTTGGCATTTCAGCAGAAAGTTGATCGATTAAGAAAAGCCATTGATGCTGCTGGTGAGGTCTTGGAAGAAGATAAAAAGCGATTAAAATTTATTGGTGCTGCAATGAANTCTTATCCTGGCTTGGATNTACAGTTTATAAGCAAAGTAAAATCATTAGATAAAATAAGAGACGATATTGCTGTAAATATGTATGGTGACCCATCTTTGAGCAAACGAGATATTGAACAAAATGAGTCTATAGCCTCAAAAGTAGGTATTGTTATATGGAATATGTGGAGAAATAGATCGAAGCCAACAGAAACCAACAAAATGCTTTATGATAATGCATCAATTGGTTTTGAAAAGGTAATTAGCCANATGACAAGCCTCGATAAAGAAATTAAAGTATTAGAAAAGTATCTTGAAGACAATGATGTTCCTTTTACACCTGGTAGAGGTTTAATCATGAAATGGAACAAGGAATAGATTTAAAATCCATTTTTAGAATAATTCTTATACTTTTTAGGNTCAAATTCATAAAGTATTGCTTTTCTTCCTCGAGTATTTCGTTGTACTTTTTTAATTTCTTTAAGAAAGTCCATATCAAGTATTCTTCGTCTAAAGTTTCGTTTGTCAAATTGCTTTCCTAAAAAACAAGAATATAAATCTTCAAGTTCATTCATGGTGAATTGTAATGGNAGTAAATTTTTGCCAAGAGGTCTATATTTCATTCTTCTTTTTATTCTCTTATTGGCAAAATCAATGATATCATCGTGGTCAAACACAAGATCTAATGATTTGTCAATTTTTTCAAATCGTGCATTGTTTTCTTTATTTAATTTAATACTATCCTTTTGTAAATTAATTAATCCATAAAAAGAGATATCTATTATTCTTCCTGAAGGATGACGATATACTTTTCCAAATGCATTTAATTGTTCAACATATATATCTTTATTTCCAATATTATTTTCTAAAATTTCACTACAAACTTCTTCTAATGATTGATTAGGCTTAAGCATTTGATGTGGGAGCACTTTACCTCCTTTAAATGGTTCATTGTCTTTATCAATAATCAATACTTTTTTTTGTTCTTCATCATAACAAAAAATACAGATGCTTACAGAAACACCAATGTTGAGAAAATTTTCCATGAATAATTGTATTAGTGTATTATTTACACTAAGATAATTAATTTATCACACCAGACCCAATTAGTTCATCGTTTTTATACCATGCGACAAACTGTCCAGGTGTAATGCCACGTTGAGGTTTATTAAAAGAAATAAGTAATTCATTATTGTTCTGTATGAGTTTGGCTTCAGTTAAAGCTTGTCGGTAACGAATTCTACATTGGTAGTTTTTAGATTCGCCAATTTCTAATTTTAATCCTTCTCTAATCCAATGAACATCATCATTTTTTACAGTTAAACCTTTTCTATAAAGACCAGGATGGTCTTCTCCTTGACCAACATAAATGATATTCTCTTGNGTGTTTGTTCCNATTATAAATAAGGGTAGAGGCGTACCGCCTATGTTTAGTCCNTTTCTTTGGCCGATTGTGAAATAATGAGCCCCTTCATGTTCACCTACTATTTTACCCATTGAAGAATCTAAAACATATGAACTATGTGAGTTGTTATGAACTTTAAAAGTTTCATGATTTCTGTCAATTTCAATGACTTTTCCTTTTTTTGGTTTTAACTGTTGTTGTAAAAAAACAGGTAATTTNACTTTTCCAATAAAACATAATCCTTGAGAATCTTTTTTTTCTGCTGTNTTAAGTCCAATTTTTTTTGCNAATGCNCNTACTTCAGTTTTTTTAAGGTCTCCAATTGGGAAAAGTGCTTTTGAAAGCTGNTCTTGATTCACTTGACATAAAAAATAGCTTTGATCTTTTGTGCCGTCTTTACCAGCTAATAGATGGTGNGTTTCTACTCCTTTCTCCAAAATAGTTTCCTTACGGCAATAATGGCCAGTAGCTACATAATCAGCGCCTAATTCCATGGCTTTTTTAAGAAATAGATCAAACTTAACTTCTCTATTGCAAAGGACGTCAGGATTAGGTGTTCTTCCATTTTTGTATTCACTAAACATATAGTCGACTATACGTTCTTTNTATTCTTTACTAAAGTCCAGNACCTGAAAAGGAATGCTTAAGATTTCAGCTACTTGAAGTGCATCGTTACTATCTTCAATCCATGGACATTCATTGTCAATAATNACTGACTCATCATTCCAATTGCGCATGAACAAACCAATAACATGATGTCCTTGCTCCTTGAGTANATGNGCNGCAACACTGGAGTCAACACCTCCTGATAATCCAACAACAACTGTAGCCATTTTTCAAAATTACTTAAAATATGTTTTTACTAAATAATGGTTTGTCTAATTATCAATTATATTTATGCGAAAAGATTTTTAAATGGCTCATTCTTATCCTAATTTACTTTCTCCACTTGACTTAGGTTTTACCAAATTGAAAAATCGTGTTTTAATGGGGTCTATGCACACTGGATTAGAAGAGGTTAAGCATGGTTATCACCGTATGGCTGCTTACTTTGAAGAGCGTGCTAAAGGTGGGGTGGGTCTTATTGTAACAGGAGGTATTGCTCCTAATAGACAAGGTTGGGTAGCCCCATTTTCTAGCAAACTAACAACTAAAAGAGTAGCGCGAAAACATCGTCAAATCACAGAGGCAGTCCACAGGCATGATAGTAAAATTTGTATGCAAATTCTNCATAGTGGCAGATATGGTTATCATCCCTTAGCGGTTTCAGCAAGTAGCATCAAGTCACCCATAGCGATGTTTAAACCTAAAGCGTTAAGTGAACGTGGTATTCAGAAGACAATTAATGATTATGCTAGATGTGCAGCTTTAGCTCAGTATGCAGGTTACGATGGAGTTGAAATTATGGGTTCTGAAGGNTATTTAATTAATCAATTTATTGTAAAACGTACCAATAGAAGGGAAGATGATTGGGGTGGTAGCTATGAAAATAGAATAAAATTTCCACTTGAAATTGTNAGAAGAACTAGAGAAAAGGTAGGAAAAGATTTCATTATTATTTTTCGCTTATCCATGTTAGACCTTGTAGAAGGGGGAAGTACATGGGAGGAGATTGTTCAATTGGCTAAAGAATTAGAGAAGGCAGGGGTAACCATAATCAATACTGGAATAGGCTGGCATGAAGCTAGAATTCCAACCATAGCTACCATGGTTCCAAGAGGAGCTTTCAGTTGGGTGACNAAGAGAATGATGGGTGAAGTCAATATTCCCTTGGTAACTACAAACCGGATCAACACACCTGAAATTGGGGAGAAAATACTTGCTGAAGGACATGCTGATATGGTTTCTATGGCAAGACCCTTATTAGCTGACCCACATTTTGTGAATAAAGCTAAAGAGGGTAAACCGGAGGAAATCATCACTTGTATAGGATGTAATCAGGCTTGCTTGGATCACGCTTTTAATAGGAGGGTAGCTAGTTGTTTGGTTAATCCATTAGCTTGTCATGAAACAGAGGTAAAAATTAACAAATCAGTTAGCCCTAAAAAAATAGCTGTTGTTGGTGCTGGTCCTGCAGGGTTGGCTTATGCTACTACTGCAGCTGAAAGGGGGCANAAGGTAACATTGTATGAAAAGTCTAGTGAAATTGGTGGNCAATTTAACATGGCTAAGAAAATACCAGGAAAAGAAGAGTTTTACGAAACACTTAGATATTACAAAGTGATGATTGAAAAACATGGCGTGGAATTACAATTAAATACTTTGTTTGAGCCCTCACTATCTAATGATTTTGACCACGTAATATTAGCCAGTGGNATTCACCCAAGGATCCCAAGTATAGAAGGTATAAAACATTCTAAAGTAGTAAGTTANATAGATGTACTTAAAGATAAAGTTGANTTAGGAAANTCGGTTGCCCTAATGGGTGCTGGAGGTATTGGTTTTGATGTAGCTGAATACATTACTCATGAAGGAAAATCAACTGCTTTAGATACATCTGCATTNATGAAAGAATGGGGTGTNGATATGCAGTTAGATGCNAGAGGTGGTATAGAGGGAATTAAAGCNGANAAACCNAANAATCCNAGNGAAGTTTATTTNTTGCAACGTAANAGCANTAANGTNGGTGCTGGACTGGGTAAAACTACAGGNTGGGTTCANCGNTTTACNCTNAGAAANAAGAATGTTAAAATGATAAATGGGGTAGAGTACAACAAAATTGATGATAAAGGACTTCATTACACNAAGAAGGATAAAACTACNNTTNTAAATGTAGATCATGTTGTGATNTGNGCNGGTCAGNTGAGTAANACAGATTTATTAGAGGANATAAGAAAGGTAAATCCTAATGTACAGCTTNTTGGTGGTGCCTTTAAGGCGGCTGAATTAGATGCTAAAGAAGCTATAAATCAAGCTGTTAGAATGGCAGCTACTGTTTAAATAATCCGTATTTTAAGATGCTGTAAAGCGCTCTAAATCCATCTCGCCATCTTATTTTTTTTCCTTCTTCTTTTGTTCTTGGATCATAGGAAATTGCTACTTCCTTCCATCGGAGTGATTTGTCACGGGCTAATTTTGCAGTTACCTCTGGATCAAAAGCAAAACGATTTTCTTTGAGCTGAAGATTTTTAAATACCATTGTGGGAATAAGTTTATAACAGGTCTGCATATCTGTTAATTTAACACCAAAACAGAAATTTCCAAAAGCTGTGAGAAACTTATTGGCTATCCTGTTTAGTATAGACTCTTTTTCTTTCTTTTTGCTATTTATAAATCTAGATCCATAAACAATATCAGCTTTATTATTTAACACAGGTGTTAGAAGATCATTAATTTCATTTGGATTTAGCTCTAAGTCTGCATCTTGTATTACAGTATATTCACCTGAAGCTTCTGCAATAGCTGCCCTTATAGATCCTCCTTTGCCCAGGTTTACTTTATTTTCTAAAAAAATGAGATTTTTATGCTCAGCTGAAAATCTATTAATCTCATCCTTGCTATTATCCAAGGAGCAATCATCAACAGCGATTATTTCCTTTTCAATATCATTAACTAAATTTATATCAACTACTTTTTTAAGCAGTTCATAAATAGTTTTTCCTTCATTAAATACAGGTACTATTATGGTAAGTTTTTTTATCAAATCAAAAAATCAGTATGAAATATTTAATTTTTTGTAAACAAAATGCATTAACCATGCAGGTCCAATCAATAAAAATTGAACATCTTTAAAAAAGGAGGGTTTTTTTCCTTCAATTTTATGTCCTACAAATTGAAAAATCCAGGCTAAGGCAAAAATTATTAGTGATATTGCCCATAAATCGATACTAATCGCACCCTCAAGAATTAAATTTTCTGTGATGTTGGTTAAGTAAAGACAACCAATAGAAAATACGATCATTCCTAGTGTAATTATAGGAGACAATGTTAAATAGTATATAAATACCAAACAAAGTGTTAGAGATGCCCAATTAAGATATTGAAATCCATTGTATTTAATATCNGCTAAAGGACCNAGTGGAATNTCCCATACCAATCCTACAATACTGTAAAAGATAGCCGGAACGCATAACCAATGGATTAACTTGTTAGTTTTATTTTGATGGCTTTCACCATATTCGTTCAGAAGTAAATCAATTTTTTTCATAATAAAAGTTTAAAAGGGTAGATTACCTAAGTCAACATTTCCTCCAGAAATAATTATACCAACACTTTTGCCTTTAAATTGGTTGTGATTTTTAATTAATCCCGCTAATGGAACTGCACTGGAAGGTTCTATAATTATTTTCATTTTTTGCCAAACCCATTTCATCGCACTGATAATTTCGGATTCGGAAACAGTAAATATATCTTCTAGGTGCTCTTTCATGATTTCAAATCCAATTTCTCCTAAACTTGTTCTTAAGCCATCAGCTATGGTATTTGGGTTTTCCATAGGGATTATTTCTCCTTTTTTAAAAGATCTATAAGCATCATCTGCTCCCTTTGGTTCAGCTCCATAAACTTTGGCATTAGAAAAATAATGAGCTGCTAAGCATGTGCCAGCTACTAATCCACCTCCTCCAACAGGAGTTATAATAGAGTCAATTATAGGTATTTCTTCTAATAATTCCATGGCGGCAGTTGCATTACCTTCTATAACAGAAATATCATTGTAGGGGTGCATGGGTTGAGCTCCAGTATTGTTGATTACTTTTTTCAGTGTTAACTCTCTGTCCTTTAAAGTTGGCTCACAATCTATAACATTTGCTCCATACCCAATNGTGCTGTTTTTCTTCACCTTAGGTGCATTGGAAGGCATTACTATGTGAGCTTCCGTNTTCGTCATTTTTGCAATAAGTGCTACTGCTTGAGCAAAATTTCCAGATGAATGGGTAGCTACTCCTTTTNTTANATCATTTTGATTCATCTTAAGTAAACAGTTTGAGGCTCCTCTCATTTTGAAAGCCCCCATTTTTTGAAAATTTTCACATTTAAAATAAACGTTACAACCTAGCTTTTGATTAAGCGTTGATGAATGTAATACTGGAGTATAATTTATATAACTATTAATGCGCTCATGTGCGATTATTAAATCGTTTTTACTGGGTATACTATGGTTTTTTATAGTACTTTCCTGTAGTTTCATCTCGCTGTATTTCNTTAAATTTTCCAATAATACCATTTAAAGATACGTATATTCCATCACTTAAAGTTTGTNCACCAGCAATAGCCATTCCTATATTAAATTCAGTATCTGAATTTTTAAAAGCATATGGTAAGAATGCTCCTGTTAGTACAATTGTTTTTTTTGTGATAGTTGATAAATAGTTTGCAGTTTTCAGTANAGTGTCTGTTCCATGTGTGATAATGATTTTAGTCTCTTTTGCTTTTTGACAAATATTTTTAAGATTTTCTAAATCATCTTTATCTATTTTTGTACTGTCTTTTTGAAATGCAGTAATCGTACGATGATTTAGGGAAAGCCTTAAAGATGATATTAATTTTTCACTTGCTGGTTNACCAATTTCAAATCCCCAACCATTTATGTTCTTAGGATAATCTTTATCAATNGTTCCACCTGTTTGGATAAATAGTACATCCATGTTTTTAAATTGGATTTTTCTCGAAATAAATCAAATAAAATTAATTAAATGCAATTAAACTTGATTAATTTGGCCAACTGTTATAATTTAATACGTTATAGAANGTAGATTTGATTAAAAAAATTGGTTTCATATTCTTTGTTTTTTTGATTTCTTACATAAGAACTCATTCCCAATGTAATGTTACAATATCATCGACTGCTCCTACAGTTTTATGCTCACCTGGTAATATTAATATTTCTGCTAATGGTACAGGTGCTGTTACTGCTGTTCTTGATAATGATTTTGACGCAGGTAATGCTGGTGTAGGTTGGAATGTTAGTCCTGCTGGCCAGTTTAACAATCCCTGCGATCCTTCTATAGACGGTGGAACATATATGTGGATGGGAAATACTACAGCTGCTCCAAGAACTTTAGAGACTGTTCCATTAGATGTTGATTGTGGAGGTCAAATATGTTTCTATTTTGACATGGCTACCCAAGGTGATTTATCTCCTTGTGAAGGACCTGACGAAGTTGATGAGGGAGTTTATTTTGAATATTCAATTAATGGAGGTGTTACTTGGACAAANATTTATTATTTTACTCCTAACGAAAATGGAAGTTTTAATGCAGCATGTCCCGGTTGTGGTGACTTTACTGCTTGGCATCAATATTGTTATACCATTCCAGGTCCAGCTGAAACAACAAATACTATATTTAGATGGTACCAAGGTGGTAGCACTAATACNGGCTATGATCATTGGGGTATAGATAATGTTGAAATAAATGCAAATAATTGTGGTTCTATTTGGTACGATTGGAGTCACATTAGCGGTACTTCTGGTCCTAATGGTGATCCTGCATCAACTAATGTTAACATTAATTCCGATACAACATTCTATGTTAACTATACGGATGGAACAGGTAATTTTCTATGCACAGATTCTATTTCCTTCATTTATAATGGTTTTCAAGTTTCAAGCACTTCCAATAACAACTCTTGTAACAGTCTTAATGGTTCATGTGACGGAGGAGCATCTGTGACTATTTCAGCTAACCAAAATCCAGTAAATTTTCAATGGTCTTCCAATGGTATTCCTATCAATGGTGCAACATCATCATCAATTTCATCTATGTGTCCTGGAAATTACNCTTGTGATATTTCAAATGCCAATTGTTCGATAGTTGAAAATTTCACTATTACTGAGCCTGCAGCAATGATATCAACTATTACAAAAACTGATGAAAATTGTTCACTATCTAATGGAACAATCACCGTTAATGTTACCAATGGNAGTGCACCTATAAGTTATGCCATAAACGGTAATCCTTCCTCTAATAATAATGTTTTTACTAATTTAAGTTCTGGTAATCATACTATTGTGGTTACTGATAATAATGGGTGTACCACTACAGAATTAGTAACCATTTATAATCTAGCTGGNCCAAGCATAGATAGTGTAGTGTTTCAAAGTCCTACTTGCTTTGATAGTCTAAATGGTTTTATTGAAATTTATGCTTCAGGAGGTGTTGGATTACAATATAGTATTGACGGAGGTGTTAATTTACAAAACTCAAACGTCTTTTCGGGTTTAGGGGGTAACAGTTATGACATATTTGTAACTGATGGTGTTTGTTCTGTTACCCATCCAACATTATCACTTAATACACCAAATGAAATTCAAATTGGTTATAGTACTCAAATTAGTTGTCCTCCTTGTGCCTGTAATACTGTGGTAGATTTATCAACCTCAAGTGGAGGTACTGGAGCATTAAACTTTAGTGTTGATAATGGAACTTCATTTCAATCAAACTCTACATTTTTTAATGTTTGTGCAGGCAATTACAATATTCTAATAACTGACCAATTAGGTTGTACCAAATCTCAGCCTTTAACTATTCAGGCATTACCAAACATTAATGTTTCGATAGTTAGTAATGACCCTAACTGTTTTGGCTTTTTTGATGGTGATATTGCTTTGAATATTACTGGAGGAACAGGCAGTACACAAGTATCCCTNAATGGAGGGCCTTTGAGTTCAAATACTCAGTATAGTAATCTTTCTTCTGGTAATTACAATTTCACAATATCTGATAGTTGTGGATGTTTTATTGATACTATGGTCACNCTTAATGATCCTATACAAGTACAAATTGACACCGTACTTATAAATGACGAAATTTGTTTTGGTGACTGCATGGGNCAAATTGAAATCAATTCACCTACAGCGGTAACATATTTGTTAGTAGGAAATCAGATTATAAATAGTTTATCTCCCAATTTTGATTCTTTATGTTCNGGTACNTATATGGTTTTTGCAGAAAATGCCAATGGATGTTTAGATTCTGCNNTNGTAGATNTATCATCTCCTCCAAAATTAACTTTTTCAAANTTTTCTGTTGATACTACTATTTGTATAGGTGGTACAGTAACTTCAAGTGCTAANATTATAGGCGGTACAGGAAATATAGATTATTTCTGGTCAAATGGATCAACNGGAAGTTTAATTAATTGGTCAACATTGANCGATACTTCTATATATGCTTTTGGTGTAGATGATGTAGGTTGTCACTCAGATACAATGTCTCAAAATGTATTTCTTTTCCCACCTCTTACTTTAACAATGTCATCAGATACTTTCATGTGTAATAGTGACACTACACTAATTTTTGCCAACGTTAGTGGTGGAATAGGAACTGGTTATCAATACTCATGGAATAGCGGGCTGCTGGATACCTCACATCATTTAGTTTACCCAATATATTCT
>PBXW01000092.1 GCA_002727735.1 Crocinitomicaceae bacterium
ATTATCTAAAACTACAATTGTATCAGCAGTGATATATATCTCATTACTTTTTTGTTTTGAAAGAAAATAATTGGCTTTTTTTTCTGCAATGAATTGAGCTACTTCATTGATAGCCATGGATTCAGGGAAGTCCTCATTGATGTCAACATTAACAATGTCAAAATGGGGAATAATATGCTTCAGNAATTCGTGCCTCCTTGGTGATTTTGANCCAAGAATCACATNNAATGGTTTGATTTTTTCGGANAGAAGAGTCATAATAAAGCGTTAACATATAACCATAAGGTTGAAAATAAAAATTGAAGCTTTATAAGTTTACTTAACTTTTGAAAAGAGCTAGTTTCTTTAGCGCTTAAAGTACTAAATAATAATACAAAAGTGATAANGAGAGATGGAATGAAAAAACTAAAACTTGCAATGCTAAATGGAGTTCTTATTAGGCCTAAGCTCAATATTAGGGCAGAGGAAATAAAANTTAACGCAATTAGCCCTTTTGTAGGGGTAATCCCAAAAACAATGGGAANTGTTTTAGANTGTATTTTTAAATCTCCGTTNATGTCTTCAATGTCTTTAATCAATTCTCTAGCNATAGTAAATAAGACGCAGAAAACAACGTAAAGNTCAACCACAGANACGTTTAAATTATATGTNGTTTCAAAATTAAAACCTCGGTGAATTANTGATGGGATACATAATACTATTCCACATAGCAATGCTACTGCTANGTTCCCTAATAGTGGAATGTGTTGAAGTAAAATAGAGTATGAAATAACCAGCANATGACAATAGAATACCAATTGAATCCAAGCACCTGATAAANCTGATAAAAACAAAAAAATAAAAGAACAGGCAACATTTATGAAATAGGTANTTAAATAATAACGTTTTGNNAAGCCAAATTGATTTTTATTGTTGGTAAGATCACTTTTTATATCATTTAAATTATTAATTAAGTAACCTGATGATGCTGTAAATATTATGGANAAACTTAATAANAANANATCAAGGTTTAAGCTTGATTCTACATGGCTATAGTTAAAAGTTAATCCCCAAAAAAGAAAAAAAATAATGAGGAGGTTTTGGTACCTAACTGCTTGTAAATAGTTTTTTACCATGAGTGGGCATCTTCATCCATCCATNTTCNCTGAACTCGAAGNGTTTGTTCAATGACATCTCTNACCGCTCCTTTNCCNCCATCAACGTGGGAAATATAATCACAAATTTCCCTTATTTCCACACATGCATCCTTGGGGCAGGTTGAAATACCAGAAAACTTCAAACAACGATAATCAGGAATATCATCTCCCATATACAATACTTCATCGGCATTGATTTTTTTATTTGATAAGTATTCTTCAAGTATAGGGAGTTTATGATGAGCTGATAGAAAAACATCTTTAATCCCTAATCCCTCTAATCTTTTTTTGACCATGTTGGAATTCCCACCAGTTATAATGACAATGTTGAAGCCTTTTTTAATAGCATGTTGCAATGCATAGCCATCCTTNGTGTGCATGGTTCTAACCATTTCNCCATGACTGTCTAAAATTANNGANCCATCAGTAAGAACACCATCTACATCAAAAGCAAANGTTGTTATTTTAGANAGTTTTTGTTTATAACTCATTATGATGTTTTTGAATAATTTGTTGACTGAAAAGATCGTAAATTTCTTTTAGAGATTCTTCATTTTCNAGNAGTTCAANTTGTTTTTTTATAAGATCAANNTCTTTTCTTTTNGCTGGNCCAGTTTGAAGCTGAAAAGCATCTTCATCTTGCACATTTTTTATGGANTGAAAAAGNAGNTCC
This sequence comes from Crocinitomicaceae bacterium, assembly GCA_002727735.1. GTDB lineage: Bacteria > Bacteroidota > Bacteroidia > Flavobacteriales_D > Parvicellaceae. The sequence goes on from PBXW01000092.1 coordinate 1,810, forward strand.
TGAAANTAGTTGTANTCAATNTTATTTTTTTCACAGAANGCTTTAGCNGAACTCAANANNTGNTANGTAAANTTGTTAATTAAAACTGCAGCNATGTGCAGTTTCTCTCTTTTTTTTGAATNAGCNAAATGATACNTNAATCCAGNTTTTTNACATANNGCTTNAATCTTTNAAANATCATTTTNNTTGGAAGCTTCAATAAANAAATTNACACNATNCCAATCAATTTCTTTCTTTTTATTNATNGTTTGTAANGGATATAAACATCCCCATCTTTCTGTGATTTTCTCCAATTTATGAGATTCAAAACTTCCNGATGTATGTAAAATNAATTTATTCTTTAAGGGNAATGTTGAAATNACTTTTTGGTATTGATCATCATTAACNGCAATAATNTANAAATCACTATNGNTTGAAATTTNATNNATTTCNTGAAANCTGAANGTGTTTGTAANTTTTTTCAGTTTTTCATTTGGCTTTTTTCTGTTGTATACTAAGCCGTCAATTTTAAAATTACAATTGGCTAATTTTTCACAAAGTTGACTTCCTACATTACCTGCGCCAATTATTGTAATTGTATTAATGTTGGAGTCTGTCATTGCTCAAATTACATTTCTTGTAACATGGAATACATAGAAGATAATAATTCTTTTTCAGAACTATCTGGGGAATCGTGAATTTGTTCTTGTAGAAGTGTTGAGGCATTAAAAACATCTTCTTCGGGGAAGGGACCCTCTAAGTTTTCAATAACTGTAAGTGCTTCCAGAATTACCATATAATTGCCATTACATGCAGCTTCTACTACATTATTTAAATGGTCGCCAGCATCAATCCCAGAACTCCATAAAGAAAACAAAACCAATTCTTTTACATCATTTCGATCATCCTCAAGATAGGGCAGTAGATAAGAAAGAGATTGCTCATTTTTAAGTTCTGAAAAAATGGCTTTTACCTCTTCTTTGATTTTTTCGTTCTTGGTGGTTTTATATAGATTAATCAATGGGTCAATTAAGAATTCATTTCCTTTAGATCTTGTTTTGTCCAAAGCTTTTTGAATAGTATTTTGGTCCTGACTAAGTAAGTCTTTTGATATTTGATTAATTACTTTTTTTTGATTTTCCATTTCAAATTTTAATTGGCTGCAAAATTATCATTTTATAAGAATATAAAGACATATTTAGTTTCTTTCGCCAAAAATAGCACTACCAACCCTTACCATTGTGCTTCCACATGAAATGGCTAATTGATAATCTCCACTCATTCCCATAGACACAATGTTAAATATGTTTTTATCAAAATGAGTAATTAAAGATTTAAAATAACTATTTAGCGCAATAAATTCTTCTTTAATTTTTTCTGTATCGCTAGTAAATGTTGCCATACCCATTACTCCACAAATATTAACATGTTGCAGTTCGTTGAATAAATTTTGATTGATTAGTGTTTTTATTTCATCAATCGAAAATCCAAATTTTGTGTTCTCAGTAGCAATATGAAATTGAAGAAGGCAATTAATTTTACGTTCGTGTTTTTTAGCTTGTTTGTTTATTTCCCTAAGTAATCTTTCACTGTCAACTCCATGAATCAAATGAACAAATGGGGCAATATACTTTACTTTATTTCTCTGTAAATGACCTATCATATGCCATTTAATCGTTTTAGGTAACGCTTCATATTTATTGACTAATTCTTGAACTTTGTTTTCTCCAAAATCAAGATGACCATTAGACATAGCATCCAAAATCATTTGAGCAGGTTTAGTTTTAGAAACAGCAACCAAATCCACATGGTCAGGTAATTTTTTTTTTAAATTATCTATGTTGCTTGCAATCATGATAGGTTTTTTGATTGTATCCAATTTTCTAGAAATAGGTAAACTTCATTTCTGTTAACTTCATTGAGCATTTCATGTCTGCCACCATCAAAAAGATGCATTTCAATATCTTCAATACCAACACTTTTCATTTTTTGAAAAACTTCTTCAACTCCTTTTCCATAATTACCTACTGGATCATCAGCTCCACTCATTAAAAGAAATGGGGTGCTTTTATTCATCTTTTTCATTCGTTCTACATTGTTTACCAATAAAACACCATGAGCAAGGTCAGCAAAAAATTGATTGGTGAATATTTGCATACAGTAGGGGTCATTCACATATTCTTCAACAATTTCGGTGTCTCTAGATAACCAATCTTTAGATGTCTTCCGTTTTTTAATTTTTTTGTTGAAATCTGCAAAAGTAAGGTTGCTAAGTAATTTAGAACGCGTTTTTTTTCCATAAATTAAAGCAAGTGATTTGGCTAAAGGCTCTCCACCAACACCTTTAATACCTGGATGCCCGCTTGTGGCAGAAAAGATGTATGCATTTCCTACATTGGGGTAATTTATAGCTAATGATCTTGCTAGTAAAGAGCCCATGGAATGGCCTAATATTACATGTGGTAACAAAGGTCTATCTTGATGAAACTTAGCATAAATACACTCAAGGTCTTTTACCACTTTTTCCCATCCATTCTCAAATGAAAAAAAACCAACTTTTGCTATTTCCCCAGCTGTTTTCCCATGACCTCTTAAATCAGAAGAATAAACATAATAGTCTTTTTCATTTAACCAATTAGCGAAATCATTGTAACGAGCAGCATATTCACTCATTCCATGAACAATATGGATGTAAGCTTTTGGCTTATTTACAGGCCATTCGTATAAAGTAAGTGATGTTCCATCATGGGAAGTAAATTTGCTATTGTTGAAATTACCTTCTTTCATCTGCGTAAATATAGTATTGTTTAGCTATTAAGTGAAATAAAGTTAAAAGCTGATTTTAATTGCTTCACATCTTGTTATTATGCATTTTATTTTAATTAATTTCGCCACCTAAATGAAATTGCTAGACTTCATATTATCTACAAAAGCCATGGCGCTATTGCTGCTATTGATGGCTTCTTCTGTTGGTGTAGCCACCTTCATTGAAAATAGTTATGATACTATTACAGCAAAAGTTTTGATTTACAATGCAAAGTGGTTTGAGCTCATCCTTTTTTTATTGCTCATAAATTTTGTAAACAACATCAAAACATATAAGCTTCTCCAATGGAAGAAATGGTCTATTTTATTATTGCATATAGGCTTTATAATAGCATTAATTGGTGCATTCATAACAAGATATGTTGGTTTTGAAGGCGTAATGCTTATTCAGGAAAACACATCTTCTCAACAAATATATTCTTCTGAACCATGGTTGCAAGTTGCCGTTCATAATGAGAAAAAGCAGATGGAGGTCACAAAACAACACTATTTCTCAGAGATTAACACCACATTTCCATCTGTTGAATTTGATTTTCCAAACGTTGGGCAAGTAGAGGTAAATGTTATAAATAGGATAAAAAATGCAGAGCTTGAGTTTCAGACTGATGTTGCTGGTGGTAAGCTTTTTCTACATTTAATACTTCCAGGAAGAGAAAATTTATACTTAGAGGATGGGCAGGTTGCTGAAAAAATGGGTATTCCGTTTGCTTTGAATAACAACGATAGACAAGATGCTGTTAGGTTTTACTACCAGAACGATACTCTTCAAGTTTTTGCTCCATTTGAAATGCAAAAATTAGATATGGCAAGTTTAACCGTTGCTGATCGTCAAAAAGGGATGGATCAATTGCCACAAGATACATTGTCTTCTTCTAATTTACATCAAGTAAGTACCAGGAATTTGCTTTCATTTCTTGGTCAACAAATTATGATAAATAGTGTGGAGAAAAGAGCTAAATTGGTTTGGAATAGCTCAGAAAATGAAGAATTACCAGATGCACATTTGATAGAAGTAAAAGCAAATGGTAAAAAATCAACTGATTATGTTCTTGGTAAAGCTGCATTGCGACCAATACCAACTATGGTTTCTTGTGGAGGATTGTTTTTTTCTATTGGATATGGCTCCAGAGAATTAGATGTTCCCTTTAGTGTGAAACTAGATGATTTTAGGTTGCTAAAATATCCAGGTTCGGAAAGTCCAAGTAGTTATGAAAGTGATATTACCATTAATGACCCAAAAAATGAATTTTCATCTTCTTATAACATTTTCATGAATAATGTAGTGGATTATGGCGGGTATAGATTTTTTCAGTCTAGCTATGATT
>PBXW01000093.1 GCA_002727735.1 Crocinitomicaceae bacterium
GAAATGGGTTTACCAAAAGCACACCACTACTTATTGGGTGCTGTTGGACCAAGACCGATATGTTTTGCCAGCACGATGGATGAAAATGGCACACCCAATCTTGCGCCTTTTTCTTTTTTTAATGTTTTTAGCTCTAATCCCCCCGTTGCGGTGTTTTCTCCCTCAAGAAGTGGTAGGACTGGAGCCCATAAAGACACTTACAATAACGTCAAAAAAGTAGATGAAGTAGTTATTAATTTAGTGGATTACTCCATGGTTGAACAAATGTCTTTAGCCAGTTCTCCATATGCTCCAGAAGTGGATGAATTCATTAAAAGTGGACTAACTCCAATTCCTTCAGAAACCATAAAACCTTATAGAGTGAAAGAATCTCCTGTGCAATTGGAGTGTAAAGTGATAGAAGTAAAAGAATTAGGTGAAAATGGGGGTGCAGGAAACCTTATCATTTGCAAAATTTTGAAAATGCATGTTTCTGAACATATATTAGACGACAAACAAATGATAGATCAAGAAAAAATTGATTTGGTTGCAAGAATGGGCGGAGATTGGTACTGTAGAACAGATAAAAACTCCATGTTTGAAATTAAAAAACCCATTACCACTAGGGGGATTGGATTTGACCAAATGCCTCAAGAAGTTTTGGATAGCCCTATTTTGACCGGAAATGATTTAGGTAAATTAGGTGGTATAGAATCTTTACCAGATGAAACAGCTGTAAATGATTTTAAATTGGTTGAATTAAGTGATCTATTTATAGCATTGGAAGATGACGCTAAATCACTTGAAATAGAACTGCACAAAAAAGCCAAAACATTTTTGAATGATAATAACTTGGATGCCGCTTGGAAAACCTTACTTTCGTTTAATAATTAATAAAGATGGAACTGAAAATTAATGGAAGAGTAAAACTAATTATGGATCTACAATCATGGGATTCTGGTTTTACCAAAAGAGAATTTGTAATCACTACTAATGAGCAATACCCTCAAGATGTCAAATTGGAATGTATTAAAGATAAAACCAATTTATTAGAAGGCTTAGCCGAAGGAGATGAAGTGGAGGTTTCATTTAATATAAGAGGAAACGAATACAACGGAAGGTACTATGTGAATCTCCAAGCTTGGAAGTTACAAAAGCAAGATGATGGCATGAATCAAGAAGCACCACCTGCTCCAGATTTTGAACCTGTTGGAGATGATGATGACGATTTGCCATTCTAACTAAATTCTACAGATGACCCTATTTGACCGATACATCAAAGGGGTACGTTTTTTACTCCCTACTCCGTTCACCATAGCAATAGCGTTAACGTTGTTTACCATGGTATTTGCCTTTTTTTGGCCATGGGAAAATGCTACAAATAACATTGATGGTTATGGAAGTAAATTTTCTTTAATCTTACAATATTGGAATGATGGGCTTTGGAATATCAATGGTCTTGCCTTTGCTATTCAAATGATGCTGATGCTTTTACTAGGACACATCCTTGCATTAAGTCCTGTTGTTGAAAAAATCATCTTAAGACTTTTACCCATTTGTAGTTCAAATGCCAAGGGGGCTGCGTTTATCACAATATTCACATTGATGGTAAGTTGGTTTAACTGGGGACTTGGATTAGTTTTTGGCGCTATTTTTTGTAAAAAATTATTAGAATATGCGCATGATCAAAAAATACCAATCAATGTAGGTTTAATTGGTGCTGCAGGATATTGCGGCTTAATGATTTGGCATGGTGGTATTTCAGGTTCTTCACTAATTAAAATTGCTGAACCTGGTCATTTAGCTTCACTTACAAGTTCTAACTTACAAGAACAAGTCCCTAATCTTATTGATTTCAAAAGCACGGTTTTTTCTAGCATGAACTTATGTGTTACACTTTTACTTCTTTTTGCACTGCCTTTGACTGCTTATTTTTTAGGAAAAAAGGTAAAAACAAAAATTCCTGACAATTACATTAAATTACCACAACAAATCAACGCTACTAATTTGATTGGTGCAGAAAAATTAGACCATTCAATTTTAGCGGGAAAAATACTAGGTAGTGCCATCATTTGTTTTTGTGTATTCTTAGCTCTACAACATCCCAACACTTTATCATTTCAATTTATAACACCAAATTTTTTGAATTTAAGCTTGCTTGGCTTGGCTTTATTAAGTCATGGCAGCTTCATGAATTTTTTGGCAGCATCACAAAAAGCCATTGGAGGAACCGTAGGTATACTTCTCCAATTTCCCCTGTATTTTGGAATTATGGGGATTTTTCAATCAACGGGTATAATTCAAGACTTATCTCATTATTTTCAAAGTATTTCTACTGAACTAACTTATCCTATTTATACCTTTTTAAGTGCCGGATTGGTCAACTTTTTCGTTCCAAGTGGTGGCGGACAATGGTATGTTCAAGGCCCATTGGTTATTCAGTCTGCTTTGGAAATGGGCATCCCTTTAAATAAAAGTATTATGGCATTAGCTTATGGAGATCAACTCACTAATATGATGCAACCATTTTGGGCACTCCCACTATTGGGCATAACAGGTTTAAAAGCCAAAGATATTCTACCATTTACTCTTGTACTTATGATGGTAGGTATGGTGATTTTTCTAGGTGGATTAATCCTTTTTTAAAAAATTATATTTTAATTTTCTTATTTTAGAATTAAATGTGTTTTCAGCTTTTATAGTATGCCCAAAAAAGAAAATTTCTCTATAAAAAAAAGACTACAGAGTTTTCGTTTTGCTATCAAAGGGATAAAAAACTTAATCATAAATGAACACAATGCACGTATACATTTAACTGCGTTGCTGATCGTAATTGGTTTAGGGCTTTTNTTTAAATTGGAGCTCATGGAATGGGTAGCAATTACCATTGTTTCCGGCATAGTTATATTAACTGAGCTTATTAATACGGCCATTGAAAACTTAGCNGATATAGTAGAACCCAATTGGAATGAGAAAATTGGTAAAATTAAGGACTATAGTGCTGGTGCTGTACTTGTTGCTGCCATTGTTTCAGTTATCGTAGGAGGTATAATTTTTATTCCAAAATTTTTAGCACTTTTTAAGTTAAATATTTAAACAACAATTCTATTAAAATTACGTTTATCAAATATTCTATATGTATAACGTTTATGAAAAAACTAATCACAACAACAATTATTTTTTGCACCCTTTTAGCATGTAACAAAAATGAATGCGTTAATAGTGAAAAAGCAAGAATAGAAAACAACCAGATAGATGGTTGTGGCTATACCATTAGATTAAATAATGGTGATCAAATCGAACCCGTTAATTTAGCTGATTTCGACATTCAACCAAAACACAACCAAAAAGTGTGGGTCAGTTACCATATTAACCAAAATTTATCTGCCAGTATCTGTATGGTAGGAGATATTGTTGTGATTGATTGTATTAGTGAACGTTAAATTTAACTACTTTTTGAATAACTGATAATAATTTAAATTATCATTAATCAATTTCTTGTCATTTTTAAATGATACTGATTTTTCTGTTAGATAAAAATCAGCCTCTTCAGTAGAACTTGTTAATGCAATATTGAAATAACGAATTAAATACATTTGAAGTGGCCAATTTTCAACAAGAGTCTTAGANNCCTCAACAACACTATTTTCTGGAACAATTTGTCCTATTTGATATACGTCTTGCAACAATAAATGGTCTCTCTTAGTCTTTCCAATNCTAAAAGCNGTNANCGCTAAAGCAATTAATAAAAAGCANAGTGATANAGCCCCAACTATTTTCTTTAATTTATCCCAAGGTTTTTTATTAAAGTAATGTACTAAAGGAACTATAAGAAGAGCACACGATATGGCAAAGTAGGGTAAGCTAGGCACTAAATAAAAATTGCGCTGTACGTGAGTTAATATTAATGGAACGGAAGCCGATAATCCTATTAGGATAAACCATTGCATTTCAGGATATTTCCAATTAAGTTTTTTAATTTTTATATACCTATAACTTATTGCTGCTAGCAAAATTAAAGGAGCAAGATTTAAAGCTAACTGGCCAATTATAATCCACCTATTATTTACAACAGGTTCTTCGTTTACTCTATACCATAAACGTTCTTTGATATAGTAACTGAGGCTTTCATATGCCTGCTGATCCATTAATAATAACAGTATAACTACAAAAAATAATACCACATAAATTAAGGACGAAATCATCAATCTCTTCCAGGATTCAAGCTGTAAAATAGCATATAAGCATCCCACTATTATCGGGAACAACCCTACTATGCCTTTACATAGAAATGAACCTAACAAACATCCTACAGAAATGAATAAATACCAACTCCAAATCTTATTAGATTGTATATGTTTTATCCATCCCAAAACTGCGCCCAATGCAAAAAAACTTAAAGTAAGTTCGTGAATATTATGTTGGAATGCCCAAAAATTAACAGGGATAATTAACCACAATAATACAGGCAACCAACTCATTTTTTTTAGCGCTTCTTTTTCACGAAAAATACTAACCCATATTTGTAAAATGAGAATTGTAGATAATATTAAAATGGAAAAATCATAAATTCTTTCCGTATATAGACTGCTGCCAAAAACATAAAAATAAAACGATTGTATACCATAAACTAATGGAGGATGTTCCATAAAAAAAGAAGAACCTGCTTTTGACCATGTAGCGGATAAATGAGGAAACCAAAACGCGCCATTTCCATCTGCTAGTTGTTTGGCCACACAAGCATATTGTTGACCATCCATAAACATACCATCTTGAACCAATCCAGGACAAATCAACATTATACCTGTGGCTATAGTAAATACCCAACCTGTATTAATGCGAAACTTCTTAAACATGCCAATAAATTATAAAACAATAAACTTTAAAGACTGGAGCAAATTATCCTGTTGTTTAAAATGAAGAATATAATTACCACTTTTTAAAGAAGAAGTATCAAGATGCCAAACAGGGGGGTGTATATGACTGTAGCTTTGCACTAGTTTTCCTTTTTGATTGTATAAAAGAACACTCATGTGCTGCTGTTCATCAAGAGGTATATTCACTCTTAGGGTTGATGTAGTTGGGTTGGGAAACAATACCCATTGACTAAACGCCTTGGTATGAAATTGAACAGAATTTGACCAATTACTCCATTTTAGCCCTTTGTCACGATACCGAACTCTTGCATAATAGGTTTGATGAGGTAATAGCGTTTTAATATTCAACCTACTTAAATCTACGCCCTCTTGTGAATCTTGGTCTTTATATAGGTTTTTATATTGAACCCACCGGTCAACTATGGAATTGGTGTAATTTGTACTGTCTGATGAAACCTGCCAATGTGATGCCCCATGACCATGCATATCATAGTCCATGAAAAGAGTAGCATTCATATCAAAATCTTCTGGATTAACAGAATCTGACATAATTGGATATATCACTTCAGGTGTTTCTGGTGACTGGTTATTTAATGAAATGACTAAACTATCTTCAATAGTATTGTTTTTGAGGTTATGTTCATTTCCTAAACTAATTCTTTTCAATACAAATTTTGGATGCTCTCCAGCTTCTGCTTCAACTATTACAAACCCATATTCATCCTGAGATATTATATATTCCTCATAGTCCTGCTGGAAATATTCATCCCAATAGTCAATATTTCCACCTCCAGAAGCTACGTTCACCATTAGATGCTGATGATCTCTAGATTGTCCTCTTGAGTATCCATGAGTATGCCCAAAAAAGTGAATAGATGGCTTACCAGAATTTGAACTAAAGGCTTCCATTTTATCAATCATTTCACCAGTAAAACTTGTATTACCCTCAGGCCATAATTCAGAATGATGAGGGTGGTGTAACTGAACAAAAACAAAATCGATTGTTGTGTCTGAAGCTGTCAAAGACAAAATACTATCTAGCCAATCCAATTGTTCTTGAATTCGATAATCACCATTAGAGTCCATACCAATAATGCGAATATTTGAGTGGTCTTTGTACCACCAATGTTCTTCGAATCCAGGAGTTCCGTTATTGGGTAATTCAAAATAATTAAAATAAAAAGCGTGGTCTCTTTCATGGTTGCCGAGAACTGGATACAATGGAATATAACTCAAAATATTTTTACCCTGATCAAAAAAGTCATCAGTCCAATGATGATGTTTGGATCCATCGTCTACTAAATCCCCAGGAAAAAGTAAAAAATCAATATGTTCATTAATTGGAGATTGAACATCATTAGTGAAATAGGGAATTATACCATCAACTACAACTTCATTAAACTTATTAGGGTTAGCATGATCTTTTTGCATATCACTTGTTGCAACCAATACCGTTTTACTTTCTTGAGCTGTAAGCTCATTTGTTTTAAATGAAAAAACTGCAGAGCTATAATTATTATTTCTTACACTGTAATAATATCGTTGAGATGGTACAAGACCAGTTAATTTTACTCTTTGAATAAAATTACCCGTATTTAATAAAGATGTGGATTGTGAAGCAACAGTTTGACCAAAAGTTTGATCAACTCCCCAATCTAAATACCAAGAATTAGCCTCTTCGGTTTCCCACATAACAACCACACTTTGTTCTGTCAGGTTTTGTAAGTAAGGTTGAACTACAACCGATTGAGCTATGCTGTTTAGAGCAAAGAAAATGCTAACTATGATTAAACTAAACTTCATTTGATTTTTAATGTATATGAAATTAAATTAAAATTTGTGAAACTTATTCTTTTTTGGAATACATTTATTTTCCTTTTTTCTGATGAATGAAAAATACCTATTTTAACCTAATAAATCAAACTTACCAATTCCCTCAAGAAGGATTTAATCTTGAAGAAGGTCAGCTTACTTTTCATGGTATTCCCATTAAACACCTTATAGATAAATATGGCACCCCATTTCGTCTATTTTATTTACCCGAAATAAGTGCAAAAATTAAAAGGGCTCGTACACTATTTCAAAAAGCCATTGACAAGTACCAATATAATGGTAAATACCATTATTGTTATTGTACTAAGTGTAATCATTTCTCACATATCATAAGCTCTGCATTAAAAGAGAATGTACACTTAGAGACTTCTTCTTCGTTCGATATAGATTTAATTATAAACCTATATAAAGAACAAAAAATAAATAAAGAGATTATCATCATTAATAATGGATATAAAACGGAGGAATATCTAAAAAAAATAATTACCCTTTATGATGATGGATTCAAGAATGTTTTGGTTGTTCTTGATAATAAACCTGAGCTAAAACGATTGTCAAAACTCCTAAAAGGGACAAGCAAAAAGATAAAAATAGGCCTGAGAATGGCTATAAATGAAGAGCCTCAGTCATCTTATCACACCTCCAGAATGGGGATAAGACATACTGAAATTATTGACTTTTACAAAAATGAAATTAAAAACAATGAAAATGTNTCTTTAAAAATGCTTCACTTTTTTGTGGATTCTGGAATTAAAGACAGCATGTATTACTGGGGNGAATTTCAAAAAGCACTTAAACTNTATGCTGAACTAAAAAAACAATCTGATTCTCTCAATGCATTTAATTTAGGAGGTGGATTNCCCATTAGAAATAATCTTGGTTTTGATTATGACTATAATTATATGANAGATGAAATAGTTAAAAANATTAAAGAAGNATGCGACAATGAAAATATACAACANCCTGATATTTTTACAGAATTTGGAAAATACACNGTTGGAGAAAGTGGGGCTATAATTTTTGAAGTGCTCGAGCAAAAAAAGCAAAATGATACTGAAAGCTGGTACCTCATCAACAATAGTTTAATGAATACCATTCCCGATGCATGGTCNATACATGAAAAATTTATTTTATTACCCATCAATAAATGGGAAAATGAATACAAAAGAGTAAATATTGGTGGAATTAGCTGCGATCATTCTGATTATTATAATTCTGAAGATTTTAATCAAGAAGTACACCTTCCCCATTTTCCAGAAGATGATAAAGAACCCCTTTATCTTGGCTTTTTTCATACTGGTGCCTATCAAGATTCGCTCAGTGGTTACGGTGGNATAAAACACTGTTTAATTCCTGCGCCAAAACATATCATTATTGACAAAGATGACAATGGGAATTACACAGATTATGTATATCGTAACGAACAATCAGTAGAAGAAATGTTTAATTTATTAGGGTACAATTAACATGAAAAATTTTGCAGGTATAGAAGAGGCTTATAGTGAAAAAATATCAGCAAATATTCTTTTACANCCTATTNCATATGATGGCACAAGCTGTTGGGGNAAAGGAGCNGANAAAGGTTTTGAAGCTTTTNTAGAAGCNTCGCAACACATGGAACTTTATGATATAGAAACTCAATCAGAAGTGTATAAAAAAGGTATTCANATACTAAATGAAATAGGTGAATTTAAATCATCTAANGAGATGTTTNNTAAAGTTTATGAAAACACCACTTCACTACTTAAAGAAGATAAATTCCTTACTTTTTTTGGAGGAGAACACTCTATAAGCATTGGTATTATAAAAGCCTTTTATGAAAAATTNCAAAACCTAAGTGTCTTACATATTGACGCCCATGCCGACTTAAGACCTTCCTATTTAGAAGATCCATACAGCCACGCTTGTGCCATGCACGATGCCAGCAAAAATTGTAATTTAGTTCAAGTAGGCATTCGATCTATGGATATTAGTGAAGAAGAATTTATGAATAGAAATCAGGTGTATTTTNCTGAAAAGATGTATGGCCATCCTANATGGATGAATCNTAGCATTAATCATCTTACAGATGATGTATACATTTCTTTGGATTTAGATGCCTTTGACCCATCCATTATGCCATCAACTGGCACACCAGAACCTGGAGGAATACAATGGAATGACATGATTCAATATTTAAAATTGGTTTTTACATCAAAAAATGTAGTTGGATTTGATATTGTAGAATTAGCTCCTATTGATGGCTTACATGCACCAAATTTTTTAGCGGCTAAATTGTATTATAAAATGCTNTCTTATAAATTTTGCAGCTCATGAAAATAAAAGATTTTGTACACGAACATTATAAGCATTTCAATGCAGCTGCCCTTGTTGATGCTGCTAAAGCATATGAAAAACACTTGAGCCAAGGCAAGAAAATGTTAGTTAGTCTTGCAGGTGCAATGAGTACTGCTGAACTTGGTAAATCACTGGCAGAAATGATTAGACAAGANAAAGTCCATATAATATCTTGTACTGGAGCAAATTTAGAGGAAGACATCATGAACTTAGTGGCCCACAAACATTATAAAAGGGTTCCTAATTACAGGGATTTAACTCCCATAGAGGAAAAAGCACTTTTAGATAAAGGTCTNAATAGAGTAACTGACACCTGCATCCCTGAAGAAGAAGCTTTTAGGAGATTGCAAGGACATGTATATGAACTTTGGAAAGAGGCAGAAATAAATGGAGAAAGATTTCTACCCCACGAATTTATGTATAAGTTATTGCTTTCTGGTGTTTTAGAACAATACTATCAAATACCACCAGAAAACAGCTGGATGATTGCTGCTGCAGAAAAAAACCTCCCCTTAGTTGTTCCAGGATGGGAAGATTCTACTTTAGGAAATATTTTCGCTTCCTATTGCATTAAAAAAGAATTGANTCCNAATACCATNAAAAATGGTATAGAATATATGATGGAATTNGCCAANTACTATTCCAATGAAGCTGGTAAAGAAGGTATTGGCTTTTTTCAAATTGGTGGCGGAATAGCTGGAGACTTTCCCATTTGCGTAGTTCCTATGTTATACCAAGATTTAGAAAACACAAACACTCCTTTTTGGAGTTATTTTTGTCAAATAAGTGATTCTACAACAAGCTATGGCTCTTACTCTGGAGCTGTGCCAAATGAAAAAATCACATGGGGAAAATTAGATGTTGATACACCTAAGTTTATCATTGAATCTGATGCTACAATAGTAGCCCCCTTAATTTTTGCTTATCTTTTAAATTGGTAAATTCAAAAAAATTAAAAAGTATTCATCATATATATTTACCTTCTTAGGACCAGCTTTATTTTTCCTAAGCTTCTTCTTTGAACCACCTAACGAAATGGGGTTAAGCGGACTTAGATTAATGGGGATTATTCTATGGATGGCTATTTGGTGGATTAGTGAGGTAGTTCCAATTGCTGTTACAGCTTTGTTGCCAATCATTCTTTTTCCGTCTTGTGATATCATGTCAATTCAAGACACTGGCGCTAATTATGGACACAAATATATTTTTTTATTTATAGGAGGATTTATTCTTGCTAATGCCATACAAAAATGGAATTTACATCAGCGTATTGCTTTAAANATCATACTAAGGTTANGGAGCAGTACAGATAAAATTATTTTGGGATTNATGATTGCTACTGGATTTCTTTCCATGTGGATTTCCAATACTGCTACTACTGTTATGATGCTTCCCATTGCATTATCAGTTATCTCTCAAATAAATGATCATCCTGACACAAAAGAAAATGAACACCAACTATTTGGAAAAGCTTTAATGCTATCAGTNGCCTACAGTGCTTCAGCAGGAGGAATTGCCACTTTAATTGGAACTCCTCCAAATNTAATTTTTGCCGGTTTCATTGAAGATAACTTACAAACAGAAGTTTCTTTTTTCCAGTGGTTAAAAATTGGATTACCCATCTCTATTAGTTTAATNATTATTACATGGATATACCTTACAAAGTTTGCATTTAAACTAAATAAAACTGGATTCCCTGGGGGAAAACAAGAAGTCCAAAAATTATTGGATAAAATGGGGCCAATGAAAAATGAAGAAAAAAAAGTCCTACTCATTTTTTTAANNACNATTTTTTGTTGGATTAGTAGAAAATATATCATTACTCCATTCATCCCTAATTTTGATGATTCAATGATAGCTATAACAAGTGCAATTGTTTTATTTATTGTTCCATCAAAAAACCATAACGAACCTCTTTTGAAGTGGAAAGAGGCTGTGAAAATTCCATGGGGAATATTAATATTATTTGGAGGAGGTTTATCTATCGCTAATGGATTTCAAACAACAGAAATGGATGTCTGGATTGGAACTCAATTAAGTTCCATCTCAATTACTCAAGCAGTTGTTGTTGTACTAATGGTAATAACAGCGGTAAATTTCATAACTGAAATCTCATCCAATATGGCTACAACAGCCATGTTATTACCTGTCATGATTCCTTTGGCTCAACTTGTTGGCATTCACCCATACCTGCTTCTTGTTGGAACAACTTTGGCAGCATCATGCGCTTTTATGCTCCCCGTAGCTACACCACCAAATGCAGTAGTTTTTGGATCAAAACTACTCTCTATCTCTGATATGGTAAAAACAGGTATATTAATCAACATTATCTCTATTATCTTAATTCTGATAATGGTTTATTTTGGATTACCATTGTTGTGGAGCCTTTAATGAAATTCACAACTTAAGGACCCTTATTCGTTCCATTTGGTTGTTATAATGAACCTCTAGTATATATATACCTTTTTTATATTTTTTCATAGAAATCATCTCTCCTTTTTGTGTAGAAATTAATTTTCCATTAGTTCCATAAATTTTAGTACTTAAATCCCCATTAAAACCTTCAATTTTAAGACTAACCTCATCTATAGTAAAAGTAGGATAGGCAATTACTTTATTTTTTTTGGATTGATTTTCTATTAGCGTATTCAAATGGTTAGAGGCACCAATGTTTGGTGAAGCTGTAGAGGAAACTAAATTTCCAAAATAATCCATCCCCCCATTGTTTTGAAGAAAATTTAAAGGGTCTGTACTACCTGAAATTAATTTCCCCATTCCAATAACTGGACTTTGCGACTGAATCTGATACATAGATGGATCATCTATACCCAACATAGAAGGATTTAATAAAGCTGGGTCACCCCAGAGAGCATTATTTATAAGGTCTGTATCTAAATCAATTCTTGCTGAATCATAAAATAAATTATGGCTAATATCTAGAGTATTTAAATTATTTTGAATTAATGTAGGGAGAACTTGACCGCTGGATCCCACATAAACAATATTGTTATACATTAAAATGTCACCAATATTTGGCCAAAAATAAATTTCAGGGTTGATAGAATCATTTACGAAAACAGTATTGTTGTATATAAAAGAACCTGAACTAGGACACCTAACACTTCCACTACCGCAAAAATTGGAAACCCAAAAAATTTTACCTTTTTTATCCCAAGGAGTATTATTTGGATCCTCACGATATCCGTCATTTACACTTATATTATATCTGTATCCGCAGTTAATATTATCGCCTAGAATCTCAACAAACCCTCCTTCATTGTTATAGCTATAATTGTATTGAAAAACAACATTTTCATTGCCATAATCAATATGAGCACCATAAGAATCAGCCGGTCCATGAGCATTCATGAAATAATTATGTTGCGCGATTACATTTTTACAATCGAAAGGCCACATACCGCTTCCTCTTTCCCACATTCTGGAATCATCACTTGAACCGGTATGATTAAAAACACAACTTTCTACTAAGACGTCAATAGACTTATTGGGGACAAATCCCGATCCGCCTGTATGTTCAAATAGCGTATTTTCTATAGTAATATTTGAATTTTTAAACCCATCTAAATTATTTAATCCAATTGACTTTATCCAAATACCATAATGTCCNGTATGGTGAATAAAACAATTAGATATATTAACATTAGAAATTAAGTTATAGTCATTATTAGCAGTATCAGATTGAGTTTCGAATTTAATCCCGTANCCTTTATGTANGTTGGATGATAATGATGGTGTAGGAAAAANGTGGTGTATTTCAAGACTATCCATTACAAAATAGTTTAAAGAGTCTGTATCAGTCACTACTTTTATACCAAATCTAACATTCTTCCCAGATCCCCAAGTGTTTGCAGCACCACCAAATCCAATGAGTTGTTTTACATTNCCTAAACTATCTAAATGGCTATTTTCATTGTTCAATTGCAGGTTTTTTATGACTATACCATCATCGTTGTAAATTAAAATACAAGATTGATATCCATCTCCATTTAATATTGGTTTTGTTGAACCACCATAACTTCCTAAAAAAATTGGATTTTGTTGGTTTCCGGATCCCTTAACCCAAAACATCCCCTTGAACTCTTCCCCTGATTTGAATAATATNGAGTCGCCAGGATTAAATAATAAAGTATTTAATTTNTCTATTGTTTTAAAAGGAGTTAAAGGACTTAATCCATTGTTATTATCATCTCCCGTTGAATTATTTACGTAAAAAACACTAGCTGTAGCTTTTTCTAAAAAAAAACAAAAAGTAAAAATCAAAAAAACTATCCTAAATGTAATATCAGTTAAGAACTTCATTTTAGTTTTTAGCAATGAAATAATGATGTGTTTTTCCATCNTAAACTATACTTATAATATAAGTTCCTCGGTAAAGGTCTTTCAAAGAAAAATTAGTAGAAACTTCTTCTCTGATTAAACGCCCTCTTGAATCATAAATAATTACTTTTTCAATATTAAGATTATCCCTATGTTGGATATTTAATTCATCAATCACAGGATTTGGGAATACTAATATAGGANAATCATGAATAGTATTACTACTCAAAGGAAGTGGAAGACATGTATCACAACTACTCCAACAAACAGCTGGCAAAATCGTATCTTGATTGGGTATAACTAAACGTCTTACTGTAGTGTTTATATCGCCATTAGTACAAGAATCATTGGGATCTAAACTTTCTTCAATAGACCAGTTATCAGCTGAATATTTAAACTCTATTGTGTCTCCAACTGGAAAATTCAATGTTGTTTCCCACGTTAAATTACCTAATGTATCCTGCATGGGGTTACAATTTCCACACCAAGCATTNAAAGAACCATTCAATTCTGGGGTGGTAAAATTATCCGTAACATAATTCATGTTGACCCTGAAAGTCACGTCAGATGTTGCTGAACTGACTACATCAAAATATATTGAATCAACGTCATCAACAANAAACCCTGGTGTACAAGGNACAGCTCCTGAACCTGATGTTGAAGTATGAACTAATTTATAAGTTCCCAAGGGCAATGGAGCTAACTGTAGCGTGTCTGTTGTATTGCAAATAGCAGCCATAGGNCCTTGACAATGATGTGAAGATGATTGGATATCATTTCCTANAATNGATATATATTTATGATCTAATGGACAATCGCTGTATGCAAAAGATAAGTCTACAAAAACAGTGATGGAATCCAACTCCGTTGGGTTTGATGGTGATATGGAAATACCATTAATCCATGACATCTGACTTTTTACAATAGATATAAAAAAAACCAAAAAAATCAATATTATTTTTTTCATAATGCTGAAGTTATGGTTATAAAGTTAAATAATGAAATAGATTAATGATTTCTCAAATGATAATTAATCCATCTCTACCATTTGCCATGACCCAGAATTTATAAGAGGCTCAGCTTGTTTGAATTTCATTTCTTTTGTTTCGCCATTTTGAAGATTCAANACTTTTACTCTTTCATTTCTTCCTGGCTTTTTGGTTACCATTATAGGCTTTGATTTTACAGGNCCTGATTGATCTCTTTGAGCAGCTTCCTTGTTTAATTGAGTTGCTTGAGCTATATCTTCTCTTCCAGTCTTTAGCTTGCTGTAATCTTGTTTTTGTGGTTGATGAGAGGAGGTAACAGCNTGTTCATTGGTATCATAAATTTGAGCTTTCATTAAAAATGAAATTATATCTCTATTCATTTTATCCATCATACCTTGAAAGAGTTGATATCCTTCCAATTTATATATTAACAAAGGATCTTTCTGCTCATATTGCGCGTGGTATACACTTTGCTTTAAGAAGTCCATTTCTCTTAAATGTTCCTTCCATTCGTTATCTATAAATCCAAGTGTGATACTTCTTTCTAAAGCTTTAAGCGCTTCCAAACCTTCAGTTTCATAAACCTTAGAAAGTTTAGCTACAACTTTCATAACTCTTTTACCATCAGTAAATGGGATAACGATATTTTCTATTTTATCACCCTGTTGCTCATATATATTCTTGATTACAGGAAATGCNCTTTCTTGAATATAAGCTGACTTTCTGTTGTATCTCTCCTTNGCATTTTGATATAGTTCCGTTGCAAGTTCANTAATATCTTTTTCTAAAAATTCTTTTTCAGAAAATGGTGGTTCAATGCCAAAGTTGGTAATGACATCAAATTTAAAACCTTCATAATCCGAACCTTCTTGTGTGTATGATATGATACTGAAACTGATATCATAAATCATATTATCTATATCCAGGTCTAATTTTTCACCAAATAATGCATTCTTTCTTCTGTTATAAATAGCTGTTCTTTGACTATTCATCACATCATCAAACTCCAATAATCGTTTTCGTATACCAAAGTTGTTTTCCTCTACCTTTTTCTGAGCTCGTTCAATAGATTTTGTAATCATNGAGTGTTGAATAACTTCTCCTTCTTTATGCCCCATTCTATCCATCATCTTTGCAATTCGTTCAGAACCAAACAAACGCATTAAATTATCTTCAAGAGAAACAAAAAATTGAGATGAACCAGGATCACCTTGTCTTCCAGACCTACCTCTTAGCTGTCTATCAACCCTTCTTGAATCATGTCTTTCTGTTCCAATAATGGCCAATCCACCACCTTCTTTAACCCCTTCACCTAATTTAATATCTGTACCTCTACCAGCCATGTTTGTGGCAATTGTCACAGTCCCTGGTTTCCCAGCCTCTGTAACAACTTCAGCTTCTTTCTGATGAAGTTTAGCATTCAACACNTGATGAGGAACTTTTTTCATCTTTAACATNCTGGAAAGAAGTTCTGAAACTTCTACAGAAGTAGTACCAACCAATACTGGTCGACCAGCAGATCTTAATTCCTCAATCTCATTAATAATAGCTTGATATTTTTCTCTACCAGTCTTAAAAACCAAGTCATTTTGATCAAATCTTATGACNGGCTTGTTNGTTTNAACTACAACTACATCTAATTCATAAATATCCCAAAACTCTTTNGCTTCTGTTTCTGCCGTACCAGTCATACCAGCTAATTTGTGGTACATTCGAAAGTAATTTTGTAAGGTGATAGTAGCATATGTTTGAGAAGCAGCTTCAACTTTTACATTTTCTTTTGCTTCAATAGCTTGATGTAATCCGTCAGAATATCTCCTTCCCTCCATAATTCTACCNGTNTGTTCATCCACTATTTTCACCTTGTTGTCCATGACAACATATTCAATATCTTTTTCAAAAAGTGTATAAGCTTTCAACAACTGATTCATGGAATGAATACGTTCTGCCTTAACTGTGTAATCAGCCATCATCTCGTCCTTAAGNTTAATGATTTGCTTAGAATCTGAGTGTTGTTGTTCTATTTCTGCTACTTTCTCCCCTATATCAGGTAAAATATAAAAATCTGGATCGTTCTCTCCAGAAATTAAATCTATCCCTTTTTCNGTAAGATCAATCGTATTGTTCTTTTCATCTATCACAAAGTATAGAAGTTCATCTGCTTTGGGCATCTCCTTAGCATTATCTTGTAGGTAGAAATTTTCAGTCTTTTGCAGATGTACTTTTACTCCTGGCTCACTTAAAAACTTTATTAGTGCCTTATTTTTNGGTAGACCTCTAAAAGATCTAAAAAGAGCTAAACACCCTTCTTCAAATAGTTGTTTTTGTTCTTTCTTGTCTATACCTTCTGNTTCNGATTTAGCAATTTTTGTTTTTGCTTCATTAAGAAGTCCGTTAATCAATTTTCGTTGATAATTAACTAAGGTTTCTACTTTTGGTTTTAAACCTACATATTCTTGTTCATCTCCTTTTGGNACNGGTCCTGAAATGATAAGTGGTGTTCTTGCATCNTCAATTAAAACAGAATCCACCTCATCAATAATTGCATAATGGTGCTTTCGCTGAACTAAACCTTCTGTTTCAGACACCATGTTATCTCTCAAATAATCAAATCCAAATTCATTATTGGTTCCAAAAGTTATATCTGCATCATAAGCCGCTTTTCGTTCAGGAGAATGTGGCTGATACCTNTCAATACAATCAACTGTTAANCCATGNAANTGATANAATGGNCCCATCCATTCTGCATCTCTTCTNGCTAAGTAATCATTNACTGTNACCACATGNACACCTTTNCCAACTAGNGCGTTTAAATAAACTGGTAANGTGGCTACNAANGTTTTNCCNTCACCGGTCATCATCTCTGCAATTTTACCTTTATGCAGTGCTGCACCACCCATTAATTGAACATCATAATGCACCATAGACCACTGTATTTCAGACCCTGCAGCATCCCAAGTGTTTGCCCAAATAGCATGATCACCTTCAATTTTGACGAAGTCTGATTTTTCGGCTAAAATTTTATCAAAATCATTGGCTTTTACTTTTAATAAACCCGTGAGTTGTTTTTGGTTCTTTCTTTTGCTTCATTCAAAGCGACCTTACATGAATCTCAAACATCATCTA
>PBXW01000094.1 GCA_002727735.1 Crocinitomicaceae bacterium
GATAGAGTTTCATTTGAACATTTAACTCCGCTATTTCCTGATGAAAAGTTTAATTTGGCTGATAAAAATAATACCATATCCACCAGGATAATTGATTTATTTTCACCCATTGGAAAAGGACAGAGAGGTATGATTGTAGCACAGCCAAAAACTGGTAAAACCATGTTGTTAAAAGATGTGGCTAATGCAATTGCAGAAAATCATCCAGAAACTTACCTAATGGTACTATTGATTGATGAAAGACCTGAAGAAGTTACTGACATGCAAAGAAGTGTAAAAGCCGAGGTTATAGCATCTACTTTTGACGAACCAGCTGATAGACATGTGAAAGTAGCAAACATTGTTCTACAAAAAGCAAAGAGGTTAGTAGAATGCGGACATGACGTTTGTATACTTTTAGACTCCATAACAAGACTTGCAAGAGCATACAACACTGTAATGCCTGCTTCTGGTAAGGTATTAACAGGTGGTGTTGATGCAAATGCTTTACATAAACCAAAAAGATTTTTTGGAGCAGCACGAAAAATTGAAAATGGAGGTTCACTTACTATTCTAGCTACTGCACTTACTGAAACAGGATCTAAAATGGATGAAGTAATCTTTGAAGAATTCAAAGGAACAGGAAATATGGAATTACAATTAGATAGAAAAATATCTAATAGAAGAATATTCCCAGCTATTGATATATTAACCTCTGGTACTAGAAGAGAAGATTTATTAATGGATAAAGAAACCTTACAAAGAGTTTGGATTTTAAGAAAGCATTTAGCTGACATGAATCCAATTGAAGCTATGGAGTTCATGAAAGATAGACTTAGAGTAACCAAGTCAAATGAGGAATTCTTAGTTTCAATGAATGGCTAATAGCATATGCTTAAGCTAATTAAAACTGGACTTTTTGCTCTTTCCCTTTCCGTACTTATTGATGTATTAATACTTCAATTTCCTGAAAATATTCAGGTTAAATTTTCTGAAATTTCCATACCCATTCATGTACTTATCATGATTATTTTCATTGGAGTTTCAATTATTAGAAGCAATAATATTTCTAGAATTAACAATTTTAAAAATGGAATAATAATAAGTTTAGTTTTTTCTCTTGGGATTAGCGCATACTATTTTAGTTATTATAAATGGGTAAATCCTACTTATCTTATCGAAAAAAAGGAAGCATTAATAGCGCTAACAAAAGATGATGAATTATTGGAATTAGCTAAAGAAAAAATCAAAAACGAACCAGAATATTACCAAGGAAAATCTCCACAAGACTTAATTGAAATGCAACAGGACAATATTGAGGAAATGTTTAAACCAGGTAAAATAATTCCTCTTTACTTAATGATTTTCACTTTGAGTGGAATGGTTTTTTCTTTGATAATCTCCCTTTTAAATTTCATCTACTACAAGAAATTTAGTTCCTAATTTGTGCTGCTAATTCTGTAAAATCTAATCCGCCAAAATTACCGCTACTCATCATTAGCAAATTTTGATTTTCCCAATTCATTTCAGTGAGCTGTTGTACTAAATCATTTGATGAAGTCACCACTTTAACATTATTACTACCAAAAGCCGCTTTCACTTCTTCTTTGCTCAAATCATCAAGCTTTTTGTGCTTTAAAGTGTGCTTGTTATAATAAACAAAAGCACAATCTGCTTCTTTCATGGTGTTTTGATAATGTGATAAGAAAGATTTATTTAAGCTACTGAACGTATGCAACTCCATACAAGCAACCAACTTTCTATTAGGGTATTGCTTTTTTAATGCTGCTGTTGTTGCTTTTAGCTTTGAAGGAGAATGGGCAAAGTCTTTATATACTGCCGTAGTTTCATACATTTTAACTAATTCCAATCTCTTTGAAGCCCCCTTAAAAGTGGCAATGGCATCAAAAAAATCAGAGGAAGTAACTCCTAATTCTACACACACATTATAAGCCGCATTCAAATTTTGTAAATTATGTTCTCCAAAAATTTTAATAGGTTTATGGCCTTCATTGGTTTTTAAATATGTAATACCATCTTTTATATAATGNGGGTAAGCTTCATAAGGAATCTTAGCAATGGGACTATCCACCTTNTTGATCAATTGAGTCAACTCTTTATCTCCATTGTAATACACCACTACTCCACTGTTTTCAACTTTTTCAATGAAAATTTTAAACTGTTCTACGTAGTTTTCAAAAGTGGGGAAAACATTAATATGATCCCAAGCAATGCCACTAATGACAGCTATGTTAGGGTGATATAGATGAAATTTAGGCCTTCTATCAATCGGAGAAGATAAATACTCATCTCCCTCTAATACAGCAATTTTTGAAGTTTTGGATAGTTTAACCATACATTCAAAACCATCTAATTGCGCGCCAACCATATAATTATGATCTATATTATTTTTTGACAAAACATGTAATATCATACTGGTAATTGATGTCTTACCATGGCTACCTCCAATCACTACTCTTAATTGATCTTTAGTTTGCTCATAAATAAATTCAGGATATGAGAAAATTGGGATGTTTAATGATTGAGCCTTTTTGAGTTCTTCATTATCTTCACGAGCATGCATTCCTAGAATAACAGCATCTATTTTTTGGTGAATTTGACGAGCATCCCATCCAATTTTAGAAGGTAATAAACCATATTTGGCTAATCTACCTCTTGATGGTTCAAAAATTTCATCATCAGAACCAGTGACTTTTTCACCTTTAAGATGTAAAGCAATAGCTAAATTATGCATAGCGCTACCACCAATTGCTATAAAATGAAAATGCATAAATTAAATTTATTTGAAAATAACTGCATTTAATAAAACAATTATTTAATTGAGTTTTATTTATAAACATCTTGTCATTCAAAATTGATTTATATTTAAAAGAAAAAAATTGAACGAAAGTTATACACCATTAGCTGAACGAATAAGGCCTTTAAATCTAAATGATTTTATAGGGCAAGAACACTTAGTTGGTGAAAATGGCCCTATAAGAAAAGCATTAAAAAATAATCATATTCCTTCCATGATTTTTTGGGGACCACCAGGTGTTGGAAAGACTACTTTAGCTGAAATTATAACTAACGAATTAGAAAGAACTTTTTTTACTTTATCAGCCATCAATTCAGGGGTTAAAGAGCTGAGATCCATAATTGATCAAATAAAAAAACAAGGTCTTTTTGGACAGCGAAACGCCATAGTTTTTATTGATGAAATTCATCGATTTAGCAAAACTCAACAAGATGCATTATTAGCAGCGGTAGAAAAGGGNTTAATTACATTAATTGGAGCAACAACNGANAACCCNTCATTTGANGTCATCTCTGCANTAAGATCTAGGTGTCAAATTTTTATTTTAAAAAACCATGATAAAANAGANTTGTTAAAATTTATTGATAGAGCNCTTGAAGATGAAACCATAAAATCAATTAATCCCACCATCAAAGAAACGGATGCGTTACTTAGAATTTCAGGTGGAGATGCCAGAAAATTATTGAACGCTTTAGAGCTCGTTGTCCAACAGCTAGATGAGAAAAATAAAATTATTGACAATGAATTTGTNCAGCATATTGTTCAGCAAAACTTAGCTAACTATGATAAAAACGGTGAAATGCATTATGATATTATTTCTGCATTCATTAAATCTATAAGAGGAAGTGACCCCAATGGAGCCATATATTGGTTAGCCAGAATGGTTGAGGGNAATGAAGATCCAAAATTTATAGCCAGGAGATTAATAATTTCAGCTGCTGAAGACATTGGCTTAGCCAATCCTACCGCACTAGTNATGGCTAACTCATGTTTTGATTCAATTCAGAAAATCGGTTGGCCAGAAGGGAGAATTATATTAGCACAATGCACTATTTANCTGGCTCTATCACCAAAAAGTAATTCAGCTTATCAAGCCATTAATAAAGCCCAAGAAAAGGTGAGTGAATATGGAGATTTAAGTGTACCCTTACATCTAAGAAATGCCCCCACTAAATTAATGAAAGACATTGGTTATGGTAAAAATTACATNTATAGTCATGACCATAAAGAAAACTTGCATTTGCAAGAATTTTTACCAGAAGAACTCACTGGAGAAAAGTTTTATATGCCACAATCAAACCCCAAAGAAGGTGCATACAAAGATTTAATAAAGCAGATCTGGAAAGAAAAATATAATTAATAAACTGTATATTTAAATAGTTGAGATTTGTCATTTTCATATTATTTACTCTATTCATTTTTTCAAGATGCGCTAAAAGAAACAATCCTATTTCTTGGAACTCAAATCTTTCCATACCTATTTCTAAAGACAGTCTTTTTTTAAAAGATTTTTTAAACATGGATAAGCTCTATTTCAATCCTAATGAAAATTACTATAGCTATTTAGACACTTTCTCTCTATTTGAATTAAATCAAGAAGATTTTTTGCCAACTTTAGATTTTAGTTTTAGTGAAGNATTAAANTTTCCATTACCGTTTGCTATTCCACCCAATCAAACTTCACCAATAACATTATCCTCAAATCACAACTTTAATTTTCAAGATTTGCAATTAAGAGAGGTTTCTTTTAANAGTTTAAAATTCACTTATTCCATTTCCAGCAACATAGATGGTGACTTTTATCTCATTATGCACCTACCTTATGCCTATGATGCTAATGGNAATCAATTTTATGACACTATTGAAATTCTAAATTCATCAAACTTGAACAATGNAATTCAAGATGAATTAATTATAGAAAACCATGTCTTTGACNTATCAAAAAACGGAACAACTTTTAACANNATTACTACTTCTTTTCAAGTAAAATCNGGAGNTGATACTATNCCTGNAAATATTTCCTCAAANATTAACANGGANATGGAANNGAGTGAAATGAATATAAACTANATGAAAGGTTATTTTGGCAATATGGAAATAGAAGATCAAATAACCACAAGTATTCCTATCATGGAAAAACTCGATGCCAATAAAGTCACCCTTCTAGATCCTGAATTAAATCTTATCATTAAAAACGGGATTGGCATGGATGCTCAATTTTATTTAAACGAAATGGAATTAAATAAAGCAAATAACACTTCTTATTTAACCCATAATATAATTAATCAACCCATTAATATCAATAGAGCAGAAGATTTAGGATGGGATTTTAATTATAGTATTTCCAACATTCTAATAAACCAACAAAATTCTAATTTAAGCGAACTATTAACCATCTTACCAAATGAAATAAATACATCTTACAGCATAATAACAAATCCTATGGGTAACCATACTGGATTCAATGACTTTTATTTTTCGAATCGACCATTATCTTTAGATTTATCCATATCAACTCCTTTAGTTTTTAATTTTAATTCATTAACCTACATCGATACCATTTTAGTTGAGTTATCTGACGTAGTAAAGATCAACGAAGCCACTATAGATTTAGAAATAGAAAATACGCTTCCAAAAAGTATTTGTTTTGATTTACATGTATTAAACGGAAATCAAATTACCCTTAGTCAAAATTGTATTGAACATGGTGTTTTAGATGCAAATAACAATGTAGTCTCTCCTTCTATGAATGTAATTTCTGCGCAATTAGATTCCATCAATTCATCCATATTATTAAATGAACAAAAAATAATTATGAATGTATCTGTCAACTCACCAGATACCTTAAGCTCATTTCCAATAATGATAGATCAGTATATAAATTACAAAATGGGAATGATGTTAAACGCAAATTTCTCTGTAGAATGAAAAGTTATAGATTCATTTTAGCCCTATGCTTATTTTATGCTTTAAATGTTTTTTCAAATGAAAATGATTCTACACGAAAATCTAAATGTGATTTTTACTCAAAAAACTACCTCAATATTGGCTCAACCCATACACCTGTTATTTTCTTTTCTAGATTACTTTTTGGAGGTGAGATAAATGAAAAAAACAAAGGGAATTTAAAACCTGTCAATCGTTATAGAAGAACTGGTGGAGAAGCTCAATATTTATTTGGTTTATCAATTAAGTTAAATAAAAAGAAAATAGATAGTTACTATGTAGAGTTTCAACAGCTTGCAACATTCGGAGGGAAATATCATCAAGAACTATACAATTTAATATTGGATGGCAACTCAAATCTAGATCAGGTTACACTATCAAAAAATGAATTTCACTTTAGAAATTATCAACTTTTACATGGCGGTGTAGAAATCAATTCTATGCGTTTTGGATTAGTTCTTGGTAATATACTAACTGAAAATACGCTTGATTTTAAAGATGATAATTATATACGGTTTGATGAAGATTACCTATGGGAAGTAAGCCTCTCTTCTAATGTAACATCATTAGGGAATACCAATAATTTTTTTGAGAAAAATGGGCAACTTTTGGGATTAGATTGGGAAATAAAAGAAAAAGTAAATGATAAATGGAATTGGGGAGTTGGAGTTCAAAATTTAGGATTACTCATTTATAATAACAACACTAACTTTTATAAGATAGACAGTACTTTTATCTATGAAGGATTATCATATCAGGAAATTATAAATTTTAATACGACAGCGGATGAATTTTCTAGCAATTTGATCAATGAGCAAACTCCAAAAAACTATTTTTCTATGACTCCATTTTCAACATATGGACATATAAATTATAGTCATAATAACACATCTTATTCTGCTGATATTTTTTACAGGCACAACAGTCAATTTTTTCCAAGATTAAATCTAACTGCGACCAAAATTTTATCAGAAAAATTTATGATTGGTAGCAATCTTACTTATGGTGGTTACACAACACTACAAATTGGCAGCTACATGCAGTATAGTCTTAAAAATTTTAATGTCAATTTGCACCTTATGAATCTAATGGGGCTTATTCCATCTTGGGGTAAATCTTTTGGACTTGGTATACAAATGAATCTAGCCTTATGAAAAAAATCTTCATTCTATTTTTATCAATACCAATTTTGTTTCATGGCCAAACATCATTTTTTAAATCTATTGGAGGAGCAGGAAATGACATAGGTCAAAATGTGATATCTACTAAAGATGGTGGTTTTTGTATCGTAGGAGCCACTGAAAGTTTTGGCAATGGCTTAACTGATTTATACATCATTAAAACTGATGTCAACGGTCAAGTGGAATGGCATCGGACATTTGGTGGTCCTAATATTGACTTTGGGAATGACATTGTTGAAACCAATGATTCATCTTTTATAGCATGTGGATACTCTAATAGCATAAATTTAGATTATCAAATTTTTGTAGTTAAAGTAGACAAAAATGGCAACTTGATATGGGCCAATAGATATGGAGATGAAGACTGGGATTTCTCTAACGCCATTGTATGTTCTAAACATGATCCCAACCATTTTTTAATTGCGGGAGAATCATATAACAATAGTGCAGGAAATAGTGATGGCATTATACTAAAGATTGACAGCAATGGTAATGTTATATGGACAAAATCACATGGTGGAATCAATAAAGATTTTTTCACTTCTATCCAAGAGGGTGATAATGG
>PBXW01000095.1 GCA_002727735.1 Crocinitomicaceae bacterium
AAATCAGGATTTATTTCAATAGCTTTTGTGTATTCGTCTATAGCCTCTGTATAATTTTGCTTATTGTATTGTTCTAAACCACTAGTGTAATAACCAATGGCATTATTTGTTTCTTGAGCTTGGAAATAGCTAAAAAAGAAAAATAATATGATGGTCAAAAAAGACTTCATATGCATCTACATTGCTAATAAATGTAAAAAAAACAAAAATCAAAGTCAATTTTTCATGTCAATTTATTTATTAACTATTGTTTAAAATGAACTTAATCTTCAAGAAATAGTATCATTGTAAAAATTTAATTTCTATTGAAAATGAATGCTGAAATTTTACTAATTATCATGTTGTGTTTAATGGTGTTTAATTACTTGTTTTCAACCATTTTAAATTATATAAATGATAAAAATTGGAAAGAAGATATCCCAGAAAACATGAAGGAATTCTACTCTGAAGAAGCTTATAAAAAAGCAAGAAATTATGCCAAGGAAAAAGGGAAAGTAGGATTAATTTCAAGCACGCTAAGTTTTTTAATGACTTCTTTGCTTTTGTATTTTTACGGATTTGGCTGGGTTAGCGATGCTATTATATTTTATTTACCTGAAGCAGATTCATCTTCATTTTCTTATCATCTTTTACACACTGGTACTTTTTTTCTTGTGTTTTTTGTATTAAGCGATTTAATCAGTATNCCCTTTANCTGNTATACCATTTTTGTTATTGAAGAAAAATATGGCTTCAATAAAACAACATTAAAGACCTATATATTGGATAAAGTAAAAGGGTACTTACTTACTCTTGTATTAGGTGGAGGCGTATTAACAGGAGTATTATTTATTACAACAAAATTAAGTGATGGTTTTTGGATATGGCTCTGGATTGGACTTGGAGGATTAATGATGCTAATTAACATGTTTTATGCAGATGTAATAGTACCCATATTTAACAAACTAACTCCACTTGAAGAGGGTTCATTAAGAGAAAAAATAGAAAACTACAGTAAAAAAGTTGGGTATTCATTAAAGAACATTTACATTATTGATGGATCTAAAAGATCGACAAAAGCAAATGCTTTTTTCAGTGGTTTAGGACCAAGAAAAACCATTGCACTTTACGACACCTTAATTGAAAAGCATACAGAGCCAGAGTTAGTTGCCGTATTAGCTCATGAGGTTGGACATTATAAAAAGAAACACATATTCAACTCAATGTTGCTGACTATACTTCAATTGGGGTTAATGTGTTTTTTATTGGAGATGTGCATTAAAAATCCTATGGTTTCAANAGCTCTTGGAGGNAGCGGTGTAGTATTTCATTTGGGGTTATTAGCTTTTAGCATTTTATACAGTCCTGTTGCTACTTTAATTGGCCTTTTTATGAACNTNTTAAGTCGTAAAAATGAATACGAAGCTGATGAATATGCCAAAACTACTTATGACGGNGAGGCATTACAATTGGCATTGAAAAAATTATCAGTAGACAGTTTATCTAATCTTTATCCTCACCCTTGGTATGTTTTCATGCATTATTCTCANCCACCATTNTTGAANCGATTGGAAGCACTTAGTAAATAACAGTTTCNAATACTATTTGATAATGATCGGCAAGATCCATTTTACNTCCTTTATAAGACATAGTAGGTCTTAATATATATTGTTTGAAGGGTTGGTGANTTGAACANTTGTTATAAAAGATAAAATCTATCCATGATTTATATCCCAAAGCATTCCATGTATTATATTCATCATATGTGTAGGGTCTGTCATCATCAAGAGAGAAGCAAGATAAATTAAAAATATCCATCATTTTTTTATAGTCCTCATGTTCTTTAGAAGTGTTAAAATCTCCAGCTAAATAAAAAGGAACACTATCACTCATGTATGCATTTAAAATTTCATTTTTGGTGATGTCATACTGCATTAATCTAGATGTTTTACTTTTTGAATCTAAATGAGTGCCGCCAACAAATATTTTTTTATTGCCTATACTAACCTCAATTAATACACAAGATTTTTGAGCAGCTTTATCTGACTTTTTNGAAGTGTTAAAAATTACATTCTTTTTNAATTCAAATGGNTACTTAGATAGNAGCATAACNCCACTTGATATTCGCCATGTAAATCCTTCTTTTATAGGNNCTTGTTGATAAGGGTAATTNACAATTAGTCCTTTTNTTAGTTGCTTTTGAATAGGTTTNTCAAAAACTTCCTGCANAACTANCACGTCAAAATCAGAAGCATTTAGATATTGAATGATTTTNGGNGCTCTAATTTTTTGTTTTTTTCNTGTAAGCTTAGTAAATGGTTGAAAAATTCTNGGCAACATTTGAACATTCCATGANACAATTTTAATNGTATCATTGCTATNGTTTGAAAANGCATGGTTAAATGNAAATACCNNACTGAAGGTNAGTAAGAAAATAATTTTAAAATACATNNTCATTATTTAAAGNTATTATAATACAAGATTAGGTAAATAATGAACCTTTAAAANNCNATTTCTGTTACNTTAATAAGTATGAAATGTTAATAGNTAATAAATAGGAAAANAGGTTATTAGTTAATGATAAGTTTTCCATATCTAATTTCATCTAAGTTAGAATGNAACTTNATNAAGAANAGAGANGAAGTNTTNTTGANTTTAGCTAAATCCAANANGTAACTANTNCCATAAGAGTTAGANATNTTTTTGCTNAAAATTACTTTTCCATTTATNTCAAAAACNTCAATTANTAGCTCCNTTCCNATAAATGTAGAAAGGTCAATATTGAACTCACCATTACTAGGATTTGGAAAGATTAATAGTTCATTATTTTTTTCTAAGATTAATTCACTAATGTTTGTCATTCCGCTCATCATTAGAGAGTCTAAATCCAGATTTTCATCTCCATTTTGATACATGGTGTATAAATAATAAATTACAAACATTTCATCTGTAGTATTGAATCCAGCACAAATAGTTTGAGGAGGTGTATTTGGATTATGTGGATTTCCTGCTGTATTGTCATAGGTNGCAGTTCCTATAATTTTAGTTCCAGGAGGTATTTTTAGCATTTTAGGGAAACTATATGACCCTTGCCATTCAAAATCCCATTCAGGAATTTTGATTAACGGAATAGTGTCATTATTTGGCAGAACAGCCTCAGTGCTAATGGTTTTTCCTATCAAATGCATGTGTGGAAATACTCCGTACATGGACAAGCTTGGGGCGAATATTGGTACAGTAAAAGTATTGCTGATTGTTTTTTGCTGATTTGGTGGAACACAAAAGTTAAAATCAACAAGTATTGGGCTTATTTCTATTTGTCTAAAATTACTGATTTGGTCTGGGTAAAAGTAAAAATGTACTTTAGTGCTATCAGTTACCCCTAGNGATCCTACTGGGTAATGCATAGCTAAAATTACATTACTACCAGCTGGAAAATCCATGCCAAATGCCAAGTTTTGGTCACCAGGATAAGCAATGGCGCCAGATCCAGGCGCAAACTCACCAACAAGAAGGCCATCTAATGGTCCCATACAGTTATTTTCAACTCCTGGGGTTGAATTTCCAGAAGTATCTAAATAAACCAAGACATGATGAACAATTTCCGGAACTCCAGGCTCAACTTCAACTGCTCTTATTTTTTTACCTGATATCAATTGACTTGGTATAGTAAAACATACATAATCATCATCCATAAAGGCATTACTCGTATAATGAGGTGCAGATAAAGTCAAATCAGGCACACCTAATTGAGGTCCACTGGCGTTATAAGTTGGGGGTGTAGGAGCTAGATTTGGATCCCCTTCTGGAGCTCCATTACTTACCCAATCATCAATGAGTGAAATTTCTTGGCTAGATAAAATGCGCTCATGTCTAAATCTAGTATAGTTTGTATCTGGTGGCCAAGGAGGCATATCCCCATTTAAGACAGATGTTTGGATAGAAAATCTCATGTTATATGCATCTTGATAGTCTATCAGTGAAAAAGGGCCTACACCACCAGTATGATGACATCCAGTACAGTTGGCATAAAAAATGGGAGCAATATGTTGACTAAAATTAGTTGAACTAACAACACTAGATGAACTCGTACTTTTGACTATAAAAGAACTTAGTATAAATAGTATTATAGAACTTAGTAGAAGAATTTTTTTCATTTTATAAAAATACACAATTATTTTTTTATAAGTACTTCAATTACACTCACTTAAGAGTAGTTCAAAAAATGAATTCATTTTTCTTATATTTTGACATTATGATACGCAAAATAATTCTAATAAGTGTTTTTAGTTGGGCATCACTTTTAAATGCTCAGAACACATATGTAGCTACTCCTACTATGGGTGGTGATGATACAAATTCAGGCACATTAAATTCACCGTTTGCAACTGTTAATAAAGCCTTGTCGGTGATGGGTTCTGGTGATACATGTTTTATAAGAACAGGATCTTATCATGAGGAAGTAATTTTGGATGGTAAAAACAATATTGTCATCATGCCTTATATGGGAGAATGGGTTGTATTTGATGGAACTATGCCTATTCAAAGCAGTTGGACTACTTATGCTGGAAATATTTACAAAACAACCTTAAATAAACATATTTGGCAATTATTTGTTGATCAACAAGAGATGGTTATGGCTAGGTGGCCAAATGGTAATTTCTCCGATAAATCAATATATACATGGGATTCTTGGGCATCGGGAATAGTTGATTCAACTGCTGGTTTTCCTAATGGATCTTACAATGGTTTTGAATTGGTAGATTCAACAAAAAAAGATTTGGGTGCTACTGGTTTAGACTTGACTGGAGCAATTGGCATAATGAATGTGGGTTCATTTAAAACATTTAATAGAGAAATAACTTCACATAACACCCAGGATAATTTTTTCAGCTATGATATTGTTCCAAATAATGCCTACAGGGATAAACACCATCATTTTTTTGTAGAGGGAAAACTAGAATTATTGGACCAGCCAAATGAATGGTTTTATGATACTACATCAAAAACTTTGTATCTCTACGCTGATAATGGGCAAAATCCAAATGGAAGAGAGATAAAGGGGAAGGTGCAAGATTATGCTTTTACCATAAATAATTCCTCAAATATTACACTGAAAAATATCTATTTCTTTTCATCTACATTTTTNGCNAAAAGCTCAAACAACATACTTATTGAAGA
Organism: Crocinitomicaceae bacterium; assembly: GCA_002727735.1. Classification (GTDB taxonomy): domain Bacteria; phylum Bacteroidota; class Bacteroidia; order Flavobacteriales_D; family Parvicellaceae. The sequence goes on from PBXW01000095.1 coordinate 5,161, forward strand.
ATGTCANTTTTCATTTCCAAACTGCTCNAAAAGAATGCTAAGAGAATTTGAAGTTGCTCCAAATGTTAGTACCCTTGGNCAATCTGGGGCTGTTAATGAAGTACATAATAGTGTTATTAGAAAATGCTTGTTTGAATACACTGACGGTGAAGCTTTAAGAATTTATGGAGATAGCAACATTGTTGAAAATTGTTACATGCAATATATNGATTATACNGTTTCAGAGCTGCCATTTTTAATGATAGGAGTTTATTTTAATGGAGANGCCAATAAATTTCTNTATAATACTGTTCATCATGCTGCTGCATCAGCATTTTTAGCNCCTGGAACTACCCCAGAGTTTGCATATAATGATGTTTGGTCTACTGGTGCACTTCAATCNGATGGATCNGTTTATCAAGGTACTTCTGCTACTGTACAAAATTCAAACATACACCATAACTATATTCATGACACACCAAAATATGCATTAAGATTCGATGCGCCTGGAGGAAGNCCTGGTCAAGCTGGCCAGTATGGAAAAATGCACCATAACATTGCTGTTCGAACCAATGGAATAATGGTAAAGGGAAATCATCACTATATATGTTATAATACCACATTTTCAAGTAAAAAGAATGGTTTAATTATTCTAGATGAAGATAACTCTAATGATAGTTCCTTCATATACAACAACTTTAGTGAAGAAATGAGTGCTCATAGAGCAAATCAAATACCTATTCCTGGAATAGCTTCGAATAATTGGAATGGATATGACAATACTGGAGTTAATTTTTATGATTTGATGGATACCAATACTTATTTACCCTTATCTAGTTCACTACTAGTTGATGGTGGTATTTCAGTTTCTGCTATTAATCATACTATAAATGGAACTGCACCTGACATAGGGGCATTGGAGCTTGGGGTGTTGCCTTGGCAAGCTGGAGTAGATTGGAGTCCTACGTTTTATCCTTGGATACAAGGATGTACAGATTCTTCTTCTTGTCAATATAATCCGTTGGCTAATATCGATGATGGTTCATGTGGATATACCAATAGTGTTGCAATTGCATTGACAGCTTGTGATTCATTAGTATGGAATGGAGTCAATTACACATCGTCAGGCATCTACAATCAAACCCTAACCAACATTTCAGGTTGTGATAGTGTGGTGACATTAGATTTAGGGATAATAGTTGTAGACACTTTCGTTTCTTACGC
>PBXW01000096.1 GCA_002727735.1 Crocinitomicaceae bacterium
TATATATTATTTTTTTCATATTCTATATTTTAATATCCTTCGTTTTGAGTTAAGTTAGAATTTATAGCAACTACATTTGCAGGTAATGGAAATAAATTTCTGTACTCATCAACTCCAACACCTGTTGGCTCATTTCCTTTGAATGGCCATAGATATGAGGAATTAGTAAATCTATTATATCTAATAAGGTCAGTTCTTCTTAGTCCTTCCCAATATAACTCTCTNGATCTTTCATCTAAAATAAAATCAAGTGTTAGGTCTCCAGATGATATAGCTCCTGAAGAACCTCCAAATCCCCTTTCTCTAATTTGATTAATTAAAGAAACAGCAGTATTTGTATCACCTCCACCACCTCTTAATGTAGCCTCAGCATAATTCAAATATATTTCAGCTAATCTTATAAGAGGTATATCAGTATCAACAAAATTACCAGAACTATCACTACCCTGATTTCCATTTGAATCAATATTTGTCCATTTTGTTACAGCATAACCATCTTCAAAAGGTGGGATAGATTCAATTTCTAAATTTTGCCCATCAGAATGAAACATTCCTCTTTTNTCACTNGAAAAGGGCGAAATACTGTAGGTNCCAGANCTTANGTCCATAACNATNAAATAAGTTCCAGCAGAAATAGGAATATTTGCACCACCAGATTCCAGTGTNCCNTCATTTCCGTTATCTCCGAAATTATTNCCCCAATCTTCNTTAAATCTAAACTTCAGNTCACCAGAATCCAATTCAGCATAAATTGAAAATTCTTGAGAGCCNGTTTGATACATTTCTAAATCTGGACCGTTCCATCCATTTGGAGTAGCACTTCCAACTAATCCCCANTCAGANTGAGANCCTAATGATGAATTTAACACATCAAGATCAACNGCAAATTGATTTACCAGATTTTTNGTNGTTCTTAAACCTCCCCAACCTCCGTTAACTCCAAAATTTGCAGGGTTCATAGAACCTCCGATAGCTGCATGCACNAGGAATGTAGTCCCACCATATGTTTGAGATTGCATTCCGTCAAAATTTAGTGCAAAAATAAATTCATTTTGAGCACCATTTACATCATTGTCAGCCATAAAGAGTTCGTCATATGCCGTACCATTNCCGTTTGCATCAGTCATATTTAAACTGTATCCTGAATTGATTACNTTCTGAGAATAAGTAACACAATCAGCATATCTATTCTGACCAGTCCAAACTTCAGCATTTAAGTATAATCTTGATAATAATGCATGAGCAGCAATGTTATCAACTCTACCATATTCGTTAGATGGTAATAGTACTGACTCAATATCCATTAATTCAGATTCAATAAAATTGAATAATTCAGTTCTATTGCTCTGAGTAGGTAATTCAGTTGAAATTTCTGTAGTTAGAGGTACATTTCCATATAAATCTAATAAATTGTAGTATGCATAAGCCCTTAAAAATCTGGCTTCAGCAATAAAAGTATCAACTTGATCNCCGCTTAATTCAGANGCATTGCTTATAAATGAATTACTAAAACTTACAGCCTGAGCNAATCTGTAATACATGGCTTCAGTAAAATCATTACTGCTTGACCAATACATTCCATGTAAATCAGGTAATCCAGGGTCACCCCATCCNACTACTGCNTGATCAGTTGTTATTTCATTTAAATTAAAAAGCATTCTAGAAAATTGTGAGAACCCTTCATCAATATCTGCAATATCAGGACTTCCAGCAGGTCCATTTTGACCGGTTAATGCTAAACTTGCATATAACTTAGCAAGAGCACCTTTAGCCTCATCAACTGAAGCAAAAACATTCTCCTCAGTAAAACTGTCTGGATCAATTGGAGATTGGTTCAAATCATCATGACATGAAACAATAATTGATAAGCTGAGAATGTANANAAAACTTTTAAATATATTTTTCATCATAATTTATTTTAAAATTCGAATGTTACACCAAAGACACCTGTTTGAGGCCTAGGGTAAAAATTATTATCAATACCTCCATAGATTTCAGGATCAATTCCTTCATAATCAGTAAATGTTGCTACGTTTTGAAGTGAACCAAAGAATCTAATANTACATCCATTATTCGTAGTGAAACTGTATCCAATTGAAATATTATCAATCTTTACGAATGAGGCTTCTTGAATGTAATGATCGCTCAAAAGAGAATTTTCAGTGAAATCCATAAAACCAGTACTCAAATAATCTGAATGAATGTTGTTTAGGATATTATTTATACTAGCAGCAGCGTTAAATACCGCATTTGAAGCTAAATTATTATATGCATAGTTTCCTATACTAGCTCTAGCTGTTACTGAAAAATCCCAATTTTTATATCTGATTGAGTTAGTTAAACCCATAATAACATCAGCAAAAGGATCTTCTTTAATGTATCTATCGTCATCATTGATTATATTATCACCATTCCTGTCAACATAAACACCTTCTATTGGTTTACCAGAACTATCATATACCTGCTGATAAACCAAGAAACTGTAAGGAGCTTCACCTTCAACATGTGTTTGGATAGTGTTACCAACACCTCCAGAAATACCACCAATAAATTGCTGATCAGGCAACCTTGTAACAACATTATCATTAAATGCAATATTGAAGTCTAAAATATTTTCATAATCATCAGTCTTCATTAAAGGGACATTAAATGTAAATTCTACNCCTTTATTTTCCATATCACCAATATTGGCGTCTATTCTGTTTCCAAAATTTGTAAAAGGATCAACTAGTGTATATGCAATTAAATCTTTTGTAGTTTTTTGATAAACATTAACCGAACCGTTTAGCTTGTTATTAAACATAGAATAATCAATCCCAATATTTAATGTCTCACCAATTTCCCATCTTAAATCAGGATTTATTGGCTCAGGTCTAAATGTCTGATAGAATGTATTACCAAATTGATAATAAGCAGTTGAAGTACTTCCTGTATATCTTGTTAAGAATTTGTAATCACCCAAACCATTAACATTTCCNACTTGTCCATATCCCAATCTAAGTTTTAAAGAATCAAAAATATATCCCTTNAAAAAATCCTCTTGATCAACATTCCANGCCATTGCAAATGAAGGNAAGAATCCCCATCTATCATCAGGATTTAATTTTGATGAAGCATCAGCTCTCATTGTTGCAGTAAACAAATACTTACCTTGGATATCATAATTTAATCTTCCGAAATAAGAAAGTAATACATTTTTTGATTTGTCAATAAATTCATAATCATTACCGTCCTCTTCCGCTTCACTATCATAAGAGAAATTATCAAATTCAAATGCTTGATAAGAATAACCAGCGACAGCATTTAGTGATGAATTATCAAAAGATTTCTCATATGTCAAATATGCATCTAATAATGTATTAGTAGCACTTTGTGTATAAGTTGACAATGATCCATTCCATGTTGGATCTGATGTAGGAATAAGTTCAGATGTAGTTCTACTACCACTACTACTAGCATCGTCATATCCTAAATTTACTGTTGCGCTTAACCCATCAACAAATGGTAATTCATAATCAAGTTTTATATTAGAAATAATTCTTTCAACCTGTGAATTATCATCAATAAGATTTAATAATGCAAGTGGATTCGTAGGAGCCCCAATTGCAAATTGATTTCCTGACGCTGGATCAATCCATGCATAGTATCCACCATATTGAGAACCATTAAAAACAGGCTTAGTAGGATCAAACCTAACTGCGTTTCCGATCGCCCCTCTATCTGCAAAATCATTTTTTGTATCCATATATCTGATGTTAAAATCTATATCTAGTTTATCATCTAAATATGAAGGATTTAAATTAAGAGAAGCTGTATTTCTGTTGAATTTATCACCCAAAAGAACTCCATCATGCTCACCCATACCTAACGATATTCTCATTGGAATTCCGTATTTGTTTCCAGTTATACTATAGTTATATTCTTTTCCTAATGCAGTTTGATAAATTACATCTTGCCAATCAGTCTCATTTGAACCCAATTGATCAATGTATGCCTGATCACCAGAAGATGTTATCATTTCAGTAAATTCAGTAGCGGTTAATACATCGACTCTATCAATAGGTGAATATGTAGAAAATTTTGAGGTAAAGTTAAATTTGAAATCAGAGTCCTTCCCTTTAAAAGTACTGATCAAAATAACACCATTAGCTCCTCTTGAACCATAGATTGCGGTAGCTGATGCATCTTTCAAAACCGTCATACTCTCAATGTCAGCAGGATTAATAGAATTTAAAGCATTTCTTGACCCTCCAACTCCTCCATCATTTAAAGGAACACCGTCAACAACAATCAGCGGAGAATTAGTTAATGAAAGAGAACCTAACCCTCGAATCCTAATAGTTTGACCATCTCCAGGAGCACCACTGCCAGAGGTAATAGAAACCCCCGCAAGTTTTCCTGAAATTAGTTGTTCAGGTGAAAGAACAGACCCTGTGTTAAAATCATCAGATGTAATAAGGTCCGCAGCTCCGGTTAAATCGTCTTTTTTGACAGAACCATATCCTATCAAAAGAACCTCATCTAATTGAGAAGCGTCTTCAGACATTGAAACATTTAATGAAAGCTGTCCGTTATAAGTAATTTCTTGCGTTGAATATCCAACATAAGAAAATACCAAAACATCACCTTGATTCACATTTACGGAAAAATTACCGTCAAAATCAGTTGCTGTTCCAGTTGAAGTTCCTTTAACAACCACATTTACCCCGGCTATAGGATCAGAACTATCAACATCAGTTACCTTACCATCAACAGATGTTTGCGCATGCAAGTTGAACGCAAAAAATAAGGCACAAAAAAGCAATAGTAAATTTGTTTTTTTCTTCATTTTTAGTTTATTTTTTGTTTAATTTATCCAAAATCAAAAATGGTTAGTTTAAGTCTGGATAACGCAAATTTAATAATTCATTTAAAATTTCAAACGTTGTAGTATGAAAAAATTATTCACAATTTTAATATTTATATTCTTTTCAAATAATTTATTGTCTCAAATTGATAAAATACANCCTCCAAATTGGTGGATAGGTTTTNAAAATCAAAATTTACAACTTCTTGTTAGGGGTGAGCTAATAAGTGATTACAAAATCCATATTGATTACCCTGGTATCGAAGTTAGACAGATTCATAAAGCTGACTCTCCTAACTACTTGTTTATTGATCTGATTATTTCAAATTCAACAAAAGCAGGAATGGTTAAACTAAAATTTAAAAAAGGAGAAAAAGAATTAATTTATGACTATAAGTTAGAACTAAAAAGAAGCATAAACGAACAAAATGAAGGNTTTAATAGTTCGGATGTNGTTTATTTAATCACTCCTGACAGATTTGTAAATGGTAATTATTCAAATGACATAGTTAAGGATTTAAAAGAAAATAGAATTGACAGAAAAGATAATTATGCTCGTCATGGAGGAGACTTGCAAGGAATTACGCAAAACATGGATTATATTAAGGATATGGGGTTTACATCATTATGGTTAAATCCAATTCTTATTAATGACATGAAAGAAGGATCATATCATGGATATGCAACAACCGACTATTACACAGTTGATCCNAGATTTGGGACCATGGATGATTATTTAAACTTTGCATCATTGGCNCATGANAATGATATAAAAATTATAAAAGATATAATTGTGAATCATTGTGGCTTATATCATTGGTGGATGGAAGATTTACCATTCAATGACTGGTTAAATTTTCAGGATGTATATATAAAATCAAATGATAAAACCATTCATGAAAACACCGTATATTCTAATCACAGNCGNTCCACAATCCAGGATATTTATGCATCTGAGNTGGATTATAGAGGCATGTTGGACGGATGGTTNGTTCCCACTATGCCTGACTTAAATCAAAGAAATAAATTTATGTCTGAATATCTAATCCAAAATTCTATTTGGTGGATTGAAACTTTAAATCTTTCGGGTATTAGACAAGATACTTACCCTTATGCAGAAAAAGAGTTTTTAAGTAATTGGGCAGGAAGAATTATGAATGAGTATCCCAAGTTTAATATTGTAGGTGAAGAATGGAGCTATAACCCTATTAGAATTGCTTATTGGCAACAAGGCAATAACAATAAAGACGGATATCAATCCAATTTAAAGAGTACTATGGATTTCGCAATGCAGAAAGCTATTTATGAAGGAATTTATGAAAAAGAAAACTGGAATTCAGGTTTAATAAAAATTTATGAATCTTTAGCTAATGACTTTTACTATAATGATCCTAATTCTTTACTAATATTCAATGATAATCACGATATGAGCAGGATCTATACACAAATGAAGGAAGATGTTTCAAAGACAAAGATGGCTGTTGGACTGATGCTTATATTACCTCGAATTCCGCAAATTCTTTACGGAACTGAAATTTTGATGCAAGATACTGCAAACCCCGGAGATCATGGACTAATCAGAACTGATTTTCCTGGTGGATGGAAAAATGATAAAAAAAATGCTTTCACAGGTAAAAATCTCTCAGAAACAGAAAAGGAAATGCAAAAATTCCTTAAAACACTATTAAATTTCCGAAAGAACAGCAAAGCAATCCACAGTGGAAAAACCCTTCATTTTGCACCAGCTGACGGCGTTTATTTAATTTCAAGAAAAAAGGAAAATGAGACCGTTATTTATATTGTAAATAAAAACAATTCAACTATGGAATTAGATTTAGATAGATTTAAAGAATTAGGTGTAGATAATAAAGTTTTTACTGAAATTCATTCCAAAAAAAAATATGTCTGGACAAAAAGTATTACCCTAAACAAAAACAGCTCAATTATTTTAACAAATAGGTAATTTCTAATCAGTCTAAATAAAAATTTCTCATNNAACNCTATTTAAATTGTTTCTAAATGGATTTGAATCTACATTTGATAANTAAATNTNATTTTTATGGAAAATTTACAATTAAGTAATAGCTGTNTAAACTGCGAGAATNTNTNAACAAATTCTCTATGTAGCTTACACAATNTNGANGTAAGTGAAAAATACACTTGCACAAACTTTGAGGTAAAATAATATTATCTTTTCATATCTTAACCAATCATTGATTAGTTAAGCTGAATATGAGAACATTATTTTTACTTTTCATTACCTCTNTAAGNCTANATTCACAAAATCTAAANACNTCCACTNGAGCNAGTACNGAATTAGGTTCTATCGAAAAGTTTTATGATTTTCAATCATCATACGTAGATAATAGNCCNATATACATTTGGCTACCCCCNGATTTTGACCCTNATAAAAAGCATGATCTATTAATTATGCATGATGGTCAAAACCTATTTGATGGAAATAAAACATGGAACGGTCAAGAATGGGAATTAGATGAATGGGCATCAAAATTAATTTTAGAAAATGAATTAAGTTCATTCATAATTGTAGGAATACATAATTCAGGGGAAAAAAGATGGAGTGACTATTTCCCAGAAAAAGCATTTCCCTCAGCAACTGATTCAAATTATCTTAAAGAGAAAACTCCAGAACTAAATGCTGATTTATATTTAAAATACATTGTAAACGAAGTAATTCCTTTTGTTGAAGTCAACTATTTAAAATCCTCAAATAAATTTAAAATCATAATCGGTGGATCTAGTATGGGCGGGTTAATTTCTATGTATGCTGTATTCGAATATCCAAAAGTTTTTGATGGAGCTATTTGCATGTCAACCCATTGGCCAGGGGCATTTGTTACAGAGAACAACCCTCTACCCGATGCAATATTTAAATACATGTCAGAAAATATACCGCTTTCAAAGAAAAATAAATTTTATTTTGATTACGGTAATAAAGGACTGGATGAACATTACCCTCAATATTCAAAAGTTATTGATTCATTATTTCTAAATAACGGATATTCTAAAAGGAATTATAAGAATTTGTTTTTTGAAAATCATTGGCATAGCGAAGAATATTGGGCTAAAAGAGTTCAAATTCCTTTGAAATTTATGCTTAATAAAAAGTAGATTTTTTGGAAGACCGTATTCTTACTGGTTCAAAGGTTGGTTTTGCATTTTCAAATTGTCGCCCCAATCCATTTGGTTTTTTTCTTGCCTCTTCAATTCTTTTATTTAAGGTTAATTTTAAAAAATCCAAGGTGTCTTGATAAGCGGTGTTTTTTACAAGGTTGGTATTTTCAAGTTTGTCAAACTTATGGTCGTATAATTCGTGATGAATTTCATCATCATATGTCCATCTTATCAATCTATATCTTTCAGTTTTAATCGAATATCCTTGGGCTTGTTTCCCGTCAAAATTTACCCTCAACTCAGAAAAAGCACTCTTTCTTTTAGGTTTTAAGTTCTTTGTCAATACATCTTTTAAACTGTAACCTTGAACAAAATTTGGAGTTGAAACATTAGCCAAATCCATTATGGTTTTATATAAATCAACCAATTCAACTGGAGAACCTTTAATTTTCTTATTTGAAATAATTCCTGGTCCAGAAATTATCAAAGGAACCTTTGTTGCCCTATCATATAATGTTTGTTTTTGCCAATGACCTTTTTCACCTAAATGATATCCGTGGTCAGATGTAAATACAACAATAGTGTTTTTATCTAACCCTGTCTCTTTTAGTTTTTCTAATACTTTGCCAATTTGGGCATCAACAAAACTTGTGGTAGAATAATAAGCTTCTTTTACTGTTTGTATTGTTTTATATTCAAGATCAATTTGTTCTTTTCTTGCCCTAAGGGATTTAGCTGCGGGAGGAGGAATTGTTTTTAAAAAATCATTTCCATTTGAGGGCACAGACATATCATCTTTTTCATAAAGATCAAAATATTTTTTTGGAGCAACAAAGGGTATATGTGGTCTGTATAACCCAAAAGCAAGAAAGAAATTTTCTTTACTCTTTGAAAACTTTTCAAGAAACTTTATGGTTTCCTCAGCACCAATACCATCTGTTTGTTCATTATCAAGACCTTCTGATTCAAGCCAGCTTAGGGTAGCACCATCAAAATTTTCTTTTACCTTGTTTAACTTGTATTCCTCTATTTTATCCCTCCCATAGGGATTTACTGTTTGGTCCCATGTGAAATGATCATCGTGACCTGAAGTTCCAATATCTCTTGGATTATGATAATGATAAATTTTACCAACCCTNACNGAATTGTATTTNTCCATTATAAANCTTTGTCCAATTGTAATTACGTCAGGAATTGTCTGTCTTAAAAATAATCTCAGGTCTTTTGATTTTGTTTGATCCGGATAGAGTCCAGTCATTAAAGAAATTCTAGAGGGACCACATAACGGATATTGAACGTGAGCATTTTCAAATAAAACCCCTTCACTTGCAAGCTTATCAATATTTGGGGTATAAACATCATTATTTCCATATGCACCGATATCACAATTTAAATCATCTGCTATTATAAATAATACATTGAACTTGTCTGAAGATGTATCGTTAATTGCAGTAATCATTAAAATATTATGAATACAAATCAGTACAGATAAAATTATTTTTTTATTATCAACCATGTATTAAATTTACATCATAGTATTGTTTAAGCAAAATATGAAAAATTATTTCAAATTTTTATTAATGTTTATGGGACTAATTTCATATTCTCAACAATACCAATGGACAGGGGCTTCAGGAAATAATGATTTTTTTAATGAATTAAATTGGAAACATACGGCTACATCTGAAATCCCATTGGAAAATACAATTAACCCAGGTCAAATAATAGAATTTGAACTTTTTATAACCTGTGAGGTAATAGCAGATGATGAAATTAATCTTGGTGAAAATGGTAAAATAAATGTAATTAATGGTCAACTAAACGGTCATTCAGTATCTGGACTCGGCCAAGTAATTTTAGGAGATTCATCTTATTTTAATTTAAATGGTTCTTATCCGATTGGAGGAGGAGTCACGGTAATTTTTGAATCTAATACATCATGGGTACGCTTAAATAATATTGAACCAACAACTGCATATTACTATTATCATGATAGTTTCTATCATGATAATCAAACATTATCATATCCTGAAAATTTAAGAATAGATAATTATTACCATAATGGTTCAGTTATAAGACCAAATATCGTGAGTAAACCCTTGCTAAAAATTTTTTCTGACTTCAATTTAAACGGAGAATTTGGTAATATCTCTAATAGTGATTTATTTATTGACGAGTCAATTCCAGCTTACCTAAATAATGATATTTCCTCGTTTATTTTAAAGAGAGGGCATATGGTAACTTTTGCTGAAAATAATGATGGTACTGGAAACAGTAAAGTATTTATAGCTTCTGAAGAAGACATTATAGTTGAGGAATTATCAAATTATTTGAATAATAAGATTTCATTTATTCGAGTTTTGCCTTGGAATTGGGTGAGTAAAAAAGGGACTGCAGGTGATATTCAGTACATGAATAACGATTGGTTTTATAAGTGGAGTAATAACGGAAGTTCTGATTTAGATCGTGAATATGCTCCTATGGCTTGGGGTAAAGGAGCGGCAGATGATGAAAATGATATTGAAATAATAGTTGATAAATATAAATCAACTCACCTACTCGCTTTTAATGAACCTGATGATTGCAACGGTCAATCAGGTCAATATGGAAATATGTGTGTTGTAGATACTTCGCTGACATATTATAAAAATTTGCTTAAATCAGGTTTAAGAATGGTGTCTCCTGCTTGTAGGCAAGGAGCAGTTTTTGATTGGTTAAACGAATTTAATTCAAAAGCCATCGAACAAAATATAAGAATTGATGTAATAGCAGTTCATTGGTATGACTGGGCTTCAAACCCTGAAAATTCTCCTAATGCCAATCCACAGGACGTATTTAACAGATTTGTAAATTATCTTGAGTCAGTACACGAAATGTTTGGACTACCAATATGGATAACAGAATTTAATGCAAACAGACACAGAAATGAATGGGTGCACAGGCAATTTCTTCAATTGGCATTACCTTTTCTGGAAGAAACAAACTATATTGAAAGATATTCTTTCTTCCCCCCAACAACCCAAGTTGCAAATTTCTTTGATAGCAATGATAGCTTCACACAGATTGGGGAATTATATAATGAATTCATGTCAACTAAATCGATCACAGAAACAAGATATGTTTCTTCAAGCAATTTAGATTCAGAAAACTATAATTTTGAGCAGATTGAGTGTAATCCAGATGATGAGTTTCTGTCTATTAATTCACTTGAGTTAGACGAAGAAATTATCATTTATCCAAATCCTTCAAGTGATTACATTAACATCAATACCGAGGAGGAAATATGGAAACTTCAAATAATTAAGATGAATGGTGAAAAAATTGACCTTAGTCCATCGGGCAATGGTATTGATATATCATTTTTAAGCAAAGGAATCTATATTTTAAATTTCAATAACCGTATTATCAAATTCGTAAAGAATTAGCATAAATATTTAATAATCAAAAAATTAAACATAAAATTGTTAGAAAAACTACAATTATTAGTCTCTAAGTTTTATTTTTACATTTTTCTATTGTGATGGTTAGATTATTCATTTTTTTAATTATTCTCTCCACTTTTAACTTAAATGCTGGAAAAAACAATAAAAAACCAAACTTCCTTTTTGTTTTGGTTGATGATCAACCTTATGACGCAATCGGGTTCTCTAAGAGATACCCATTTTTAAAGACACCAAATATCGATAAGTTAGCTTCAGAAGGTGTAAACATCAAGAATTTTTTTGTAACACAATCAATATGTTCTCCGTCAAGAGCAAGTTTTTTAACAGGAACTTACCCTCATATACACGGAGTTAATCAAAATAATAAACATGTAGATCCTGACTGGGTCTCTTTTGCCCCATATTCTGTTCACCTTCAAGAAAACGGTTATGAAACAGCACATATAGGTAAAATACACATGGCCCACAAGCGTGGCAAAAATCACATAAGACCAGGTTTTGATTATTGGTACAGCTTTATTGGTCAAGGTCAGTATTTTAATCCGAATGTAAATGACAATGGAGTTGAAACCAAAGAAGAAGGTTATATTACAGATATTCTTACGGAAAAGACTATAGACTGGCTTACAAATAAAAGAGACTCTAACAAACCATTTAGTTTAAACCTTTGGCATAAAGCGGTACATGAAAAACACCTACCTGCGACTAGACACAAAGATTTATATAAAGGAGAAAAGCTACCTGAACCTCCGTATGAAATGCACAAAGAAACTTTTGAAGGAAAACCTAAGTGGCAAATAAGAAAAACTTTTGGATTTAAGTGGAATAATGGTGATGTTATTCCTGAAAAATTAGAAGAAAAAAAGTGGCCGATTAATAAGTTTAAAAATATGCAATTACTGAGAAGTTTAATCGCTGTTGATGAATCCCTTGGCGCAGTAATTAAAACTTTAGAAAAAATCGGTGAATTGGATAACACTGTAATTATATATAGCAGTGATAACGGCTATTTTATGGGGGAACACACATATAAGGACAAACGACTGGCGTATGAAAATTCCATTCGGGTTCCCATGATTATCAGGTATCCAAAATTAATAAAGAAAAATTCTGAAATTGACGAACAATGTTTAAATATTGATCTTGCCCCAACAATTCTTGATCTCGCTGGGATTAATAAGCCTAATTACATGCAAGGAGAATCAATGTTAGGCCTAATTACTGGCAAAGGAAATAGAAAATGGAGAAAATCAATATTATTTGAATATTATGTTGATGACGCNTGGCCATATGCTGGACCTGATCAGTTGGCCGTTAGAACCGATCGTTATAAATTAGTTGATAATTTTTTAGATAATGATATTGATGAACTCTATGATCTGATAAATGATCCAGGTGAAATGAATAATTTAATTAACGATAAGAGGTATGACAAGATCGAAGCAGAATTAAGGGATGAATCTAAAAGGTTACAAAAAAAATATAAATATAACCCAGACAGAGACTGGTGGTTAAAAACTCAGATCANAAAATAATTATGAAAAAACACATATTATATTTAATACTTTTATTTTCAATGAATCTTATTGCACAAGATCTTGATTTAAAAGGAATCGTTTATGAAAAAGAAACAAACACACCATTACCGGGTGCAACGATTCAGCTTGTCGGATCAGATTTAGGGGTTATTTCTGACTTTGACGGTAATTTTGAAATTTCTCTTACCATCGGTGATAAAATTTCAATCTCTTACGTGGGAAAGAAAACGATTGAGTTACCAATACTAACATCACCTGTNACNATATATTTAGAATCAGAAATTGACGAACTTGATGAGGTGACAGTTAGTGTAGGCTATTTCGATATCAGTGAAAAAGATTTATCAGGGTCAATTACACAAATCAAGTCAGATCAACTTGAAAAAAATAGAAGCGGAAGTGTGGAAAGTATATTACAGGGTCAGGTTTCTGGACTTGTTGTCTCTGAAAGCTCTGAACCAGGAGGTGGATCTGGAATATCAATAAGGGGAACCAACTCAATTTTAGGTGGAACACAACCTTTATATGTCTTAGATGGAATTCCGGTTGANCCCCTGACNGATGCACANGGNATGGATGGTAGNGGNGAGTCACAAAGNTCANTNAGTTTNATNAATCCTAANGATATNGATAAAATTGAGGTTNTAAAGGATGCAGCTGCAACAGCAATTTATGGTGCTAGAGGNGCAAATGGAGTTATTTTAATAACTACTAAAACCGCTAATAATGAAGATGGGACAGATAAAATTTCTGTAAGTTATGAGAGCTATGCTACAACTGTTAGAAATAACATTAACGTACTAGATGGACCTGGATTTGAAAGTTATATGAATCAAAGAGTACTAAATCAAATTTTCAAAGAAATAACTGATCCTAACAGAGTTGGCGGACCCTTTGATGGAACTCAGATAATCAATTCTACAAATTTCCCTGAGATTATTGAATATGAANTACCCTATCCTCAAACTACCGGAGTCAATACAAATTGGCAAGATGAGACATATAGAGTAGCATTGAGCAACAGATATAATTTAAATTATAGAGGAGGTAATTTCAAAAGAAATATTTCAATGGGGCTAGGAATAAATAATCAAGAGGGAGTTATATTAAATTCAAATAATAAGACTATAAATTATAATATGAATGCTAAAAGAAAAGCNTTTAATGATAAAATTGATGTTTATTCCAAAACGTATTTTACGCACAAGAAAGGAAATGCTGCATCGGTTGGTAATGGTGAGATATTTCAACAGAGAGGAGTAGTATCGCAAGCATTACAATTTCAACCAATTTTTTCTCTATTGGAGCCTGGACAAGATGATGATATTTATGCAGCTTTGAACGAAGGTAATGTAGTCTCGAATCCTTATACTTTAGCAAAATATGTAGTTGATATTAAAGAGTCAACATCATTTAGACAAACAATTCAGCTTGTAGGAAAAATTACCCCAAAACTTACAGGAACTNTTAAAGGCTCATACAATTTTCANAAAAGTAACAGAGANAACTACTANCCTTTAAATACAACAAGAGGACGAAATACAAATGGAGAAGCATCTCAGGCATTTTTAGAAAACAGCAAGTTATATGCTGAAGCAAACCTTAGATATAGAAACCGATTTGAAAACCATAGAATTGATGCTACTCTAGTAGGAACTTTTGAAAAAAATGAAATTAGATCAATCTTTAATAAAGCTAGGGGTTTTGGAACGGATGCAACATCCTTTTATAATTTTACATCTGCTGAAGAAATCTTGACNCCNATAACCCAATTCAGAGAAGTAGGTTTATTATCTACACTATTTCGTGTNGGATATAATTATAAGAGAAAATATTTTNTTGACCTAAANGCNAGAGTTGACGCATCATCAAAATTTGCAACAAATAAAAAAAGTGCAATATTTCCGTCTGTAGCTTTTTCTTGGTTTGCCTCAAAAGAAAAATTATTTCAGGATTTTGAAAAGCTTGACGAGTTAAAATTCAGATTTTCGTATGGAAAAATAGGAAGTAATCCAATTAACCCTTACCAATCTTTGGCATTGATGACTCCAATAAGATATAATTTCAATGATGAGATAATTACAGGTTTTTACGAGTCCAATTTAGCAAATGATGACCTTACGTGGGAAACTACAGATCAATTTAATTTTGGCGTTGACTTAGGTATTAATGACTCTAAGCTAAATTTAACAGTTGATTTGTATCACAAGCTAACTCATGACCTTCTGCAATATGTTCAACTACCACCATCTAATGGCTACACAAGCAGAGTAGACAATTTTGGTGAGGTTGAAAATAAAGGAATTGAATTCAATGTTGAAGGGGTAATAGCAGATAAAAGTGATTTAAAATGGACAATTAATGCTAATATTGGTATAAACAGAAATAAGTTAAAGAAATTAAATTCCAATCTTGACTTTCAACTAGGTCCTTCTATCGGATTTTCTCAAGCATATCCGATTCTATTTATGGTTGATCAACCACTTGGGATATACTGGGGAGCCGAAACTGACGGCGTTTACTCCTCTTGGGAAGAAGCAAATGCAAGCGGAATTGCTGGAGCAGCCCCAGGTGAAATAAAATATATTAACCATCATGTAGACCTAGATGATTCTGGACAGCCTTTAGAAATTCAAGAAATTAATTTTGACGATTATGTCAAAATCGGTGACCCTAATCCAGATTTTACTTACTCAATTTCAAATAATTTTACGTACAAGAATTGGGATGCAAATATCTTATTTACAGGTCAAAAAGGAGGAGATTTATTCTGGGTTGATTCATGGCAATTGAGTGGACTTCAAAAAACTACAAATATTTTAAGTTCCTCCTATGCAAATTCTTGGATAGCTCCTTTGTCATATGAAAATGGGAATTATGTTTATAATGAATCCATTGGAAATTTAACTTCAGCAAATCATCCTGGAGCAATGATAGAAACAGGATCAAGAGCAATTTCATCTGACAGAAATATTTATGATGGATCATTCATAAGATTAAAGAACATTAATATTGGATATAATTTTGATCTAAAGAACGGTAAAAATATGAGGGTCTATTTGGCTGGTCAAAATTTAATCGTTTGGACAGATTATCCTGGTTATGATCCAGAGGTTAGAACGTACACAAAAAATCCGCAAAAAAGAGGTGTTGACTTTGGAACNTATCCNGGNACAAGATCANTATTANTNGGTTTAAAANTGAATTACTAGAATATGAAAAATTTAAAATATCACTTATCGATTTTACTGGTCTTTTTTACGATCAGCTCATGTAATGTACTTGAAGAAGAGCCATTTACTCAGCCTAGTACTGAAAATTTTTATCAAAATGAAACCGATGCTCTTGCAGCATTAACAGCTGCTTATGCAAGACTGAAAAGTGGAATGGGGTATTATAAGCAACAATTCATGCCTACCCTTTTTGCTTCATCAGATCAAGGACTATCAACATATCTTTATAACGAGTTTAAAAGAGGAATTGTGACCTCCACAAATCAAAGTTTAAATAATTTGTGGAAGGAGTTATACTTAGGAATTAGAGAAGCAAACAATGTAATTGCCAATGTACCCGAAATTGAAATGGACGAGGAATTGAAAAATAGAATTATTGGAGAAGCAAAATTCCTTAGAGCACTCCACTATTTCAATTTAGTTAGATGTTTTGGTGAAGTACCATTGAGAACTACGCCTGTTGAAGCCGGTGATGATCAAGGCCTCGCAGTATCCTCAATTGTTGAAATTTATGATTCAATTATTGATGATTTGAACTATGCATCATTACACTGTTGGGGCAGAAATGAATCAAGAGGTAATTATATTAATGACTTGGGTAGAGCAACCAACACTTCTGCTCATGCCCTACTTGCTAAAGTTTACACCAGAATAGCATCATGTAAAAGAACTGCAAATGAAGGAATTCTTGGAAATGAACTTTATCTAGAATTCCCAGAAACCTATCAAAATTATTATCAATACGCAAAAGACCAATGCGATGCTGCTATTTCTGGACAAGGTTTTAGTCTTTCAACATCTCTTGATGGATGGGTTTCAATTTTTGATGCAGATAACGGCA
>PBXW01000097.1 GCA_002727735.1 Crocinitomicaceae bacterium
TACAATATAGGTTGGTAAATTACGTTGTATCACTAACTGAAATAATGCCTAAATGCATGGAAATCATATCCTCTATTTCAAACAATTCACCGCAAGCTATTTCTTCTGCCATAAAAGCTGTAAATGCTGGATACAGCTCTGAAAGTATTGGATATCAAAAAGAAATTGAGGAGTTTGGTAATTGTTTTGGAAGTGATGAGTTTATTGAAGGAACAAATGCCTTTATGGAAAAAAGAAAACCCAATTTTTGAGCGCCCTCAAAAAATTAATCGGCCAAACTGCTATTTATGGATCTAGCAGTATAATTGGGAGGTTTCTTAATTACTTACTTACTCCTTTTTATGTTCATATCTATTCCAATGAACAATATGGGATAATTACNGAAATGTATGCCTATGTAGCNTTTCTCGTNATTTTTTNAACCTANGGGATGGAAACNGCNTTATTTCGATTTTCTACTAATTACCCNNAAAANAANAATACCATTTATGCGAATACTCTTTTTTCTTTAACTACAACTTCATCNATNTTCATATTATTAGCTACATTTTTTTCTCAAGANATAGCTAATTTACTTAAGTATCCTGAACATGCTGAATACATTATTTGGTTTAGTTTAATTGTNGGTNTNGATGCAATATCTGCTATTCCATTAGCNAANCTTAGATTAAAAGANAAAGCCAAAAAATTTGCNNTGGTTAATTTTCTNAATGTTGGNGTAAACATTGGNNTAAACATNTTCTTNTTAGTGTATTGTAAACAAGCTTTTGANAGTGGTNANAGCAANTGGATTATNGATAATTTTTACAATCCAGANATTGGTGTTGGNTATGTNTTTATTTCNAATNTAATTGCCAGTTTNATCAAATTTGGNGTNCTAATTCCAGAAATGANNTTTAGAGGGAATTTTGACTTNAGCATNATAAAAGATATGCTTAAATANGCTTTCCCCATGCTNTTAGTNGGNTTAGCNTATGTAATTAACGAAACTCTTGATAGGGCTATGTTAAAAGAAATATTGTACCAGCAATATTTAATTGAATCTCCTNAAATAGNACAAAGTGAGGCGCTAATAAAAGCTCAATCTGCNAATGGAATTTANGGNGCNAATTATAAAATCACCATGATAATTAGCATGTTTATTCAGGCATTTAGATATGCTTCTGAACCATTTTTTTTCAAAGATCAGTCTAATAAAAACTCAAAAGAAACTTTAGCTAAAATCATGAATTACTTTGTTATAATTTTAGTGTTTATATTCCTAATTATTACACTTTACCTTCATTTATTCAAGTATTTTATTCCTAATCAAGCATATTGGGAAGGATTAAAAGTTGTTCCTGTTTTACTTGCTGCTAATATCTGTTTAGGCTTATATACTAGCATTTCGATGTGGTATAAATTAGCTGAAAAAACAATTTATGGAGCCATTATTTCATTCATTGGGGTAATCATCACCATCTCTGTAAATTTTATTTTTATTCCTAAGTTTGGATATGTCGCATCTGCATATGCTACTTTACTTTGTTATGGTTCTATGATGGTAATTGGTTATTTATTGGGGCAACTCTTTTACCCCATACCATATAAATTATGGAAAATTTTTATCTATATGATTTGTGGCGCAGTCTTATATTACGTAAGCATTGATTTTAAAATTGAAGATGGTCATAACTTATATAATTATGCTTATCATACTTTACTAATAATTCTATATTTAAGTGTAGTATTCATTTTAGAAAAACCAATATTAAACAAATTAAATCTAAAGAGATGATTAACATTAATGTCATTAATGAGTCAACTAATGCTACACCAGCATTAGCCACTGCTGGATCAGCTGGTGTTGACATTAGAGCTTATCTTAATGAAAAAGTAGTCCTTAACCCACTAGAAAGAAAATTAATTCCTACGGGGCTTAAAGTTGAAATCCCTTTGGGTTATGAAATACAAATTAGACCAAGAAGTGGATTAGCTTACAAACATGGTATTACTGTGTTAAATAGCCCTGGAACTATTGATTCTGATTATAGAGGTGAAATTGGTGTTTTGCTAATTAATCTTTCTAATGAAGCATTTGAAATAAAAAATGGAGAGCGAATAGCTCAAATGATTTTAGCTAAACATGAAGTGCCAAATTTTATTCAATTAAAAGAATTAAGTTCTAGCGAAAGAGGAGAAGGTGGCTTTGGAAGTACAGGGAAAAGTTAATGAATCCATCTGTTCTTAACATATATATTAAATCTTGTTTTATAATATTATTTTGCGTAGCAACTCCTTATCATTCATTTGCTCAAAAAAAGGTTAATTTTTTTAATGAAAAACAATACTCGAACCTTCTAATCAGAGCTACTGGTGCTAAAATTAGCAGCGATCTGTACTTGGCTGATTCACTATTTAACGCATGTTTAAAATTAAACCCAAATAGTGGTGTTTCTTATTTTGAACTTTCAGGGATTTATAAAACTGAAGACAAACTACAAAAAGCTATAGAGTATGCTGAAAAAGCAGTGTCATTATCCCCAAATAATGAATGGTACTTAGCTAATCTAGCTGTGCTTTATCAAGAAAATAATGAACATGAAAAAAGCGCATTAACATTTGAAAAATTATCGATAAAAAAGCCAAATAAAATTGACTATTTATTTTCACTTACTGAAGCATATTTAAATGCTGACAAGTTTAAAAAATCAATCAAAGTCCTTCAGAAAATTGAAAATGAATTGGGAGTTTCTGAAGATCTATCTTTACAAAAACATCAAATTTTTGCTTTTTTAAAAAAGAAGAAAAAAGCTACTAGAGAGCTTGAAAACTACATTGCAAAGGACCCCCACAATCTTAGAGTAATAGGAATTTTAGCAGAATATTACGATACCCGCGGAAAAGGAAAAAAAACTGAAATTTTGCTTCAAAAAATGATGAACATAGACTCCACTAATGGGTTGGTGCAATTATCAATGTTTCAGTATTATATGAAAAAAGGGTTGTTTGATCATGGCTTTAATGCATTAAGTAAAGTAATGTCTTCTATTGAAGTTGATCAACAACTTAAGCAAGAAATTTTATTTCAAATCACTTACGATAAAACCATCCCATTTTCTATTCAACAAGTAGAGAAATTATGCATTCAATTTTTGACTTCATTCCCTCAAAATCATGACATATTAGTTTTGTTAAGCGATTTAAGCTTTATCCAAATGAAAGAAGATACTGCATGCTCCCTATTACGTGAAGCATTATTCATTAATCCTACATCATATAAGTTATGGGGGCAACTAATTGGATCCACTATGACAAGAGGACTTTATAAAGAGTCCCTACAAGATGCTGAAAATGCCATTTTATATCACCCTAATCAACCCTTCCCTTATTTAGCCAAAGGAATAATTTATAATATGCAAAATAAATGGGATGATGCACTCTTAATGTTAAAACAAGGCAAGCTTCTTGTTTTTGATGATCAAACTTTAGAAAGTGATTTTTACCATCAAATTGGTGATGCCTATTATGGGTTAAAAAATTACAATATTGCCTTTGAGAATTATGACCAGTCTTTATCGCTCAATGAAAATAATCCNATTCTGTTAAATAATTATAGTTATTACCTNGCTCTTCAAAACCAATCTTTAGATAAAGCGGAAAATTTAATCCTCAAAGCCTTAAAGTTTTTACCTGACTCTTATACTTTTATAGACACATATGGATGGGTACTATTTAGAAAAAAACTATATGATCAAGCTGAACAAACGTTATTTAAAGCTTTGATGAAAAGTGAAGAAAAAGACAATGAAGTGTTAGAACATTATGGNGATGCATTGTTTATGCTTGGAAAAAAGGATGAAGCTGTTCAATTTTGGGAAAAAGCAATTAAAGGTGGTAAAGATTCGGAAATACTAAAAAGAAAAGTCAAGGAAAAAAAATATGTGGAATAATCTTAAATTTTTATTACCTCTTTTGNTTATTGGTTTCAGTTTTTCATGTAGAACCATTAAACCAGTAAATGGTGGTGCCCCAATAAAAATATTGAATACTAAAAAGTTAATGGATTCCATTCATCATCANGAACCTAAAATGAAGTGGGCAAAATTTAAAGCTGANGCTAAGTTCACTTATAAGGAAGAAGAAAGNGAAGTAACATTAAATTTTAGAATTAAAAGAGATAGTCTAATATGGGTCAATGTTTCAAGTTTTGGCGTCAAAGCAGCAAGGNCATTTTTTGAAAAAGATAGCATTAAAGGTCAATTTGAATTCCCAAAAAAGTCCTATTTCTTTGGAANTTTTGAAGACTTTGAAAANAAATANAATATTACCNTATCNTACTTTCTGATAGAAGATTTTTTATTAGGCAATTCATATATCAATCATTTAACTGAAAAAAATAGTGCGCATTACAAAAAAGGACAATACCACTTATTNTCTCATAGAAAAAGAAAAACAAATAGAGTAACCTCNCATAAAGCAAAAAAATCCCCCGAATATATTTACAGTTCATGGGTAAATCCTCGTAATTACAAATGTGATTCTATANCTATAATTTTTCCAGAAAATNATGTAGAGATAAATATAAATTATAAAGAATGGGTAGAAAAAGACAATGAGTATTTTCCAACTAAACTTANTATATTATTTAAGCCTGATAATTATAGNTTAGATTTGGAATATAAAAGTANNAGATTCAACACTCCATTAAAGTTTCCTAGATTAAANATTAATGAAAATTATGAAGAAATAAAACTGGATGAAAATTAAGTATTTAATCATATTAATTCTTTTCACTTTCTCCTTAGAACTAATTGGTCAAAAAAGAAGTGTGGTCTTGAAAAAACAAGAGAGGGTATTACTAAAGAAGATAGAAAACACCAAATCACTAATTAAAGAAACTCAAAAAAACGAAGCGCTTACCATTAGTCAATTGAGCATCATTAAAAATCAGATATCATATAGAGAAGAATTAATTCGAAATTACAATGCGCAAATTAAAAAACTAGATCAAAATATAAATGATATAAATAGACAAGTATATTCACTTTCAAACACAAATAAAATTTTAATTGAAGAGTATAAAAACATGTTACTTTATGCCTTTAAAAACAGGGATCCTAATTACAAGTTTTTGTATATCATTTCTTCATCTACCTTTTCAGAAGCTTTTCATAGGATGAAATATATCCAACATTACGCAAGTTATAGAAATAAGCAAGTAGAACGAATTGAAAAAACTCAAGAATTACTTATAGAAAAAAAGCAAGCACTAAAGGCAGAATTAAATGTGAAAGAAGAAGTAATTGATGTAAAAAATGAAGAAAAAAACAATTATATTAAAGATAAAAGTACGCAAGAAGAATATTTAATAAAATTAAAAAACAATGAGTCAAATTTAGTTCTTGAATTAGAAAATAATAATCAAAAAAGAAGAGAAATAGCTAGAGCTGTTAAAAAAGCCATTGCTGCCGAACTAAAAGCCATTGAAGCTAAAACAAAAACAAAATTTAAATTAACTCCTGAAGGGTTGGCACTGTCTGCAAATTTCAGAAACAATAAAGGTAAACTAAGTTGGCCTGTAGAAAGAGGTGAGATAACAGGTAAATATGGGAAACACAGACACCATGTCGTAAGTACTGCTACAATTGATAATAATGGTATAGATATTTCTACAAGTAAACAAGCACTAGTTAGAGCAGTTTTTGGAGGTAAGGTCACTAGCGTCATGGTTATTCCTGGAGCAGGAAAAGTTGTTATGGTAAGCCATGGTGAATACCGAACAGTTTATGCTAATCTTCAAGAAGTTTTTGTAAGAAAAGGCGATCAACTTGAAATTAAGGAAAGTATAGGAAAACTATTAACTAATGAAAATGGAATTTCAGAAGCCCATTTTGAAATTTGGAAAATTTCAAGTGAGGGCATGAATACAGAAAATCCATCATACTGGCTTAGCAGGTAAAATTCAACCTATTTTAATTAAAATATCTATACCATCAAACGGCATTTTAGCTGTTGTCTTATGTTTTAAAATAGCCGAAACCCCTCCATATTTTGTCATTAATTTTTTTACTACTTTACTTATAGTTTGATTTAAATAACCCAGCTTAAAACCCTTATAAAAAACAGCTAAAGCGTTTTCGTCCCAGTATCTACTTTTATCTAACTCAATTATTAGAGGAGTATTTTCATTTAGGTGGTTTTTTACATAGATATAATCATGTCTTGATAATTCAATGAGTTGTGTCATTATCCCCATTTTAGGGAGTACTATATTTTCAGTTGATGATAGTGCTAAAGTTTTCATGTTATGCTGTTTTTAATTTATTGGTTAATATTCCTAGTTCTGATGATTTTAATCTTATATCCATATTAAGGTGCTTCTTTGGATTAACTTCTACAATTGGGTCTGTAGAAGAATAAAGCCTATCCCAAATTCTTTGCATTATTTGACCTCCTAAGCTATGTTCAATCAATCTGCTTAATCGAAGAATTTCTACTGGAATAGTAGTGTAGTATTTTTTTTGATTAGAATAAACATAACCCTGTAAAAGAAAAGCTGTGTCGTTTTTTTCAAAAACAATATAATTAACATTAAAAATGGATGGAAAGTGATTTATTGAGTTCATGATTAAAAATTATAATCACTAAATAATACAATCACTACGTAATCAAATTACGTTCTATTTTATTAAATCTTTTATGTCGGATTTATAACTAAATTTTATCTTCTTNCTAAAGANAAAAACNCTTGCTTTTACAGACCCTTCAAACAACAATTCAGTTGGTTTCCCAAATAATGCTCCTAATGAACCAAATAATGATGAAACTATTTGTTTTGAATCAGACTGAAAATTTAAATCCACATCTATCGTNTCNTTTTTAATTAATTTAATNTTCTTTTGAGTANAAACATTTCCAATAGTGTTCTCATTTAAATCTGCACGAACACTAATATTTCTCATATGAATNTTATAGCTGTTAGGNTTATATATTTTAATTTTTGCACACATNGGCTTACAATCGCCTTCATTGGCAAATGAAGTAGAGTGAACTTNNAGAAATTCTATATCCTTATAGCCTATACAAGAACTTAATGCAACAGATAGTATTAATAATAATTTTTTATGCAAGGATTTAATTTTTCATTAACTCGCTNTAAAACTCATAGAAGTAGGGTATTGTTTCTATTCCCTTATAAAAATTAAATAACCCAAAATGCTCATTTGGAGAATGAATAACATCAGAATCTAAACCAAAACCAAGTAAAATTGTTTTTAACCCCAAGACTTCTTCAAACATNGGNACAATAGGAATACTNCCTCCACTTCTAACAGGAATTGGATCAACTCCAAAAGATTTATTCATGGCTTTTTTTGCTGCTAAATAGCCCTTAAAATCAGTTGGGATAACTACTCCTTCTCCACCATGATGTGGGGTAACCTTAACTTTTACAGATGAAGGAGCAATTTTTTTAAAATGATTTTCAAATAATGATGTGATATCAGCTGAAGTTTGATTNGGNACCAATCTCATTGAAATTTTAGCATAAGCTTTTGAAGGAAGNACNGTNTTAGCCCCCTCTCCAATGTAGCCTCCCCAAATTCCATTAACATCTAAAGATGGTCTAATTGATGTTCTTTCATTTGTAGAATATCCAAATTCCCCATGTACTGTATCTACAGCTAAATCCTGTTGATAATTTTCTANGTTNAATGGAGCTTTAGCCATTTCATTTCTTTCGTCATCACTAACTTGCAATACCTCATCATAAAAACCAGGAATGTTAATTTTTCCTTTATCGTCATGTAGTGAAGCAATCATAGAAGAAAGTATATTAATGGGATTAGCTACACCACCTCCATATAAACCAGAATGTAAATCTCTATTTGGTCCAGTGACCTCAACCTCTAGATAACTTAGACCTCTTAATCCAACACAAATTGAAGGAGTATGATTGTTTATAATTCCTGTATCTGAAACTAAAACAACATCTGCACTAAGCATATCTTTATGTTCACGTACAAATTTTTCTAAATTTTCTGAACCAACTTCCTCTTCGCCTTCAAGCATGAATTTGACATTACAAGNTAGATTGTTTGTGCTATTCATAGCTTCAAATGCNTTTAAATGCATAAACATTTGCCCCTTATCATCACAAGCTCCTCTTGCAAAAATAGCTCCATCAGGATGAATATCTGTTTTTCTAATTTCTGGTTTAAAAGGATCGCTATCCCATAATTCATATGGATCTGCTGGTTGAACATCATAATGCCCATATACTAAAACTGTGGGAGCATCTGATGAAATAATTTTTTCACCATAAACAATGGGATGCCCACTAGTTGGGTATATCTCCACATTTTCAACACCGATTTGTTCTAGGTTTTTTGATAAAAATTGTGCTGCTTTTAAAACATCATTCTTGAATGATAAATCTGCACTTACTGAGGGAATGGTTAATAAATCCATTAACTCTTCTAAAAATCTTTTTTTGTTTTCCTCAATATAATTCTGGGTCATGATATTATTTTTTTGTTGAATCTATTATTTCCTTTGCTTTTTCTACTGCTTCTTGTTCCATCTTTTTCGCTNTTTCATCTGCCTCTACTCTAATTTTTTCTGCTTGTTTGAAGGCTAATTTTTCTGCGTTTTCTGATATTTTATTTAGTTTATTTTCAAGCGCTTTCGCTTTTTCATCAGTTTCTTTTTTCATTTTATCAGCTACTTTTTTGGCTGCGATTTTAGCTACTGGTGATTTAGCTTCATCCATTACTTTTTCTGCTGCTTTATAACCCTCTTTTTTAAATTTATCTACCTTTTCTTTAGTCTTTTCATCTGCGATTTCACGATTTTTTTTGGCTTCTAACTCTATTTTATTTGCTTTTTCATTTGCCTCATCTCTTAATTTCTGACTATTTTCTTTAG
>PBXW01000098.1 GCA_002727735.1 Crocinitomicaceae bacterium
ACATGATAATGTTTCTTCAATTTTCCCCGAAACTCCCTTAAATAAAACTTTCAAAGGATTTTGGAGAAGCATAAACATGGAAAAATCAATCATAAAAAATGAGATTGATATTTACCATGGATTGAGTAATGAAATTCCTAGAATTAAAACACATAACATTCCTTATGTAGTAACTATACATGATTTAATTTTTAAAAGATACCCTAGAAATTATAGAAACATAGATAGAAGAATTTATAATGCAAAATTTAAATATGCCATTAAACATGCAGATTTAACCTTAGCTATAAGTCAACAAACAAAAAATGACATTATTGAATATTATGGTACAGATCCCGATTCAATTAAAGTTATTTATCAAACTTGTCATAAAAATTTCAGAAAGGAATATTCATCTGAAGTTTTACATCATATAAAAAAGAAATTTAACCTGCCAGATCAATTTATCCTTAATGTAGGCACCATAGAAACTAGAAAAAATTTAATCTCAATTATCAATGCTATGACATTGATGAAAAACAAAGTTCCATTAGTAGTTGTTGGCAAGAAAACAAAATATATGAACTTTATTAAAATTCAGCTTAAAAAACTAAAGTTTAACCCATCTAGTATCCTTTTTCTTAATGATGTTTCTGTTGAAGAATTACCTGGAATATATCAGCTTTCTTCTCTTTTTGTTTACCCCTCTATTTTTGAAGGTTTTGGGATTCCTATTCTAGAAGCCCTAAACTGTGGTATACCTGTAATCACATCAAAAGATGGTTGTTTTGAAGAAGCTGGTGGTAAATATAGTTCATATGTTGACCCTCTCGATATTGATGAGTTAGCAGATAGCATGGACAATTGTTTAACTTTCAGTAAAAAAAGAGAGAAAATGATTATTCAAGGTTTAAAACATGCCAAAAAGTTTGAACCAGAAGTGATTTCTAGAGAATTGATGAATGCTTACCGAGAATTGCTATACTGAATTAAACCAACCTAACCTCGAAATAATTTTAAGTGTTATTAGAAATGGTGGCATTTTTATATATCCAACAGAAACTGTTTGGGCATTAGGGTGTATAGCACTTAATAAATCAAGTGTAGATAAAATATATCAACTTAAAAAAAGAGATAAAAGCAAGCCATTAATTTGCCTAATAGATGATTTTGAAAGCATAAGCAAATATGCCATTTTACCTGAATCAAAAATTGCAACAAAATTAAAATTACATAATCATCCAACTGTAATCTATCAAAAAACAAAGCCAAGCCTAAAACATGTTACCAATGAGAACAATGAAATTGCCATTAGAATAACCCCAATTATTGAACTTAAAAAGATCATTAAAATGTTAAATGCTCCAATTATTTCAACTTCTGCAAACATTAGTGGACAACCATTTCCTATAAATTTTAATGATATTGATAAAAATATTACCTCTGCTGTTGACTTAATGCTTAATTTTGAAGTCGAATCGACTGGTATTCCTTCTACTATTATTAGAATTGATGAAACTGGAGAACTTCAATACCTCAGGTAATTACATAAAATTATTACAAGAAAAAGATAAGATCTTTGAAGATATATGTCCATTTTTTGAGCAATGGGAATTGCCTGTATTTCTTATTGGTGGTTATGTTAGAGACTTCTTGTTAAATCGACCAACTAAAGACATTGACATTGTTACATTAGGTGACGGAATAGAACTTGCTAATTCATTGGCAAATCATTTGAATGTTTCCAAGGTGTCTATTTTTAAGAATTTTGGAACTGCAATGATTAACTATGGCGATGTAGAGATTCAATTTGTTGGAGCAAGAAAAGAAAGCTATTCTAAAAACTCAAGAAATCCATCAGTTGAACCTGGAACTATAAATGATGATCAAAATAGAAGAGATTTTACAATAAATGCATTAGCAATAGCTCTTAATGGTAAAAACATAGGAAGTTTTATAGATCCTTTTAATGGAATAAATGATTTAAAAGGCAAAATCCTTAAGACACCTCTCCCTCCTATTCAAACCTTTTCAGATGATCCTTTAAGAATGCTAAGAGCTATTAGATTTTCAGCTCAATTAAAATTTGTAATTGCACCAGAAACTTTAGAGGGCATCAAAGAAAATGCAAATAGAATAAACATTGTAGCCCAAGAGAGAATAACAGAAGAAATCAATAAAATTATTTTAAGTGAAAATCCTTCTATTGGATTTAAAATTCTAGAAAAAACTGGCTTATTACAATTAATATTTCCTGAGTTTCAAGCACTGAAGGGTGTGGACACCATAGACGGCAAAAAACATAAAGACAATTTTTACCATACTCTAGAAGTATTAGATAACATATTAGAAAAAAGTCAAAATAACCTATGGATTAGATGGGCTGTTTTACTACATGACATAGCTAAACCTGTCACCAAAAGATTTGACAAAACACATGGCTGGACTTTTCATGGACACGATGATAAGGGAGCGAAAATGGTACCCAAAATTTTTAAAAAATTTAAATTACCATTAGATGAAAAAATGAGGTATGTTCAAAAATTAGTACAACTTCACCTTAGACCAATTTCCTTAACAAATAAGCAGATTACAGATTCNGCNTTAAGAAGATTGCTNTTTGAGGCAGGCGATGATTTAGATGATTTAATGTTATTATGTAAATGTGACATCACTTCTAAAAATGATGAGAAAAAGAAGAAATACATAAAGCGTTTTGAATTNGTAAAACAAAAATTGAGAGAAGTTGAGNAAAGAGATAAAATAAAAAATTGGCAACCNCCTATTGATGGNAAAGAAATTATGGAATCNTTAAAATTAAAACCNGGTAAAGAAGTNGGNTTNATNAAAGAAAANATTAAAAATGCCATACTNGACGGNAAAATNAAAAACAATGTAAATGATGCAAGGGCATACATGCACGAGTTAGCAAGATTAAAAGGAATATTATGAAAAANGAAGTCTATAAAATAAGAATCGTAGCTGATACTGAAGAAGANATTTTTGCAGATGTATATGTAGAAAAAAACACACCATTTATTTCCTTACATCAATTTATTACAGAAGCATTTAAACTGAACAACATGGAAATGGCTTCTTTCTATTTAAGTAATGACCAATGGGATAAAGGAGAAGAAATTACATTGTTCCCCATGCAAATAGACGATGAACAAACAAATTCAAAGTCTATGGAGGAAACTACTTTAAATGAAATTTTTAATCAGGGAATTCAAAAGATACTGTACTTACATGATTTCTTAAACATGAATATTTTCTATATAGAAATTATTGAATCCAAACAAATAGATAACAAAGTAGACGGTGTTGAATTAATTCATCAATTTGGACAATACCAAGCAAAAAAAACAATAATAGAAGAAAATGAAGCTACTAGTGAAGCCAGTGCTATTGATGAAATTTATAAAGAATTCAATGAAGACATTATTGGTGATGATTTTGAAGAGTTAGATGAAGATCTATATTAAGCCATTATATTTACGAATAGTCCACTCTAANAATGGAAAAATAAGTAATAAAAACATTAACCATTTATAGTCTAAAAGATTCTTATTCTCCATCTTTTGTCTTGTAATTAGTTTTTNATCATATGAGTCAATGAGTTTTGTCCCCAACTTATTTAAATCTCTAAAGAAGTAACTATTTGATTTACCAGAAATAGTTTTCATTGTAATATGATCTGCAACAATATTATTCCATTCTCTTTTAGACTTTACNATACTAAAATNACCTTNATCACTAAAAGTTAAATCAGCACCTTCAAATTCCATACTNTAACTATAATAGCCAGGCTTTAAATCTCTTAGGATTAATTGATAATTNTCATCAATCTTATTCATTTTTTTGGCATACTTATTTCCTAATGAATCAACAAAATAAAGTTTAAGCTCAAGTGAATTATCCATTTCAAAGTTTTCATTATAGTACTCTGCACTCAAAATTAAATCTTCATCCTCTAATGTTATNTTTGGAACAATTGCATTAAGTCTCTTTTTAGGATCTATTTTCTTAAGATATTGGAATACTTTTTGAAAAAACCTCTCCACATATTCAGCTGAAGATGTTTTTTGATATTGGTGCATTTTCCATTTCCATATTCCCTCTCCTAAAACAACTCCATGTTTAATACCATCAATTTTATGATANTAAATAAGAGGATCTTGTAAATAGACGCCATTAATNGATTGTTTAAGCAATATGGAAACATTACTNTTTAATGAATAATTGGCTGAAAATGGGACACTTAAAGGTGGTAAGGTAGTCCATAAATTAAACCATTCTTTATCTATTTTAAAATCTTTAAAATCGTTNNCTAAATNACTTTCNACTAAGTTAGTTCCCTTAAACTTTGTCTTTTTTTTGAGTGCTATTCTANCAAAATAGTTTTGCATGTTATCCAAATTATTTCCTGTAATAATTAAAGTTGGAATGTTATTAGATTGACAATCATCTATTCGTTTAATTAATTTTTTAGAACTAAATGGCTTGTAAAAACAAACTAAATTGTAATCAATGATGTTTTCTTTAAAATCATCTTCAAGAAAAGACTTAATCTTAACTCCTTGAATATCATTTAACGCCTCTTTAATTACCCCAATATCTGGATGAGGACATGTAGAAATAATAACAATATTTTGATTGTAATCTATGACTTCTACCACTGTTGAAGCCTTATTGTTAACACTATTTCTTTCCTTTAAAGCAGAGGTTAATTCTACATTATATTGATGTGCTCCACTTTTAATAGCTTGTTGTTCAAAGAGAATTTTATTTATTCCTCTATTAACATTTACCTTTTTCTGATCAATAACTCGATCATTTTCCTTTAAAAAAACATTTACATCCTCAAAATAAGTATTGGATTGAATAACTACTTCAATAGGGAAATAATTATTAAGAATTGCATACTTATTAGTATTAATTCTATTAATTGAGAAATCATAAGTTAATGACGTATCACCAAGCAGNACAGTATGAATTTCTGCATTTTTAAAATTGTAATTCGATTTTACTTTACCTGTATTAAATATTCCATCTGAAGCAATNATGATATCTGANACATTAGAAGCATTGAACTGATTTTCAAGCTTTTGGAATAANTCATCTANATTAGTTTGCTTCTGTGTAAAAGTAAACTCATTAGATTCTTTACATGATGTACCAAATGTCATTAATCTAAGATCGTATTGGTTATCAAGGTTATTTAAAAAATTACGTAAAGAATCTTGGTAATTTTTTTTGTAAAATGTTGAATCAGAACCAGCAACAATACTTTCTGAGTCATCTTGTGCAAAAATTAAAATTGGTTTTTCATTAAAGGAATCAACCATTTGAATTTTTGGCTTCATTAACAAAAAAGAAATACAGAAAAAAAGAAGAAACCTCACTGAAAACAAAAGNAAGTTTAGANGAACACTTAAATTGTTTTTTCTTCTAAAAAAATATAGAATCCAACAAGTAAAAAAACTTATNGAAAGAAAAAGAAAGAAGTAATATATNGGTAATTCAAAATGAAATCCGTTCACTCAAACTTGTTTAAGTAAGCATACCACCACAAACACTAATTACTTGGCCTGAAACATAAGCCCCCATATCAGAAGCAAGAAAAAGACAACAATTAGCTACATCTTCAGGCTTTCCTGCTCTTTTTAATGGAATATTCTGAATCCAAGTATTCACTACATCTTCACCTAAAGCACCTGTCATTTCNGTTTCAATAAAACCTGGAGCTATAGCATTACATCTTATATTTCTTGAACCTAACTCTTGAGCAACAGATTTAGTAAAACCTATAATTCCAGATTTAGAAGCNGCATAATTTGATTGCCCAGCATTTCCTTGAACTCCAACGATAGAACTCATGTTTATAATGGAGCCATTTTTTTGTTTTAAAAAGTTTCTTAGTGAAGCTTTTGTAAGGTTAAAAACAGATTTTAAGTTAATATCTATGACGTCATCCCAATTATCTTCACTCATTCTCATTAACAAACCATCCTTAGTAATACCAGCATTATTAATAAGAACATCTAATTGTCCAAAATCATTAATAATGGCGTCAACTAATTCTTGAGCTTCTTGAAAATTTCCAGCATTAGATTTATATCCTTTAGCTTCTACACCAAACTTTTTTAGTTCTTCTTCTAATTCAACAGCNTTACTCTCACTTGAAACATAAGTAAATGCAACTGATGAACCTTGTTGAGCAAATTTCATTGCTATTCCTTTTCCAATTCCTCTTGTAGCTCCTGTTATAAGGGTAACTTTATTTTCTAAAAGCTTCATANTTTAANTTTATTATTCGACAAATATATAGATTAATTAGTGACNTATAATTGANGACTGTATGAATGANAAATTATTTTGAAATTAATATAANTTAACTATATTAATGGAGGATTTTATAACAGAATTATATCAATAATTTTAAATTTGCAATCCAAAATTTGAATTGAATGTCATCTAGTATTACCTCTACCGAAACTAAAATAGATAAACAAGATTTTATTAANGAACTTTTAAATGATTTTAGGGTAATGTGNTTGAGCAGAGAGGCCTCATTACTTGGAAGAAANGAAGTTTTAACAGGNAAAGCCAAATTTGGAATTTTTGGAGATGGTAAAGAGCTTCCTCAAATTGTAATGGCTAAGTTTTTTCGAAATGGTGACATTCGTTCTGGTTATTACAGAGATCAGACNTTTATGATGGCAACGAATAATCTTACTATAAAAGANTTCTTTGCTGGATTATATGCTCACACTGATATTCAGAAAGAACCCACTTCTGCAGGAAGGCAAATGGGAGGTCATTTTTCTACCAGATTAATTGATGAAGATGGTAAATGGTTAAACTTAACAGAACAAAAAAATTCTACNTCAGACATTTCTCCTACTGCNGGACAAATGCCAAGACTAGTTGGTTTGGGGTTAGCCTCTAAAGTTTATAGAAACAATAAGGAATTAAGTCATCTCACTAATTTTTCTAAAAATGGTGATGAAATAGCTTTTGGAACAATTGGAGATGCAAGTACATCTGAGGGAGTATTTTGGGAGTCAATCAATGCAGCATGTGTTCTTGAAATTCCAGTAGTTATGTCAATATGGGATGATGGATATGGCATATCTGTCCCTAAAAAATACCAAACAACTAAAGAAAGTATTTCGGAAGCTTTNGCTGGTTTCGAATTAGATGATAAGACCAATGGACTNAAAATTTTTAGATGTAATGGATGGGATTACCAAGATTTGTATTCTGCNTATAAAAATGCTACAGAGTTNACAAGAAAACACCATAANCCATCTTTAATTCATGTAGAGGAAATAACTCAACCACAAGGTCATTCAACCTCTGGTTCTCATGAAAGATATAAGTCTAAAGAACGCTTAGCATGGGCTAAAGAATTTGATTGTATCAGTAAATTTAAAGAATGGTTACTTAGCAGCAATAACGGGCTTGGAAAACCAATTTCTACTTTGGATGAATTAAATAAGATAGAAAAAGATGCAAAAGCAGAAGTAAAATCCATCGCAAAAGAAGCATGGAAAGAATTCATACAGGACATAGAAACTGAAAGAAAAGCCATTACAAGTCAACTTGAACTATTATCATCTGAAAGTGGTTATAAACAAGAATTACAAAAACTGATTTCAAAGATCAAAGGTTTAAAGGAACCTTTACGTAAAGAACTTTATCAGATTTTTAAATCTGCATTACGCATAACAATAAAAGAAAACACTAATGCAAGAAAAAGTGTTTTATCATGGTTTGAAAAGCAAAAGGAATTACTTTTTGANAAATACAATTCAAATGTTTACAACACCTATTCCAGTTCTAGTTTAAATAAAGGAAAAGTTGCTCCTACTTTTAATTCCGAAGAATTAATTGATGGGAGGCTAATTCTTAGAAATAACTTCAGAACACTTTTTAAGAGACATCCAGAAATATTAACATTTGGAGAGGATACCGGCAAAATAGGTGGTGTAAACCAGGCTATGGAAGGAATGCAAGAAGAATTTGGAGAAATTAGAGTATTTGATACCGGTATTAGAGAAGCATCCATAATTGGCCAAGGAATTGGTCTTGCGCTTAGAGGNCTTAGGCCAATTGCTGAAATTCAATATTTAGATTATTTGCTTTACGCNATTCAAATAATGAGTGATGACATTTCTACACTAGCTTACCGTACAAAAGGTTCCCAGAAATGTCCATTAATTATTAGAACAAGAGGNCATCGTTTAGAAGGAGTNTGGCATGCAGGTTCTCCNATGGGNGGAATTATCAACTTAGTAAGAGGTATGATAGTTTGCGTTCCNAGAAACATGTTAAAGGCTGCTGGTTTTTATAANACATTAATTAATTCTGACGATCCTGCTCTNGTTATCGAGTGTTTAAATGGATATAGGCTAAAAGAAAAAGAACCAAGCAATTATGGAGATTTCACAACACCAATAGGTGTTCCCGAGATTGTNAGAACTGGTGATGATGTTACCGTGGTAAGTTATGGGTCAACTTTCAATTTATGTGAACAGGCAGCTGATATTTTAGCTGATATGAATATCTCATGTGAACTTATAGATGTTCAAACATTACTTCCATTTGACATNAACCACATGATTGTAAACTCATTAAAGAAAACNAATAAAATAATATTTATAGATGAAGATGTACCTGGTGGGGCCACATCTTTTATGTTAAATGAAGTCATTAATGTACAAAAAGGTTATTATCATTTAGATGCTCAACCNATTACATTAACCGCAAAAGAACACAGACCTGCATATGGCTCTGATGGTGATTATTTTTCAAAACCAAACGTAGATGAAATTATTGATGCTNTATATGGAATAATGCATGANTACAACCCTTNATCCTACCCTTCTAATTAGAAGTAATTATTTAATACNCTATNAACAATCATCTGAAGCATATTAAGCCACAATTAGATGCTTTGGTTGAAGAGTATAATAAANCTANTTTTTTAAGTGATGANCCATTGGGNTTATGTCACCAATTCAATAATANTAAAGATGTTGAAATTGTTGGATTGCTCATGGCTACGNTNGCATGGGGAAATAGAAAATCCATCATAAATAGTGGAAANAAACTCATTAANTTAATGGAAAATGANCCCTATTATTTTGTCCAACATTTTAATGATATTTCTTACAACAAAATTCAAGAATTTAAACATAGAACNTTTAATCATTTTGATTTACATTTTTTCTTAGAACGATTAAAATACTTATATAAAAAGTATTCATCATTAGAGNGTATTTTTGCTCCAGCATTTAAAACATCTACAAATGCTTATGAGCCAATTATTGCCTTTAGAAATNTTTTTTTAGGTGAATATCTTGATGTTAGAACAAAGAAGCACATTGCAGATCCATCAAGAGGATCAGCTGCTAAAAGATTAAACATGTATTTGAGATGGATGGTAAGAAAAGATCACAATTTAATTGATCTAGGGATNTGGAANAAAATNCCAACTTCAAAATTATCTTGCCCATTAGATNTTCACAGTGGTAATACAGCTAGAAAGTTTAAATTATTGAAAAGAGCGNAAAACGATTGGAAAGCAGTGGAAGAATTAGATAAAAACCTAAGAAAACTTGACCCNAACGATCCNGTTAGATATGATTTTGCCCTTTTTGGCTATGGAGTAAAAACAAAAATTAAAAGCCATTAAGTTTTTATAAATTATAAATTTGCATTTTAATTATTGTGCAATAGTTTAAAACACCACGGATTGTTAAACACGAAACCAAAAATAAGTTCATCATTCAAACTAGGCATATTAGGAGGCGGACAGCTTGGTAAAATGCTTATTCAAGCAGCATCAAAATGGGATATCAACATCATAGTTTTAGATCCCGATGAACAATGCTCATGTGCCACTTTATGTCATGAATTTCATCATGGTTCCTTTAAAGACTATGATACTGTTTACAATTTTGGTAAAAAAGTAGATTTACTAACTTTTGAAATTGAGCATATAAATATTGATGCGATAAAAGATTTAGAGTTAGAGGGATTAAAAGTTTTTCCTCAATCTAGTGCTTTAACTATAATTCAAGATAAAGGTTTACAAAAACAATTTTATCAATCACATCAATTTCCAACTTCTTCTTTTCAATTATTTAATAACAAAGAAGAGATCTTAACAGCTATTTCAAATAACACTATCAGCCTTCCTTTTATTCAAAAGTCAAGAAAAGAAGGNTATGATGGAAAAGGTGTTATTCTCNTAAAAAACGAAAATGATCTTAGCAAACTATTTGATGTACCTTCACTAATTGAAGAATATATAGCTATCNATAAAGAAATTGCTGTTATTGCCAGTAGAAATGAAAATGGACAAATCATCACCTTTCCAACAGTAGAAATGGAATTTAGTGAAGAAGCCAATCTTGTAGAACAATTAATNTGCCCNTCATCAATTCCGAATGAGATAGATAATAAAGCACAAAAATTNGCCATGGATATTATTGAACAGCTTGGTATGGTTGGTAATCTTGCTGTTGAATTCTTTATATCAAAAGAAGGTGAAATCTTAGTNAATGAAGTGGCACCTAGACCCCATAATAGTGGACATCATACAATTGAGGCAAACCTTACCTCNCAATTTGAACAGCATTTAAGAGCAATTTTAAACTTCCCTCTAGGTTCTACAAAGCTAGTTTCACCATCTGTTATGATAAATCTTTTAGGCGAACCAAACCATAAAGGAAATGTAGTTTATAGTAATATTGAAAAATGTTTAGCAAAAGAAGGTGTTAACATTCATATTTATGGGAAGAAAACTACTAAACCTTTTAGAAAAATGGGTCATGTAACTATAACAGATGATAATATTGATAAAGCCAAAGAAAAAGCAAACTTTGTAAAAAATAATTTAAACGTAATCTCTTATGAATAATACTGAAATAAAAGTTGGAATAATTATGGGATCAGACTCTGATTACCCTGTTATGAAAGAAGCAGTTACTGTACTTAAATCATTTAACATAGCTTATGAAGTCACTATTGTTTCTGCACACAGAACACCTGAAAGATTATTTGATTATGCTAAAGAGGCACATGAAAGAGGAATTAAGGTAGTAATAGCAGGTGCTGGTGGAGCTGCTCATTTACCTGGTATGATTGCTGCAATTTCGCCTTTACCTGTTATAGGCGTACCTATTAAATCGTCCAATTCAATTGACGGATGGGACTCAGTTCTATCTATTTTACAGATGCCTGGTGGTGTTCCGGTAGCTACAGTAGCCCTTAATGGCGCTAAAAATGCTGGACTTTTAGCAGTCCAAATATTATCTACAGCAGACAACTCACTGGTTAACAAGATGACATCTTACAAAAAAGAACTTGAGCAAAAGGTTATGGATAAAGTGGAAAAAGGTCTAGAGTAATTCATTAAATATTATAAATAACTTTCATAAAGGAGAATTATAATTAAATTTGTCCTTTGATGCATCTACAATATCCTCAATTTCTTTGGACTCTCTCACTGATCATCATCCCAGTAATTTTACATTTATTTAATCTTCAACGTCACAAAACCATATATTTTTCAGATTTATCTCTTCTAAAGAGCATTGAGATTGAATCAAGAAAAAAGTCTAAACTAAAGAACTTGCTTCTTTTATTGACAAGAATATTTATGATCGCATGTATTGTAATAGCATTCTGTCAGCCAATTTTTAATACCAATCCAAATTCAACTAACACAAATTCATCTGAAATTGGGATTTACTTGGACAATTCATTTTCTATGTCAAGATCAGAAAATAACCAGTCCTTATTTAATAAAGCTAAGAATGATGTACTGGATTTAATCAACTTATATAATCAAGAGACTAATTTTTTAATTACGACTAATAAAAAATCTTTAAATAAATCTTACTCTTTAAATCAGGAACAAGCCATTGATTTTATTCAAAGAGCCAATTTGTGTGGAGAAAATTTAAATTTAGATCAAATTTTCACTATTCAGAAAGAACAATTTAAAAACAAAAAAATACAAAACTATTGGTTCACTGATTTACAAAAAAACAGCTTTACCCCTACTTCATCATTAGATTCCTCTATAAATACACATGTGAATTTAATTTACTATGAAAACAATTCAATATCAAATGTATCTATAGACTCTATTTGGTTTAAAGAAAATGAAAGAAAGATCTTAGTTGAAGATGAAATCTATGTTAAAGTAAAAAACTGGAGTAACTCAATAGTTGATGTTCAATTGAAACTTGTCATAAATGAAAATGAACTCGTAACTCAAAAGCTTATAAAACTCAACCATTTTGAAGAAAAGGAAATTTCTATTAAATATCTTCTGAAAAAAGAAGGTGTTAAAAAGGGAGTAATTTATATCAATGATGCCAACCTGAATGATGTTGTATACGATGATAAACTGATATTCAACTATTCAACAATTGATCGTTTTAAAGTTCTATATATATATGATGATTCCAGCTACAACAAAAATGCTTTTAGTTCATTATTTAGAACAGTAAAAGAGGTAGAATTTAAATTTCTAAATATAAATGATGGATTTTCTTTATCTGATTTAGATTGCAACCTAATAATCCTGGATGAATTAAAACAAATACCAGATAATTTAAGTCAAAACCTAAGAAATCAGACTATAATATTTATACCATCTGTAACTTCCAAAAGTAGCATCAAAAATTCAAATCAATTTTTGAGTAATTACAACATTACTCTTAAAAAAAGTAAGACTAACAAAAGTCGTTTGAATGAAAATTACATTGACAAGGATTTTTTCAAAAATGTATTTAAGCGCATTGAAGACAACATGGATCTACCCTATTTTAATTCTTCTCTAGAACTTTCGTCAGATTATAAATTAAAAAGCATTCTTAAATACGAAGACAATCAAGATTTTCTTGTAAGGGCAACATATAACTCCAATAGCCTATTTTTATTTACATCTTCTTTTCAGGAAAAAAACTCCAATATCTCTAAGCATGCATTATTTGTACCATTGATGTTAAAAATTAAAGATTATGCTTCTATAAATCAACAAATTTATTGTGAATTGCCTTCTATAAAGCCTATTTCTATATCTAGTGAGATTAATCAAAGTGGACAATTACTAATTACTTCTGATGAGAGTGATAAAACAACGAATTCGTTTTACCCTACTGTTAAAAGTAAAAATGGCACAACATTTCTTTACACGGAAAACCAAATTGAAAATGATGGTCACTATAACATATTATTCCGTGATTCTATTATAAAAACATTTTCAGTAAATTATAATAGAAATGAGTCAAACTTGGATTTTTTCTCTATTAAAGATTTTGAAACATCACTAAAAAACAATGAATTAAACCAGTTGTTTAGCCTAAATGAACAGTTTAATAAAACACAAATTAAAAACATAGCATCTCTACAAGCAAGAAAGGACTATTGGATCTATTTTGTTGTGCTGGCACTTATATTTATTATTTTAGAAATCATAATTATTAAATACTATGAAAAGTCAAACTGAAATTCTTTTAAAACAGGTGAAAGTTATAGACCCTAACTCTCCTTATCACAATAAAAAAGTAGATATTTTAGTTGACAATGGAGTTATCAAAAAAATTTCTAATAAAATCAATTCAACAAAAGACCAAAAGCTTATTGAATTTGACAAAAGCTTTGTTTGTCCAGGTCTTATGGATATGTCAGTTGATTTTCAAGAACCTGGTAATGAACAAAAAGAAACAATTAACTCAGGAGTTAAGGCTGCTGCCGCAGGTGGATTTACTTCAGTAGTTCTTCAGCCAACATTAGAACCTTCCAGAGATAAATTAAGTGATATTGTTTACTGCAAAGAAAAAAAACATCAATTTCCGGTTGATATATTTCCAATTGGTGCCATTTCAAAAAATAACAATGGTGAGGAATTAGCAGAAATGTATGACATGCATAGTGCAGGTGCCATTGCTTTTTCAGATTATAAAAAACCTATACATAAGTCAGGTCTTTTATCTAGAGCTCTTCTTTATGTTAAAAATTTCAATGGACTCATTATAAGTCACCCATATGATGATAGCATTTGTACTGATGGACAGATGCACGAAGGTGTTACTTCGACCTCGATGGGTTTACCAGGCATTCCNTCTCTTGCCGAAGAGTTATACATCAATAGAGATATAGCCTTAACCAACTACAATGAAAGTAAAATACATTTTAATATCATATCCTCTAAAGAGAGCGTTCAGAAAATAGCTGATTCAAAAAATGATAAAATTAATTTGAGTTGTGGTACTTCAATTTACCATCTAATTTTTAATGATGAAGATTTAAAAGGTTTCAATTCAAATTTTAAAATGATTCCTCCATTAAGAACAAAAGAAGATCAATTTGCTTTAATTACAGGGATTAAGGAGGGTGTTATTGATGTTATTACATCAAATCATCAACCACACGAAAATGAAATTAGAGAAGTTGAATTCCCATTGGCCCCTTTTGGATGTATAGGAACTCAAATTGCATTTCCTATGGCTTTGACATATTTAAAAGATGAATTAGGTCTTGAAACTATTGTTAAATGTATGTCTATCAACCCTCGATCAATTTTACAAACTGACATTCCAGTAATAGAGGAAGGCTTTTTGGCGAATTTAACTGTTTTTGACACCCATACAAATTGGGAGTTTAATAAAGAAAATAACTTTTCGTTAAGTGAAAACTCCCCATTAATCAATACCAAACTCACTGGTAAAGTACACGGTACTATTTTAGGTAATATGTCTAATTTTAGTACTTGATTTTTACTTAATTATTTTACATTTGTGCCTTGGGCAAGTCTCATACGACCAGCTCCTGCTGAATCCCCCAGGATGGGAACATAGCAAGGGTAAGCGGTTGTAGCGGTGCGATATGAGTAGCTTGCCCTTTTTTTGTATCTTATTTCCATGGAATCTGATTTAATCTTCATGGAGGTTACGAATCGAAATCAAATTTTAGAACTACTTTCCATTTCTAATTCTTTATTTGGAGAAAACTATCATAATTTCAATTATTTCAAGAGTTCAAATAAAGATTGTGTAATAGCAGCATATTTTAAGAACGAAATTATCGGCTTCTTAAAAATGATAACATTGGAAAACAATAGTACCAAAATTGATTGTATTGCTATTAAAAAGAAATTTCAACGAAAAGGAGTCGGATCTAATATGTTATCCTTCTACTTTAAAAAGCACCATAAAACAAAAAATAAAATAATCGCACATGCCTGGAAGTCTCCATTGGGAATTCATGCGCAAAAATTAAATGAAAAATTCGGTATGAAATTAAAATCTGAATTAGGCAAAATTTGGCAGGACGAATGTGGCCACACTTTTATATGTCCATTTAAGAAAAATTCATGTCAATGTGAAGCAATTCTTTTCAGTACTTAATATAAACTTTTGATTTTTGTCTTATAGTAATATGATATGATTATTTTTGGCAAAAAATTAAAAATAAAAAAATGAAATTTTTTATAGACACAGCAAATCTTGATCAAATCCAAGAAGCACAAGATTTAGGAATTCTTGATGGCGTTACTACTAACCCTTCTCTTATGGCCAAAGAAGGAATTGCAGGAGACGAAAACATCATTAATCATTACAAGAAAATATGTGAAATAGTTGATGGTGATGTAAGTGCTGAAGTTATTTCTACTGATTATGAAGGCATGATTAAAGAAGGAGAAGCACTTGCCAAATTGCATAAAAATATAGTAGTCAAAGTTCCTATGATTAAAGATGGTGTTAAAGCTATAAAGTATTTTTCTGATAATAATATTAAAACCAATTGTACATTAATATTTTCTGCAGGCCAAGCATTATTAGCTGCAAAAGCTGGAGCCACTTACGTTTCTCCTTTTATTGGAAGACTTGATGATGTTAGTACAGATGGTGTAGAATTAATAGCACAAATTAGAGAGATTTATGATAATTATATGTTTGATACAGAAATCTTAGCAGCTTCTGTCAGACATCCAATGCATATTATACAATGTGCTGAAATAGGTGCTGATGTTATGACTGGCCCATTAAGTGCCATCACAGCTCTTCTTAATCACCCACTTACTGATATTGGATTAGCTAAATTTTTAGCCGACTTTAAGAAAGCTAATTCATAAGGTGCTATTAGATATCCATCCTGATAATCCTGATGACCGAAAAATTAAAGAGGTCATATCAATTTTAGAAAATGATGGGTTAATTGTAATTCCTACAGATACAATTTACGCATTTGCTGCCAGCATAAAAAGTAAAAAAGGATTAGAAAAGTTAGCTAAAATAAAAGAGGTAAAACTTAAAAAATCTGAATTCTCACTTATTCTAAACAACNTAAGTGATATCTCCTCTTATACCAAACCAATAGATAGAAAGATTTTCAGGGTAATTAAGAATTCACTNCCTGGTCCATTTACATTTATTCTTAATGCAAATAATCATGTTTCAAAATTATTTGGAACTAGTAAAAAAGAAGTAGGTATTAGAGTACCTGANCATGGATTTACTAGAAAATTAATTGAAATGTTCNATTCACCTTTGGTAAGCTCAAGTGTACATGATAATGATGATATTTTACAATACACCACTGATCCTTTAACCATTTTTGAAAGGTATGAACATGAAGTAGATGCTGTNATTGATTGTGGATATGGAAAGAATGTAGCTTCTACCATAGTTGATTGTACTTCAGATAATCCAGCCATTTTAAGACAAGGAGCTGGTATTATTGAATAAGTCCAATTATCATCATGTTAATATGGATAACTTATTAACGATCTCTTTATTATAATGCATTTATTTTAAGTTATTAGTGCTCATATGGTGCTTAACTACATTTGGATCAGCTTTTTTATTGTAGCTTTCTTGGTAGCTCTTCTGAAAACCTTTATGGGTGACTTAGAGATTTTTTCATTAGTTGTTAATTCCATTTTTGAGAGAGCTGAACTCGGGTTTAAATTATCNCTTGGGTTAACAGGTATCATGGCACTTTGGCTTGGCATTATGAGGATTGGTGAAAAAGGAGGTGCCATTAATATTTTATCAAAAATATTTGCTCCTCTTTTTAATAGGTTATTTCCTGAAATACCAAGTTCTTCAAATGCTCATGGTTCCATAATAATGAATATATCAGCAAATATGTTAGGACTGGATAATGCAGCTACACCTCTTGGCTTAAAAGCCATGAACGAACTGCAAAAACATAATCCTGAGAANGAAAAAGCTTCAAATGCTCAAATATTATTTTTAGTCTTNAATACATCAGGNTTNACNCTTATTCCCACAAGTATTATTGCACTTNGAGCAACTGCAATGGCTGAGAATAGTATTANAGGAAATCCTACTGATATTTTCATCCCTATTTTAATAGCAACGTATTGTTCAACGCTTGCAGGGTTAATTTTTGTTTCAATTATTCAAAGGATAAATTTATTTCACAAAACTATATTGGCTTATTTACTAACTGCTACCGGATTAATAGGTGGACTGGTCTGGTACTTAGCATCTCACAAAGAACATATAGAAATAATATCTAATGTTTTATCTGGTGCGCTCATATTTGGTTTTATCATTGGGTTTATTCTATTAGGTCTAAAAAATAAAATCAATATATATGAAGAATTTGTTGAAGGCGCTAAAGATGGTTTTAAAGTTGCTATTAAAATAATNCCCTATTTAAT
This sequence comes from Crocinitomicaceae bacterium, assembly GCA_002727735.1. Taxonomy (GTDB): domain Bacteria; phylum Bacteroidota; class Bacteroidia; order Flavobacteriales_D; family Parvicellaceae. The sequence continues at coordinate 17,699 of PBXW01000098.1, forward strand.
TGCTATGCTTTGTGCAATTGGTGCATTTACTACTTCAGGTGCCATGGAATTTATAATTANTGGTATTGAAGGGTTTTTTAATCTTTTTATCTCTGACACTAGGTTTGTCGAAGGACTTCCAACTGCAATTATGAAACCTCTTTCTGGTGCTGGNGCAAGAGGTATGATGGTTGAATCATGGGGGGAAAACGCATCTCAAATTAACTCTTTTGTTGGTAGACTAACCTCCACTCTACAAGGTTCAACTGAAACCACATTCTATGTATTAGCTGTTTATTTTGGNTCTGTTGGTATTAAAAANACCAGATACGCCATAGTAGCTGGATTATTTGCAGATTTTATTGGAATTATTGCAGCAATCTTAGTTTGCTACTTATTTTTTGGATAAGATAATAGCTGTTTGTACAACTCTCCTACCTGCATTTTAAGATTAGATTGATCTGTGTTATTATCTACACTAAANTTAGCAAATTTCAATCGCTCACTATCAGATATTTGNGTTTCCATTCTTTTTTCTACNTCTTCTTTAGAAACATTATCNCTATTTATTACNCTTTTAATTCTTGTTTTCTTATCTGCCAAAACCACAATAAGAACATCCAATTCTTTATATGCTCCACTCTCAATAAGAATTGCTGCCTCTTTTATAACTAATGGTTCTTTTTTTTGAAGCAATAACCAATTTTCAAAATCAATTTTAACCAAGGGGTGNACAATGGCATTGAGCTNTTTTAACATATCATTATCTTGAAAGACAATATTGGCTATGTGAGCTCTGTTTAATTTGTTATTTGAATAAGATTCTTGTCCAAACAATATCTTTATTTGATCCATTAAATCAACATCGTTAGACAAAAGCCATTTNGCTCTTTCATCAGAGTTATAAATAGGTACACCTAAATCATGAAATAAGCTGGTAATGGTAGATTTACCAGATCCTATGCCACCAGTTATTCCGACCTTAAGCATTAAAATTTATTTTGTAATAGCGGATGAATTAGAGAAAACAAATTCTTTTTCTACTTTAATTTTTGTATTACCATCTACAGATAGTGTAACAGTAGAATCGCTAACAGACACAATATTTCCATGTATACCTCCTTGGGTAATTACATCATCTCCTTTTTTCAAATTGGAGCGGAAATTCATCAGTTCTTTTCTTTTTTTGTTTTGTGGTCTAATCATAAAAAAATAGAAAATAGCAATAATAGCTACTAAAAAAATGATTTGTGTGTAGTTTCCTCCTTGTGGAGGTGCTGTTTCTAAAATGTGTAACATATGAGTTTAATTTATATTATAATCCTGCGACATATCCTTCCAAGTACAATTTTTGAACTCCAATTTTAGTATTGCTTAAAACTGATATGTACTTTTTGGTATATCCTTTTCTTTTTGTTGTTAGTATTATTGGAATTTCTCCAGTACCTCCTGGAGGTATTGGCTCTTTAGGCCAATCTTTTAAAACAGTACAACCACAAGCTGCTTTTACAGAGTGAATTAACAAAAATGAACTACCCGTATTTTCAAATTTAAAAGAATAAGGAACTTCAGCTCCTAATGCAACCGTATCAAAGTTGTGAATTTCTTCTTCAAATTCCATAATTGGAGGATTTTGATTATCAATTAAATCAGTTGTAACATACTTTTCAGTGTCTAGTTTATCTGTTAAACAAGAAAATGAAATAAAAATTAGAAATATTATAAAAATGTTTTTCATTAAATATCAGTTTATAAGACCACGACCTCGCTTAACTAATTTGCCTTCTTGTTTAAAATCTTCAAAAATTCGATCTAAGATACCATTGATGAAACCATTGCTTTTTGGGGTACTGTAAAATTTCGAAATTTCTATATATTCATTAAGAGTAACTTTTACAGGTATGGATGAAAACTCAATAGCTTCAGTCATAGCCATATTCATTAATAAGGAATCCATTGTAGCTAATCGTTCTTTTTCCCAATTTTTGGAATACTCTTGAAGAATTGTATCATTTTCCAATTTTTGAGTTATGGCCTTTCTAAATAAATTTTGAGCAAAATCATACTCATCTTCTTTCCAGAGAGGAAGTACATCAAAATCTTTATTTTCATCCATAGATTTGATGGTTTTAATCACCATTGATGATACATGGTCTAAATCATCTTGCCAGTATATACTCTTTTCTTCAAAGAAATGATGCAATTTAGTTAGATTACAAATCTCCTTTTTAAATAATTGAACCAGTGCGTTTTTATCATCTAAAAAAGAATTTGAAGCATTGTTTAAAATTTCATTGTAAGATTCTGATTGATATAGTTCCTTGAAAAGCTTCTTAGTCAAATCATGCTCAACATCACCCTCCCAGTTGATTTTTCGATCCTTGGCTATCTTATTTAGCTTGTCACTATTTTCTANTGCTGTAATAATTTTGTTATCAGTGAAACCAGTTTTTAAAATATTGATGTCTCTTCTGAGAAATTCAGACCTTTTTGCCTCTTCAATTTGAATATTAGCTTGACGTTTTAATGCACTAAAAAGAAGCAATAAAAAAATGTAGAGATCATATATTTTTTCAATACTGTGAAAAAGCTCTTTTTCTCCAACTAAAACATCTGAGTTTTTGGACTGAAAAAAAGCGTAAAAAGCTTGTAATACTTTTATTCTAATGTGCCTTCTATTTAGCATTGTTGGCTGCTTCTTTTTTTAATCTTTCTTCTGCTATTCTGTTGGCAGCTAAATAGGTTGGGATGTTTTGTTCTGATGATAACTCAAAAATTTTAAGTGTTGTATTGTAAATATCCTGTGCCATATCCATCACTTTTTCGGTAGAAATATCATGCACTTCTGCATAACAGTTCATAACACCACCAGCATTAATCAAATAATCAGGTGCGTAAAGCACTCCTTTATTCATTAATTCAACCCCATGAATATCCTCGTTTTTAAGTTGGTTATTTGCAGCACCAGCAATGATTGAGCAATTCATTTTTTTAATGGTTTCATCGTTAACTGTTGCACCAAGAGCACATGGTGCATAGATATCCATATCAACGTCATAAATATCATCTGGATTCACCACACTACAATTATACTTTTCAGCAGCTGATTTAAGTGCATCTTGATTGATATCTGTTATGGTTAATAAAGCACCTTCTTTGTGTAAATAATTTAGAAGATATTCACCAACATGACCAATTCCTTGGACAGCGATTTTTTTACCATTGAGATTATCATTGCCAAATTGGTATTTTGCAGCTGCTTTCATTCCCATATAAACACCATAAGCTGTTACAGGGGAAGGATCACCTTTTTTGCCAGGTAAACCTGTAACATGTTTAGTAGATTCTGCAACGTGCATCATGTCTTCTGGACTAATTCCAACATCTTCTGCAGTAATGTATGAGCCATTTAGGCTATCAATAAATTCTCCGAATTTTCGAAAAAGTTCTGGTGATTTTTGGGTTTTAGAGTCGCCTATAATTACAGCTTTACCTCCGCCTAAGTTTAACCCTGATATGGCATTTTTATAAGTCATACCACGAGATAATCTCATGACGTCAATTAATGCATCTGCAGAGGAAGCATAATTCCACATTCTAGTGCCGCCTAATGCTGGACCACAAACTGTACTATGCACAGCAACAATTGCCTTGAGACCAGTTGCATCATCCTGACAAATCAGAATGCGTTCGTGCCCCATGTTATAAAAATCTTGTTCCATACTAAAAATTATATGACGATAATATTGTATCCAAAACTTATTTCAAAGATCAATTTTTGTTTGACAAAAGTAATATTTTGACAATATAAAGCATAAATAAAAAGTAATAGTTAAGCATTGTATATATCTTTAACCTGTGAGCGAATTATTTTATCTTAATAAATATTTAAAAAAGTATAANTGGCATCTGTTATTGGGTTTTATATTTATTCTTTTTTCCAATTATTTTGGAGTGTATATGCCAAAAATAATTGATGATGCTGCCGATGAATTATCTAATTTTTTTTCAATTGCTGATGAAAATAATGCCAAGTTATGGAAAGTCGGATTGAATCTTGTCGGATTATATATGCTTTTCTCGCTCTTAAAAGGCATCTTTTTATTTTGTACTAGACAAACAATTATTGTCATGTCCAGACACATTGAATATGACTTAAAAAGTGAAATATTTCTCAAATACCAACAACTTAATTTATCCTTCTACAAACAAAATAGAACTGGAGATTTAATGAATAGAATAAGTGAAGATGTTAGTAAGGTAAGAATGTACTTAGGACCAGCTATCATGTATACCATAAACGTTTTTGTTCTTTTTATTATGGTAGTTAGTTTCATGATTCACAAAAATGCAGAACTGACTTTTTATGTTCTTCTTCCCTTACCCNTACTTTCTNTAATCATTTATAGGGTTAGTGCCATCATTAATAAAAAAAGTGAATATACTCAACGTAAACAGTCTAGTATTACTTCATTTGTTCAAGAAGCTTTTTCTGGAATTAGNGTATTAAAAGCATACAACAGATCAAAATACTTCTCCAATCAATATGATATTGAAACAGAAAATTATAAAAAAGCATCACTAAGCCTAGCACTTACTAACGCATTATTCCTTCCTTCAATTGTATTGCTTATAGGTCTAAGCACTATTATGACCATATATCTTGGTGGATTAAAAAGTATCAATCAAGAATTGGATTATGGTGACATTGTCCAATTTATTTTTTATATCAATATGCTTACTTGGCCATTTGCATCTGTAGGATGGGTTAGCTCACTTGTTCAACGAGCAGCAGCTTCTCAAAAGAGAATTAATGAATTCCTTCTAAAAGAAGAAAAAGTAATAAATGAGGGTAAATCATCCATAAAAAATATATCCTCTTTAGTTTTTAAAAATGTCCAATTTAATTATTCAACTAAAGGAGATTTCCTCATTAATGATTTAAGCTTTACATTAAAATCAGGTGAATCTTTAGGCATATTTGGTGCTACAGGATCTGGGAAATCAACTTTAGCTAANTTAATATGTAGGTTGTACGAAATTAGNAAAGGGGAATATTTGATAAATAATCATAATATAAANGATATAGAGTTAAATAGTTTTAGAAATCTAATCGGATATGTTCCTCAAGATGTGTTCTTGTTTTCAGATACTATTACAAACAATATTGCATTTGGGCTAGACGATGGGGATTTTACTGATCAAGAAGTGAAAGATGCTGCANTTANTGCNGGCATTTATGATGAAATNNCCAAATTTAAAGATGGACTTANCACAAAGATTGGNGAACGAGGAGTTACACTTTCTGGAGGACAAAAACAACGTATTGCAATTGCAAGAGCATTAATTAGAAAACCACAATTACTCATTTTGGATGATAGTTTATCAGCAATTGACACAGAGACATCTTCTAAAATTCAATCTATGCTAACTCAAAACAATCCAAATCAAATGACTNTACATATNAGCCATAGNGTNAGTCAGGTAAGCCATTGTAATCATATTTTAGTGATTGACAATGGTGCTATCATTCAAAGAGGAAATCACAAAGAACTAATAAACAAAAAAGGATTTTATCAAACTATTTTCAATAAACAACAATTGGAAAAAATTAATTCGGATTAATTTTTTAAATCATGCATTAAATAAAAAAGGTTATTTATATTGCACTAAAATTGAATAATTACACATGGAAAATAACAACGATCAAGATAACTACAGAAATGAAATTTACTCGAAATCTGTAAGAGCTGGGAAAAGAACTTATTTCTTTGATGTAAAAGCCACACGATCAGGTGATCATTACTTAACTATAACAGAGAGTAAAAAGAAGTTTGACCAAGATGGTAACTTCCATTTTGANAAGCACAAAATCTTTCTTTACAAAGAGGATTTTGATAAATTNAAGGATGGCTTAACTGAAGTTGTTGATAAAATAAACACACTTAATCAAGATTATTCTAACGAAAACACATCTACTGAAAAGTCCTTTAACGATGTTGAATTTGAAGATTTAGATTAGTTTATTTATTAACAATTACTTTCTTTAGTACATTTTTTTTAACTGATTGAAAATCAGTAATTTCATTAATATANAACATGTTNTNAATAGTGAGATTTGTTCATAATTTATGCTATTTNTCTAATTAAACATGGCATTGTTTATAATTGACTTCNTCCACTATTTTAGATGAATAACTAAATTCTATTTTTGAATTAAAGTTAAACTANANTTCATTGATTAAGATNACATTTTANGGTCATGGTTGTTTCAAAGCTGATATAGATGGNACACATTTATTATTTGATCCATTCATAACACCAAACGAAAAAGCGAGTCACATTGATATAAGTACAATACCTGCAGACTACATACTTATATCTCATGGNCATGAAGATCATGTAGCTGACGTAAAAAGATTTGCAGATAGAACTGGTGCAAAATTAATTTCAAACTTTGAAATTATAAGCTGGTTTGATAAAAGTTTTGGCATTTCAAATGGCCATCCAATGAATCATGGTGGCAGTTGGAATTTTGATTTTGGTAAGGTTAAATATGTAAATGCTGTTCACAGCAGNACCCTTCCNGATGGTTCATCTGGTGGNAANCCTGGTGGGTTTATNATAGAATCAAAGNANGGTAATTTTTATTATGCTGGAGATACTGCNCTACACATGGANATGCAATTAATTGGTCAACACCATTCAATTGACTTTGCCTTATTGCCTATAGGTGATAATTTNACTATGGGCTATGAAGATGCTGCGATTGCAGCTGAAATGGTTAAAACTAAAAATGTAATNGGATTACATTACGANACTTTTGGTTTTATTGAAATAGANCATGCAAAAGCAAAAGANGCTTTTAAGAAAAAGAATGTAACATTATTATTACCTGAAATAGGAGAAGAAATAAATTTATAGATGGGGAAAATTATTACTATAGCCAATCAAAAAGGAGGAGTTGGAAAAACGACAACTGCTATCAATTTAGCAGCATGTTTAGGAGTATTAGATAAGAAAACTTTACTTNTAGATGCAGATCCACAATCAAATTGNACATCTGGAGTAGGTTTTGAACCTAGAGATGTAAAAAGTGGCATNTANGACTGCATTGTTAATGGTGAAGACCCNAGAAANATCATTCTACCAACCAAAAATCCTAANCTTCANATNTTACCTTCTCATATAGACTTAGTTGGTGCCGAAATAGAAATGATTCANTTACAAGAAAGAGAATTTATTTTCAAAAAGTTTATTGACTCNATTTCAGACGAATATGAATATATTTTTATCGACTGTTCTCCCTCATTAGGTTTGCTAACCTTAAATGCATTAACAGCATCTGACAGCGTTATTATTCCAGTTCAATGTGAATATTTTGCCCTAGAAGGATTAGGTAAATTATTAAACACTATTAAAATTGTACAAAATAGGTTAAATAAAAAATTAGATATTGAAGGTATTTTATTAACCATGTANGATACAAGGTTAAGATTGTCAAATCAAGTCGTTGAGGAAGTGAAAATTCATTTTCAACAATTGGTATTCGACACCATNATTCATAGAAACACTAGANTNGGAGAGGCTCCAAGCCATGGAGAAACTATAATTATGCATGATGCAAGTAGTAAAGGAGCTGTTAATTATCTTAATTTAGCTAAGGAACTANTAATTAAAAACAGCAATGATAGTGATATTGATGTTGTTTCAAATGAAAAAAATATAAAAGTAAATGGTTTCTAAAAAAAATGCTTTAGGAAAGGGATTAAGTGCATTATTAGAAAACTCCAAAACAGATATTACTTCAACTGCTGACAACACAAAAGATGNAGTTGTTGGNTCAATCTCNAGGATTTCAATAAANCATATTACTCCTAACCCATTTCAGCCAAGATTAGATTTTGAAAAAGAACCTCTNTTAGAGTTGNCAGAATCTATTAAAGAACATGGCATTATACAGCCTATTACCGTTCGAAAAATCGGAAGAAATGAATTTCAAATTATTTCTGGTGAAAGAAGATTTCAAGCCGCTAAATTGGCCTTGATTGATGAATTACCCTGTTTTATTAGAATAGCTGATGATCAACACATGTTGGAAATGGCTATTGTAGAAAATATACAACGTAAAGACTTAAACGCCATGGAAATTGCGTTAAGCTATCAACGTTTAATNGATGAATGTAATCTATCTCAAGATGATNTAGGNAANAAAGTAAGTAAAAACAGATCAACAGTAGCTAATTATCTACGTTTGTTGAAATTACCATTAGAGGTNCANAAAGCNCTTCGTGATGATAAAATTTCTATGGGTCATGCTAGAGCACTTTTAGCNTTACCTACTGANAAAGAGATNATAAATACACTTGAAGAAATTTTAGCAGATAATTTATCAGTAAGAGCAGTTGAAAATAAAAGAAAAGAAAGTCANCAAAAATCCAATTCACCTGTTGCTTTAACTAGATATGAACTACGCATGCAAAACAACATTGCCTATCAATTAAATTCTAAAGTCAGCATCAAGAAAAAGAATTCTGGAAAAGGACAAATCGTAATTTCTTTTAACAATCAAGATGATTTAAATAGAATATTAGATAATTTTGATCAATAATGATCATTAGAATTTGTCTTTACTTTACTTTATTAATATTTCTTGTTTCAGCAAAAGCGCAAGTAAATATTGACTCCATTGATAAAGAAAAATTCATTAAAAGATCAACAGTACTCTCCTCATTAATCCCGGCTGGCGGTCAAGTTCACAATAACCTTATTAAACCTAATCATATTAAATCTAGGATATGGTGGAAAGTTCCTGTAATTTATGGTGGAATGGCCACGGCAGCTTACTACATTTATTTTAACCAAAATGAGTTTTCTGCAATCCGAAGTGAAAGATTGGACAGACAAAATGGAGCTACTCCATCACTTTACCCATATTATTCTTCATCACAATTAAAAATTATTCAAGAACAATACAGGAGATATCGGGATATATCAGTCATTTCCCTATTGGGTGTTTATTTACTTCAGGTAATTGATGCCAATGTAGAAGCCAATTTATTTTTATTTGATACAGATGATAATTTAAGTATGCAATTTACTGTTTTACCAATATTCACAAATACTACGTCTTTTTCACCAGCTCTTACCTTAAATTACAGATTTAACAATAAAAACTATAATAATTAACCTGTTGGTTTTAGATTTTTTGTTTTTTTGTTATAAGACTATAAGTCCATGAAAAAATACGATTTATGTATAATTGGTGCTGGTCCTTCTGGATATGCTGCCGCCATGAGAGCTGTAGACTTTGGTAAAAAGGTAGTTCTCATAGAAAAAGATAAAGTTGGTGGTGCAGGTTTATACAATGGAGCACTTTCTTCCAAAACCATGTGGGAGCTTTCCCAAAAACTAAGAACTATAAACGAAGGTATACAATCTGTTGGAAGAAGACGACTTAACCTTAAGTGGGAGGAAGTTCAGAAAAATATCCAAGAAGCGACTTTCGATCGAAAGTTTCAATATTCATGTCATATAAAATTACTCCAATCAGAAGCGCTAAATAATATTTTTAAATATGAGAGAGGGCTGGGAAGTTTTGTTGATAATCATCATGTAGAAATAACCAAAAGCAATGGTACCAAAAAAATAATTTATGCTGAAAACATAATCATTGCAACTGGAAGTAGACCAAGAACGCTACCTAATATTAAAGTTGATGAAAAAATCATAATGACTAGTGATGGTGTTGATCATATGACTGATTTCCCAAAAAGTATGGTTATTGTTGGAGCTGGTGTTATAGGTTGTGAATATGCAACTATGTTTTCCAATTTTGGCAAAACTAAAGTCTATTTAATAGATCGATCGGATCGAATTCTACCATTTGAAGATGATGATATCTCAGATATGATAGGAAACAACTTGAGAGATAATGGTGTAACCATTCATAGTAAAGCTCAATTGGAACGTCTTGAAGAAAAAGATGGTGAAGTAGAATATGAATTGTCTTACAAAGATGGAAGTAGAGAAGTTATAAGAGTAGAAAAGGCATTATTATCTGTAGGTAGAAAATTAAATATTGATGGTCTGCACATGGAAAAGGCAGGCGTTTCTTTAAGTAAAAGAGGTGTTCATATTGGAGATTTAAATACCCAAACCAATATCCCTAATATTTATGTAGTAGGTGATGCAAGTGGTCATATTTCATTGGTAAATGTTGGAGAACTAGAAGGCAGGTATGCCGTTGAACGAATTTTTACCAAGACATCCTCCGCTATTAATTACAACAACATTTGCACCATTATGTTTCTTCAACCAGAAGTGGCATCAGTAGGTATAAATGAAAAAAGATGTATTGAAGAAAATATTCCTATTAAAGTAGTAAAACTAGATTACTCCTGTATTGCAAGAGCTATTGCCATGCGCAAAACTCAAGGTTTTTTCAAAATTATTGTTACAGATTGTAAAGACATGAAAATTCTGGGTATGCGTGCAGTTGGTGAGCACGCTTCAAGTGCTATTCAAGGAGTTGGATTGCTCATAAAAATGAACCAAAATATTCATGAACTTGCTGAAATGGTTCATCCTCACCCGTCTATTATTGAAGGTGTTCAAGAATGTGTTAGAATGCTACTCAATAAATCTATTTTTAAATCTTCTATTTTTAAAGATAAATT
>PBXW01000099.1 GCA_002727735.1 Crocinitomicaceae bacterium
CTGGTACTTTAGCCAATGGTTGTTCAAACACAGATACCTTATTAATTGATGTTAATCCACTACCAACCTTATCCAATGGAGGAGATCAAACTATATGTCAAGGAGATAGCGTACAGCTGCAGGCTTTTGGTGGTATAACTTTTAACTGGATATCTCCTGACTCTATTGATGACCCAAGTATAAGTAACCCTACTGTTTGGCCAGATACTACCACTATTTGTTATGTATTAGTTAGTGACGTTAATACATGTGAAGACACAACAGAAGTTACTGTATTTGTAAATCCAAAACCAACAATAGATGCAGGACTTGATCAAAATATATGTATTGGAGATTCTACTTCATTGACAGCTAATGGGAGTGCAATTACCTACACTTGGAACAATGGCATTACTGATGGTGTAAACTTCCAAGTCAATGGAACTCAAGATTATATTCTTTCCGGAACTGATGTAAATGGATGTAGTAATAGCGATACTGTAACTATTAACTTGGTCCAACTTCCATCAATTGATGCAGGTAATAACTTATCCATTTGTTTAGATGATTCCATTCAACTAAATGCAACTGGTGGACAAACATACACATGGACACCTGCAACAAACATAACTGACCCCAACATAGGTGACCCTTTTGTCTTCCCAACAACTGCAACATATTATTTTGTTACTGGAACTGATACCAACGGATGCTCCAATACAGATTCTGTTCAAGTAACAATAGATGCGTTACCTACCATTACAACATCTAATGACACTGCAATTTGTATTGGAGATACTATTGGGATACTTGCAGGTGGAGGAATAAGTTATGATTGGTTAACTACAGACTCAATTAGCGATACTACTGTAGCTAATCCTAATATTTGGCCAACTAATTCAACGACATATCTGGTTTATGTTGTTGGAACTAATAATTGTGGCGATACCGCAGAGATAAATATTACGGTAAATAACTTGCCTAATATTGATGCAGGTATTGATGTAGATTTATGTTTTGGTGACACCACACAAATTACAGCTTCAGGTGGTGTAACATACAATTGGATTACAACAACCAACATTTCTAATACAACATCCAACAACCCTGATGTTTGGCCAACAGATACATTAATGTATTTTGTTTCTGGAACAGATGCTAACCAATGTGTAAATACAGATTCCATCACCATTAATGTACTTTCTTTACCTATAGCAGATGCTGGACCAGATCTATGGATTTGTCCTGGAGGCACCATACAATTAAATGCAACTGGTGGAGTCAACTATGTTTGGACTCCTGATTCAACAATAAACAATGGATTAATTCAAACACCTGATGCAACTCCTTTTGACAATGAAACCTATGTTGTTTCAGTTACAGACATTAATAATTGTACNAATACTGATACCTTATTTCTAGAAGTTCATCCCAATGTTCCTACCGATGCTGGNGGNGACACTTTAACCATNTGNGAAGGAACTAGCNTAACTNTNGGTGGTTCACCAACCTCTCCTATTGGCACACTCTATCAATGGTCTCCTTCTGTTACTTTAAATTCTTCATCTGCTGCAAATCCTGATGCCCTACCCATTGTGCCAACGCTTTTNACTGTCAATACCACCAACGATACTTGTACAGGNGTTGACTCTGTTTATGTTCGCTTCTTCCCCACTCTTGTTGCCAATGCTGGAAACAACGTCCAAATTTGTATTGGTGACTCTACCACTTTATCTGTCTCTGGGGGTGATTTCTATCAGTGGTCTTCTATAACTAATTCTAATGGCGATACCATTTTAATCAATGACACCATAGCTAACGCTACTGCTTTTCCTTCAGACACTACCCTTTTCTATGTCTACATTTCCGATACCAATGGTTGTGACATGACGGATTCTACTTTAGTAACAGTTAATCCATTACCTAATTTTGATTTGGGTAACAANACTGACTTATGCCTTTTTGATTCCCTTTCCCTGCTAGCTAGTGGAGGTGATAACTATGCTTGGTATCCCAACTATAACATCTCAGATACTACTATTGCCAATCCACAAGTCTTTAATGAANTAGACACTACATATTACGTTATCGTCACAGATTCTAACGCCTGTGTGAACACCGATTCNATTACCATTGTTATTAATCCTCTTCCTACAGTAACTGCACAAGGAAATGACACCATTTGTTTTGGCACTTCTACACAGCTTATTGCTACTGGTGCATTAACTTATGTTTGGTCACCTACAGATAGCCTGTCTAATCCTACTATACCCTACCCAAGTGCTAACCCAGATAGCAATATCACTTACATTGTGGTGGGTACTGATGCCAATGGATGTACAGATCGTGATACCATTTCCGTTGCTGTATTGTCACTACCTAATGTAGATGCAGGTGATGATACTACCATTTGTCCTGGGCTTTCTGTTCAATTGAATGCTACTGGTGGAAGTAATTACCAGTGGACGCCTACAACTAACCTNAGTAATTTCCTTATTGCCGATCCTNTTTCAACACCTGATACACTNANAACATATGTNGTTAGCACTACAGACACCAATGGATGTATCAATACAGATACTATTATAGTTGCGCTACATGATTCAGCTGATGCTGATGCAGGATTTAACCAAAATGCTTGTTTTAATCAAGGTGTACAACTTAATGCCTCTGGTGGNGTNGNTTATCTATGGGAACCCAGCTTCTTTGTTNATCATGATACCATAGCCAGTCCATTAGCTTTCCCAGATGATGATATGACGTTCACTGTTCAAGTTACTGATAGTAATGGCTGCATTGACTTTGATGATGTAAGAATTAATGTATTTATCGCTAATGCTGGAAACGATACCATTATTTGTAGTGGTGACACCATACAGGGATTCATCTATGGTGATCCAGCTACTACTTTTGATTGGTCTCCCGCTAGTAGTGTGTCTGATGCATCTGCTTACGATCCTGTCCTATACCCAACTACTCCAACAAACTATATTGTTAACATTGGTAATGCTGCAGGNTGTATCTATACAGATACCCTCTTTGTTGATATATCTAACCCTATCCCCTCTTTTGATACCATTCTTACTCCAGGTTGTGATGGTATAATTGTAGAGTACATCAATACATCTGATAGCCAATTGGATTTTATATGGAACTTTAGTGATGGAGATACATCAACTAATGAAGAAGTAGAAAAAGTATTTGACTTTAGCACAAACTTTAGTGCNACTCTTACAGTTGAAGACTATTTAGGCTGTATAAAGAATTTAACCATTGATGGAAGTTCACTNACCTTTGACGATTATTTCAACATATANTACCCTAATGTATTTACACCTAATGGAGANGGTGAAAATGATGAGTTTATCATAGAAGTACCTGGCAGAATTTATGAATGTACTGATCTTATTGTCTATAACCGATGGGGNCAAGTACAGTTTATTTCTACTGGAAATAACCTAAAATGGGATGGAAGAAATAGTGTTGGAAAAGAATCACCAAATGGGATTTACTTTTACACAATTAAAATTAAAGACAAAACATACAACGGTACCTTAAATATATTTAGATAATTTAACGGAGTGAAAACTAAATATTGGATTCAAGCAGCAAGACTAAGAACACTTCCCTTAGCATTATCATGTATACTTATGGGTGCTGGACTAGCTAAATTATGTGCTTTTGAAATCACTTTATCAACATTTTTACTTGCCATAATAACTACTCTTCTTTTACAGATTCTCTCTAATTATGCCAATGATTATGGAGATGGAATTAAAGGGACAGATAAATTAAGAGAAAACCAAGATCGCATGGTGCAATCAGGAAAAATATCCAAGAAATCAATGAAAAATGCTATANTTATATTGAGCATTNTCACCCTTATTTCAGGTTTATCATTGTTATATTTTTCACTTGATTTTGATAAAATCAAAATCATATTATTTTTTCTTTTANTAGGTATATTTGCAATAATTGCTGCCATCAAATATACTGTTGGGAATTCTGCATATGGTTACATTGGGTTAGGTGATTTTTTTGTGTTTATTTTTTTTGGTGTTATTGGAGTTTCTGGTAGCTTTTATCTATTTACACATACAATACATGCAGTTGTTTTACCCGGTATCTTTTTTACTGGTTTTCTTAGCTGTGCTGTTTTAAATTTAAATAATATGAGAGATGTTGATAGTGATACTCAACACGGAAAGCGAACCCTTGTTGTAATGTTGGGATTGAAAGGCGCAAAAATTTATCATTATATTCTTTTACTCCTTTCATTGGCATCATTTCTGGTGATCATTATGTTATCGAATAACAACTTATTTTTCATATCAACAATCCCATTAATTTTAGTATTAATTAATTTAAAAAATGTTATTGTCAACAGAAATGTAAATGAATTGGATGGAGAGTTAAAAAAAATTGCTTTAAGCTGTTTTTTATCTTGCTTGACTTTCTATGTACTTACTCAATTACTAGTTGATTCCTTGGTTATTTAACCAGTTTTTGTACTTATTGTAATTTTTCAAATGTTCATTATAAGTTACTGCAAAACTATGGTTAGCTTTATACGATGGCTCTGCACACATGTATATGTAGTTATGTTTTTCATAATTTAATACCGCATCAATTACTGATGGTTCGGGTATATATATTGGCCCAGGGGGAAGTCCCTCATATAAATAAGTATTGTAAGGAGAATCATAGCTTAAGTGTTTTCTAAGAACTCTTTTTAATTGTGGTTTATTTAATGCAAATTTCACTGTTGGATCAGCCTGTAATTTCATGTCAATTTTTAATCTGTTAACATATAAACCAGCTATAGTTTTATGTTCATTATAATTGGCTTGTTGTTCCATTTGAACAATTGAAGCAAGTGTGGTTACTTCCGATGGTTTTAAGTTTAATGAACTTGCTTTGTTTTTTCGTGTTACTGTCCAAAAATCTTTATAATGATTAGCCAATAGCTCCATTAGATTTTCTGTACTAATGTTTCTGTAAACCTCTAAAGTTGTTGGAATAAAAAATGTTGGAAATGATTTAGATGTAAAGCCAAACTTTTCATGAGTCTTATTATCATTAAATACTTCAATAAGTTCTGTTGAATCAATATCAATTTGTTTTGCGAGTCTTCCTGCAAGAGATGCTAAATTCCTGCATGAAGGAATGTACAAGTCAACAATTAATTGCTTTCGCATTAAATACAGTTGATTGAGTAAAGTGCTAGCGTTCCACTTCTTTTTTAATGAATACTTTCCTGGCATTAAGGTGTCATCTTCATAATTTTTAAATAAAATCAGCTTTTTAAGAGAAACTGAAGAATCAATATAACCATTTGATAATAGAACACTATCAACCTTAGTTAATGGAACTTTTTCCGTAATTCTAAATGATGATTTATCATTTTCAAATTTTAAAATATCCTTTTTACTTAATTGGTATAATTCTAAATATGGAAATAAAACGTAAAAAAGAATGGATATTACGCTCAGAAAAACAATGAATTTAAATGCTCTTTTCAAATTATTTTAATTCTTTCAAAGTAAAATCACTGTATTCAAAAAGTTTAACAACTTTATTTTCAAAACCATTATTAATTCCAATTTGTTGAAAATCACTATTGTTATAATGACCAACATATTCTAAGGAACTATCAAATTCAACTGGATATACAGCATTTATCATAGAATTTAATAGGTCGTATCCTAAAAATGAATTTTCATGAGGAACCATTGAAAATTTTTCCTGATAATTATTAATAAAATCTAAAGTGAATTCGTCATTATAATCAATCATACCGCTAGATGAAAATTTGATATTAAATTGATTTTTGTACTTAATATCAATTGTACTCATGTCAAAAATCTTCTGAAAACTTAAAATAGTGAAAGATGATTTGTGAAATTTTTCTGAATTAGATAATTCTAAAACATCATTAAAAACATAAGTTAAAAAAGGAATATCATTAGCTGCAACAACAAATAAATTTTCTCTTTTTTTATCAATTTCTTTTTGTGCTTTATAAGTAGGCTTCCCTCTTGTTAATTCAACTACATTCAAAGAATCTATTTCACTAACAGAATCATTAACAGCAATAGTGTCCAAAAAACTTTCAGCAATTATTTTAGCATAAGCAGCACTTTTTTTATCTTCTTTATTTGAAACTAAAATGATATTATAATCTTCTTTTTTAGATTTCAAATAATTTCCAATTTCTGCAGATTGGGTAACTTTTGAGGGGAAAAATTTATACATATTAGGATACCTAAACAGGGCTTGATTTGGTATATCAAAAGGAGTTATCATAGGTATATTAAGGGTTCTTGAAAAACCTCTTATTAATTTAATATTCTTTGAATATATGGGGCCAATAATTAAATGTGAATTCTTGAAAGTAGAATCTTGAATTATATTTTTTACTTCGTTAGTATCATATTTTGTATCATAAACATTTAGGTCTATTTGATATCCATTTTTCTTCAACTCATCTAAAGCAAGGGAAATTCCATTGTATATATACATAGAGTTTCTAGTTCTATTAGACAAATAGCAATAAGATGGATCAATACCATTAGCCATAAGGGAATCTGATTCATCAATCTGAAAAGGAAGAAGTAATGAAATAACTAACTTATTATCATAAAACTCTGAATGTGATACAGAAATAATAGTATCAAAATAGGTGGTTAGTGAGTCTAAGTCACAGTCGTTAATTTTATAAACAATTTTAATTTCCATATCTTTTTGTAGCCCTTTCTCTTCGAGAATAGGATTTGTTTTTATTATAGAAGATAAAGGAACTCCATAAGTATTAGCTATTCCATAAAGGGTTTCTTTTCGTTTAACTTTATGTATTATTAATGTATCACATTGGCTTAAAAGAGGATGTGGAGGATGTTTAACCATTGGTTTAACAATATTGTTCGTATCTGCCAAAATATTAGGTATAAAAATTACCTGCTCAATTTTAAGTTCATTAGTATTAAGTTGATTGTATGTTTTAATTACATCAACTTCGACTCCATATTTTTTTGCAATTGACCATAAGGTTTCTCCTTTGATTACTTTATGCTTTTTAATAGATGTATCTTGTTCTTGGATTGTTGAATCTTTTACTAAAACAGGAATTTTTAAAAAATCACCTTTTTTAATACCATCACTAGCAGATGGATTAAAATCAAAAAATAAATTGAGATCAATTTTATACTGTTTTGCAATACCAAAACTAGTCTCTCCTTTCTTGACTTCATGATTNAAATAATTAGAAGTATCAGAAATTTGGGCAAATACAGTTTGGNATATAGTAAGCAATAAAATTGCAGTTAAAAACCTATATGATTGTTTTATTATTCCCATTCTATNGTAGCAGGTGGTTTTGAGCTTATATCATAAGTAACTCTATTAATACCTTTTACACGGTTAATAATCTGATTTGAAACTTCTGCTAAAAATTCATATGGCAAATGACACCAATCAGCAGTCATACCATCAGTTGAACTTACAGCTCTTAGAGCAACTGCATTTTCATAAGTTCTTTCATCTCCCATTACACCAACAGATTGAACTGGAAGTAAAATTGCGCCAGCTTGCCATACATCATTATATAAACCATGTTTTTTCAATCCTTCAATAAATATATAATCAACCTCTTGCAAAATCCGTACCTTTTCTGCATTAACATCTCCTAANATACGAATACCAAGTCCTGGTCCTGGGAAAGGATGCCTATTTAAAATTATTTCAGGAAGTTGAATAGATTTGCCCACTCGCCTTACTTCATCTTTAAAAAGAGTTTTAAGTGGTTCTATAATTTTAAGCTTCATGTAATCTGGTAAACCACCAACATTATGATGAGATTTAATTGTTGCTGAAGGACCATTTACAGAAACAGATTCAATAATATCTGGATAAATAGTTCCTTGAGCTAACCACTTAACATTGTTTAATAATTGTGCTTCCTGATCAAATACATCAATAAATGTTTTACCTATTGCCTTTCTTTTGTCTTCAGGATCTTTTAGACCATCTAAAGCATCATAAAAAATTTGTTTTGCATCAACTCCTTTAACATTAAGCCCAAGAGATTTGTATTTTTCAAGAACATCAGAAAATTCATTTTTTCTTAGTAAGCCATTATCTACAAAAATACATGTTAATTGACTTCCAATAGCTTTATGAAGTAGTAATGCAGCAACACTAGAATCAACCCCACCACTAAGACCTAAAACAACATGTTCATTTTTCACTGTATTTCTGATTTCTTCTACTGTTGAATCTACGAAAGAATCTGGAGTCCAGTTTTGTGATGTTTTGGCAATATTGATAACAAAATTAGAAATCAATGTTTTACCTTCTGTTGTATGATAAACTTCTGGGTGAAATTGAATACCCCATATATTTCTATCTAAAAATCTATATGCAGCATTTTTAACATCTTCTGTTCTAGCAATATTAATTACGTGGTCTGGAGTATCAGTGATTGTGTCTCCATGGGACATCCAGACTTGAGATTCTGATGAAATATTATCCAAAAGAGGATCTTGATGATTTTCTATTTTAAGCATAGCTCTACCATACTCTCTGGTTTCTGATTTTTGAACCTTACCTCCGTGATGATGAATTAACCACTGCGCACCATAGCAAATGCCTAATAATGGAATTTTATCTATAATATTGGAAAGATCTGGTGTTGGCGCATCTTCTTGTCTTACAGAGGAAGGACTTCCTGATAAAATCACACCTGAAACATTATCTAATGAGGGGATTTTATTATAAGGATGGATTTCACAATAAACATTGAGTTCTCTTACTCTTCTTGCTATTAGTTGAGTGTATTGTGAACCAAAGTCAAGTATCAGAATTTTGTCAATCATATGCAAATCTAATCAACCCATAGAAATAGTGTTAAGATTGCTATTTTTTTTGTTGAAAAATAAATGGTTAATTACTTTTATGAATTAATGACAAAAAAACCATTATTAGTTGTTATTGCTGGACCAACTGCTGTTGGAAAGACCTCAATGTCAATTGAAGTTGCACAATATTTAAACTGTCCGATTATTTCTTGCGATAGTAGACAATTCTATAAGGAACTTGATATTGGCGTGGCTAAACCTAGTAAAGAAGATTTAAACTTAATTCCACACTATTTTATTGGGAATAAATCAATACATGAATTGTATTCAGCTGGTCAATTTGAAAATGATGTGCTAAATTGGCTTGATAGCTATTTTAAAAAAAGTAATATAGTTATCATGACTGGCGGTTCAGGAATGTATATAGATGCTGTATGTAATGGACTTGACGAACTTCCAAAAAATGAAAAAATTAGATCTAAATTAAATGAAGCATTTAAAGCTAAAGGGCTAGTACATCTTCAAGAAAAATTAAAGAAACTTGACCCTAAACATTTCAATAAAGTTGATATTAATAATCCTCAGCGTGTAATAAGAGCCCTGGAAGTTTGTATGTCTACAAACAAACCTTATTCAAGTTTTTTAACCAATAAAAAGAAGATTAGACCATTCAAAATAGTTAAAATACTGTTACATCTTAATAAAGAAAACTTGCATAACAATATTGAGAAAAGAACTGATCAAATGATTATAAATGGTCTTTTAGATGAAGTAAAAAGCTTATATCAACATCGAAATTGTAATGCATTAAATACAGTTGGATACAAAGAAATATTCAAATATTTAAATGAGGAAATAAATTATAATGAAGCTATAGAAGAAATTAAGTCAAACACCAAAAAATATGCAAAAAGACAAATGACTTGGTTCAAAAGAGATAAAGATTATTCATGGGTAGATAATAATGATAGAAATTTAGCCTTTGAGGAAATTACCTCAATAATTAATGATTATTAATCATTTAAATGAGATAATTCTTTATCAAGAAACAAATTATAAATTATACCATCTGACAATCCTACTTTAGGAACAATAATTTCATTGGCACCTGTCGATTGCATAACCATTTTATAAATTTCTCCGGAAGGAATTATTACATCTGCTCTATCTGGCTTTAATTTAAGTATACGAATTCGGTCTTCATAATTATAATTNGATATGTGATCTATGATATTGCATAAGCTTTGGTAAGTCATTGGTGCATTAAAATCATGTTTACTTATATTATAAAGTTTATTGATGCTACCCCCAGTTCCAATTGCTCTTATTTCATCACTTTTGGTATAGTTTTCTTTTAACCAAAGCTTCATCTGAAGTTTAACATCGTCAGCTTCTTTCCCAGTTAAATACCTAACTGATCCAATTCTAAATGATTTCGATGAAGTTTTAATATTATTCTCTATTAAGGAAAGTTCGGTACTTCCTCCTCCAACATCAATAAATACATAATTTTTGGACGCATCAATGGATGATAAATGAAAATTTGAAAAAATCAATTTAGCTTCTTCTTTCCCAGAGATTATTTCTAAATTGATGTTTGTTTCTTTTAGGATATTTTGACAAATGTCATTTCCATTTGTTGCTTCTCTCATGGCGCTTGTTGCACATGCTCTGTAAAAATGAACTTCATTAATTTTCATTAATAGCTTAAATGCCTTAAATGCTTGTACTAATTTTTTTTCAGATTTTTTAGTGATAAATCCCTTAGAAAAAACATCTTTACCCAATCTAATAGGAATTCTAGTCAGAGATATTTTTTTGAAATAATAATCATCTTTTCTTAACACTACTGACTCTTCAATCAAAAGCCTAATGGCATTGGAACCAATATCAATAGCAGCAAATCTCATTTAACTTTAAATATATAATTTTTGATGATGTTTATCAATAATAATTCGCTATGTGTATCTTTACCAGCATTAGCTATTTCTCAATTTTATGAATCTTTGGTCAACATTTCCTCCAATATCACCAAATGAATGGAAAGATAAAATCATTCAAGACCTTAGGGGAAAACCATTTAGTGATATAATATGGAAAACTTCTTATGGTGAATTAGATCCAACTGAAATTCCCAACCATACCATTTCTACATCATTTAATAGAACGAATGAATTTTGCTGGGAATTAATTGAAAGTCAAAATATTAATAGTACCATTTTAAATATTTTAAAAAATGGAGCCAATTCTATTTATTTAAAAAACATCTCATTTAAGCATGGGATTTTCAATAATGTTATGAATGATATTATTGACACTCACGTGAACATCGTAAATTTATCTTTAGATGAACAAAATAAGTGGGTTGAATGGATTCATTCCAACAATTTTAATGGGTCAATTAGGTATGGATTACAACCTGAATCTTTTATAGAAAAGGATGATAATTCAACACTAGATTTAATTAAAAACATCCAATCAACAATTTTAAATCATCGCATGAATTGTTTGCATGTCGATGGCAACTTTTTTTCTAAAAGAATATATGATATAGACTATGAACTAGCTTATAGTTTAGCTTATTTAAATGAATGCATTGAAAGTTATAAATCACACGATATTTCTATTCCTACTAAATTTATATTTAGTATTGATTTAGGCACTTCTCTATTTGAAGAAATTTCAAAGATTAAATCTATTAAAATACTTGTTAAAAAATTGATGCAAGTTCATAACATTAGTGCAGAAATTGATATAGAGACTGCATTTAATAACATAAACATTAGTCCTACTGAAAAAGAGCATCATATACTTCGTCTAACTACATCTTGCTTAGCTTCAATGATAGGTGGTGCCAAACGTTGGATTATGAATGATGAAGATGCTGTTTTTAATGGTGATTACTGGAATAAAATATCGTGTAATATTCCTATTATACTAAAAGAAGAATCATCAGTATTAAACAATGTAGATGTAACTATCGGAAACCATGTCATCAATAATATAACCAACAAACTTTGCAACAGTGCATGGCAACATTTTAAGCATATTGAAAAAGATGGTGGTTTTAAAAATTCTTGTTCAAATGGGAAATTCCAATCAATTGTAGAAAAATATCAAGTTGAAAGAATAAATAAGCTCAAAAACAATACTTCAAAATACATAGGATTTAATGTTTATACCAAAGACAAGCCATCATTACATTTTGATAAAAAATTAAATAATCCTGTAAATCTTAAAGATTTAGTCTAATGAGAGCNTCATTTGAAAATATAGATTTAGATTTTGAAAAGGTAAAAGAAAATAAATTTCCGCAAGAAGGTTTTGTTGCTGGGATAAGTCCATTTTTAAGAGGTCCCTATTCTACCATGTACATATCTAGACCCTGGACTATTAGACAGTATGCTGGTTTTAGTACTGCAAAAGCTTCTAATGAGTTCTATAGAAAAAATCTTGCCGCTGGGCAAAAAGGACTATCTGTTGCATTTGACCTACCTACACATAGAGGCTATGATTCAGATCACCCCAGAGTTAAAGGAGATGTAGGTAAGGCCGGTGTGGCAATAGATACAGTTGAGGATATGAAAATTCTTTTTGATCAAATACCTTTAGATCAAATGTCTGTTTCAATGACCATGAATGGTGCAGTTATACCTATTATGGCATTTTATATTGTTGCNGCCCAAGAACAAGGTGTAGAATCTTCCAAGTTGTCAGGCACAATTCAGAACGATATACTAAAAGAATTTATGGTAAGGAATACCTACATATACCCTCCTACTGAAAGTATGCGCATTATTGGTGATATCTTTAAATACACCTCTAAGCATATGCCTAAATTTAATTCGATTAGTATTTCTGGATATCATATGCATGAAGCTGGTGCTAATGCTGAACTTGAATTGGCATACACACTTGCAGATGGATTGGAGTATATNAGAACNGGTATAAATGCNGGGCTNAAAATAGATGANTTTGCACCTAGACTTTCGTTTTTTTGGGGAATTGGCATGAATCATTTTCGTGAAATTGCAAAAATGAGAGCAGCAAGGCTTCTTTGGGCAAAAATTATCAAGGATTTTAACCCATCTAATCCAAAATCAATGGCATTAAGAACACATTGCCAAACATCTGGATGGAGTTTAACCGAAGCTGACCCATATAATAATGTTACAAGAACTTGTGTAGAAGCTATTTCTGCTGTTTTGGGTGGGACTCAATCTCTACATACTAATTCTTTAGATGAAGCTATTGCTTTACCAAGTGAAAATGCAGCTAGAATTGCTAGAAATACTCAGTTATTTATTCAAGAAGAAACAAATATTACCAAAACAATTGACCCATGGGCTGGATCTCATTATATTGAACAATTAACTCATGAAATAGCTGAAAAAGCTTGGGGTTTAATTCAAGAAGTGGAAGATCTTGGTGGAATGACTAAAGCTATAGAATCTGGATTGCCAAAAATGAGAATTGAAGAAGCTGCTGCTATTAGACAAGCTAGAATAGATAGTTCTCAAGAATTAATTATTGGAGTAAATGCATATCAGTCTGAAAATGAACCTGATATTGACACTTTAGAGGTTGATAATGAGCAAGTGATTAAAGAACAAGTAGACCGACTTCAAAGTATTAAAAAAAATAGAAATAATGCTGAAGTTGAAAAAGCTTTAACTGC
>PBXW01000100.1 GCA_002727735.1 Crocinitomicaceae bacterium
AATTAAAACATGTTTTAGAATCACTTCAATATAGAAGTTTAGAAAGGTTAAAAGCTTTTTTAGGTTAATTGTAAAGCGTGTAAATTTCATGCTATTGGATTTTTTGTAGACCATCTTTTTGATTTCATATATATTTGCCGAATTTTTCAACAAAAATTTCATTAATGAAAAGGCTTTTTAACAACTTCACATTTAATCCAAAAAATGATTTTCTCTCTGGGATGACAGTAGCACTCGCATTAGTTCCAGAAGCTGTAGCTTTTGCTTTTGTTGCAGGAGTTGATCCGCTTGTGGGACTTTATGGTGCATTTATTATGGGTATTGTTACTTCTCTTTTTGGTGGGAGACCAGGAATGATCTCAGGAGCTACGGGTGCAATGGCAGTTGTAATGGTTCATTTAATTCAAAAGGGAAATATTGTTGGTGAATCATTAGCTGATCCAGTTGATAATCTTGGATTGTATTGGTTGTTTTTTACTTTAATTATTGTAGGGTTTATACAGATATCAGCTGGTGTTTTTAAGCTTGGTAAATTTGTTAGGTTAATACCCCACCCAGTAATGATGGGATTCGTCAATGGTTTGGCTATTGTTATTTTTCTTTCACAGTTAAATTTATTTAAAGAAACTTCAAATGGGGTTGTTGATTGGATGCAGGGCAAAACACTTTTCATCATGTTAGGATTAGTATCTCTTACTATGTTAATTATGTATTTACTTCCTAAAATCACAAAGAAAATTCCAGCAGCATTAGTGGCTATTATATGTGTTGCAGGACTAACCATTTTAGGAAACATAGATGTGAGTACTGTTGGTTCATTTATTACTGATGGTGGTGGTACAGGATTAGAAGGATCACTTCCTACATTTCAAGCTAATACATTTAAGTTATTAGGAACAATTGCTGGAAATTGGAGCTTAATATTATCAACTGCTTGTCTATTAGCTGCAGTTGGTCTTATTGAGTCTTTAATGACGTTAAATTTAGTAGACGAATTGACTGACTCAAGAGGAAGTGGAAATAGAGAGTGTTTAGCTCAAGGAAGTGCAAATATTTTAAGTGGATTATTTGGAGGTATGGGAGGATGTGCCATGATAGGACAGTCAATAATTAACGTTAATTCCGGTGGTAGAGGAAGACTTTCAGGAGTTGTTGCCTCAATAGCTCTTCTTTGTTTTATTTTATTTGGGGCACCATTAATAGAACAAATCCCTATAGCTGCTTTAGTAGGAGTAATGTTTATGGTAGTTATTGGAACATTTGCTTGGAGTAGCTTTAGGATAATGAGAAAAATTCCTATTTCTGATGCTGTTGTTTTAATAGTTGTTTCTTTAGTTACAGTTTGGCAAGACTTGGCCATTGCAGTATTAGTAGGTGTTATTATTTCGGCACTTGTTTTTGCATGGAAAAATGCATTAATGATTCGTGCTAGAAAAAAAATAAAACCCGATGGTACAAAAGTTTATGAAATCTGGGGACCTTTATTTTTTGGATCAGTTCAAAATTTCAATACTAAATTTGATGTAAAGAACGACCCGAAGAAAATTGAAATTGATTTTATTGAATCAAAAGTAAATGATCATTCTGGAATTGAAGCTATTGATAATATAGTCAATAAGTATTTAAATGCAGGAAAAAAAGTAAAATTGACTCATTTAAGCCCAGAGTGCAAGACGCTATTATTAAAAGCTAATCCATCGTTTAATGAAATTATTCAGACGTCAATTGATGATCCAAGGTATTATGTAGTTACAGACCTAATGGACGTTGAGGTCTAAAAAAATCAGAATAGGCTGAAATAGCTTTTTGGTTAATTATATAGCACTAAATTTTCTGCCCTTTGATCTTTAACTTGGTATGCTTTAAGTAAAGCAGGGTAGTAGCCTTGCTCAATTTGAGTTCTTATATCCGTTTCAAGTTTGTTTGATTTTTCTTCTGCACTTGCTGAAGTCACAGGGCTATTATTAATACTATTCAATCGAATAATGTATAATCCTTGTTTTCCTTCGATTATGGACGAAGTGGAAGATGATTCCATGTTAAAAATGTTAGCCATAACTTTAGGTTCCGACAAATTGTTTTGATTATTACCAATGTTTAAATCGCTATACTTAACAGTACTATTTTGTGTTTGATAACCCAATGTAAATGCAATGGAATCAAGGTTTTTAATTTCACTTACAACATTTTCATTGTTGTTAATGAAATAGTCTGCTTTCAATTTATTTTTAACTGATGGCTCCATGAGTCCTTTAATGTTGTTAAATTGATCATTATCAGCAGTTATTTTTTCTTTTAATTGTGCAATTACTATTTGATTATGAGAAATAAAGTCAGGCTCTAAAATGTCTCCAATTTCTGCATTGAAAGCCCACTTTGCTAAGAACAATTTTCTGTTCAACTCATTAGGCCCATAAAAATTGTTCTGTTTTGTTCTTTCTAGGTAATTAAAAGAGTTGTTGTTAAAGTAGGTTAGAGGAACATCTCCAGAAGATTTTACTTCATAGCCAAATTCATCTGCAGTTGAAGTTAAGCCAGCAGTGTCTGCTTTCATATAAAAATTAACTGCTATGGAGTCATAATAAAAGTCTTGTGTNTTTGAGCTGGCCATAATTGACTCATCAACAATAGCAATTTTTTTAAGNGTGCCAGTTCTTCTTCCTAAAACTTGAATTATGTGGAACCCATAATTTGTTCTTACCACACCACTTGATCCNATTCTTTTATTAAAGCTAAAGTCCTCAAATTCAGGAACCATTTGCCCTTTTGGAAACCAAGAATATACTCCACCATTAGGCACTGAGCCAGGNTCTTTAGAATATTTTTGAACCAGCTTGGTGAATTTACTAGAATCTCTTCTNACAGCATATAGTATACTATCAGCAAGTTTTTTATTTTCTGCATCATTTGCATCACCTTCCTTAGATGAAATTAGTATATGACGAACTTTAGCTTGTTCTTCTTCNTCAGTNTTNTANACNTTAACAAGGTTAACTTTNTCTTGGTGNACAAANGGNCCAATAACATCTCCTTGNNTTGCATNATCAATTTGTTGATCTATGAATGAAGAAAANTTNCCNCCTCTATATGCNTGGTCACTAAANACNCCNGATGGTCTTGGTCCATANTGNGATTCAAAAAANAGAGGNGTTTCCGCATTNTCAGCNACAAATAATGANTCATCNTCAGCNTTTTTAAAACTTGTTTTTAAAGATTCCATNGAAGAAGTNTAATACGCTATGTCATCAGCAGANGGATCAAATTTTATNACNACNTAGTCATAAACAGCTATATCATTGTTNTGTTTCCATTTNTTTTCATANCGATGNTCATTNAAGTAATTTTTTCTTTTCTCNTCATTAATNTCAATAACGCTATCAGCTATATCATTGTAGTTAACAAAAATATAATCAATATTGGCTACTGTTTTTTCTTCAAAATCTAATTTTTTACCCTCTTGTATGGTTCCNAGAACACCATATTTCATCATGGATCGATATTTATTTAATTTTCGGTCAAATTGAAGAGGTAATTCAAAATTGTTCTTGATNCTAATTATGTAGTTAGGATCTGGTTCATTTTGGAGTCTTTTCCTCAATTCAAAAACTTCCTGACTGAATTTTTCTTTATTAAANACACCATTCTCAACAAATTGTTCTTTAAACTGAGANGGGATAGGNTTNTCNCCATTTAATATACCTTCATTAAACTCNGCATTGGTTACACCAACACCAATTTTATTTAGTTCTANATTGTAAATAGTNTCNGATATCATTTGATACCAAGCTCTAAACTTGATTTCATCTTCATTGGCATTTGGAAAATTTCTTGAAGCTAAATTTTCGGTCTGGTAATATTTCCAAGTTTTTGAGTCAATTTCACTNTTGTTAAATAGACCTATNGATGCATTTTGGTTAGAAAACCAAGGTATTGTACCATCAAAAAGTGGAGTGAATATAAATAACAAAAGTCCTAAACCAACCATTGTAACTAACAAGCCTGATCTTTCCCTAATTTTTCCTATAATTGCCATTAGANTTTTTTTATAAAGTTTGCGAATATACAATTGAATANTCACATATGAAAATTACTTTTTCGTTAAGTANTTTTTATCTTTTATTTTAGNTTAAAATAACCATGGTTAATTGGATAGGATATACAAAAGCATTACACCTTATTTTTATGGTTAGCTGGTTTGCAGGCTTNTTNTATATGGTNAGGTTATTTGTTTANTATGCNGAGTCAGATGANAATCATGGANAATTATCATCAGCATTTAAAAAACAATANCTTCTNATGCAAAAAAGGCTTTGGTATATNATTTCNTGGCCATCTATGCTATTTACNATATTNTTTGGTCTAATTACCCTTTTTTCTAATCAATATGAATACCTTCTNGGAGAATCATATATGCATGTTAAGTTGGGCTTTGTTGGATTATTANTTACTTATCATTTTTTATGTCATANTATTCATACTAACCANCTCAAAGGTGTCTCCAAATATTCAGGGATGCAAATGCGGATTTGGAATGAAGTTGCTACTCTTTTTTTAGTAATAATAACTTTTGTAATTGTATTACGTGATCAAATTGATGGGTTGTATGGAACTTTAGGTTTTATTCTTTTTGCTGTTGTTTTATTTATTGGAATAAAGGTTTACAAAAAAATCCGACAAAATTAATTGTAAACATTTCTAATTTTTTTTTCAACATCTCTAATTAAAGGCTATTTATTAGAAAGATTCTTGTTAAAATTGCCGTCTATAAATTAAAAAAAACCAATTGGAAGAAATTAAGAAGATAAAAACAGCTTTAATCTCTGTTTTTTCAAAGNATGGCTTAGACGATTTAGTTTTAAAGTTGCATAGCAGTAATGTTAAAATTTTGTCAACCGGAGGCACACAGCAATATATTGAGGGGCTCAACATACCAGTTACTCCAGTAGAACAACTGACAGATTATCCCTCAATATTGGGGGGAAGAGTCAAAACATTACATCCTAAAGTTTTTGGAGGTATTTTAAGCCGAAGAGATGAAGAAAATGATCTCAAAGAGTTAACATCTTATGAAATTCCAGAGATAGATTTAGTTGTTGTGGATTTATACCCTTTTGAA
>PBXW01000101.1 GCA_002727735.1 Crocinitomicaceae bacterium
GGTGCTCTCCCAGCTGAGCTATAGCCCCACAAGAACAACAATAATAAATACCTATCTAACAAATTACAACTACTTATCTCTTGGATCGTCTGAAAAATAAAGTCCAACTCTTTTTGATATAGGTGCAACAAAAAAAACAATAGGTGTTCCAATAGCCCAACCCACCATCCAAGCTCTTATCCAGTCCGAGATGTAAGGTGGCAATTGTCCAGTATTAATTGCGGTGATAAAAAAACTCATTAGTCCTGTCATGAAAGTTGAAAGAACTAAGGTAGAAATTACAGTGGCAACGGTAAATGTGAAAGTTCTTTTTCTATTCATTTGAATAGAAAATACACCGACATTGCTAGAAGCATTAATTGTAGATGAATATCTGAGAAAGACTCATTTAAAACTGGGAAATGAAAGCCCCAAATAATGACAGCCATTACAAAAGTGCCTAAGATGCCGCCCAAGGTAGATAAAGCTTTTGCAGTTGGTCCTATAAATTTTAATCCCCCTAGAATAATGAACAATGGAATTAAAATTAGCTCGGAAATAGTAATTAACCATGAAGAAACCACTGGAAAGTCTGAGAAAAATTCCATTTTTGGAATAAAACTCAATGGCACATCAGGCGATTCAAGAAGTTTATTAAATTTGGGTTGACCATATTCAAACATGACCCAAGATAAACATAATCGAAGAGCCCATTCAGAAAGAATACCCATCTTAGTTTCTGCTATTGGTTCTGTGACCTTATTAAGCAAACTCATGGCTTAAATTATAGTCAAATTAGGTGGGTTATACGAATTTTAAGTATCTGAGATTAATCGACGAAGTGCTTCTCTTTTTCTTCATTGATTGTTTTAACTTCTGCACAATATTCTGCTGTTGGACGGGAAATTAATCTCTCTAGACCAATTGGTTCTCCTGTTTCAAGACAAAAACCATAATCACCAGCTTTGATACGCATGATTGCTTTATCAATTTTTGGCAGAAGTTTAGATTCTCTTTCCACTATGCGTAAAAATAGCATTGAATCAATTTCGTGTTGTGCTCTGTCCACCTCATCGCTGCATGAAGGAGGATTACTTAATCTATCTTTTGCTTCTCTTATATGAGTTAAGGTTTCTTTCTTTAGATCGTCAAGAAGAGATTTAAAGAAAACAAGCTGATCCTTGTTCATGTAATTCTTCTTTGGAGCTTTTAAAATTTTTTCTTTAGTTAGCATAGTGAAAGGAAATATTTTATGTGCGAAAAAAAAATATTCAACTAGTAATTTAAAGAATTTCTAAGATTTAACATCTTTGACACTTTTCGAAATGTTCACACCAAAGCCTGAAAGAACGAAAGCTAAAGGCAAAATTGCAAGCGGCGCCACAGCTAAAGTGAGCCCTAGGGTTAAGAGAATATTAAACAATAAACCTCCAGAAGCATCACCAAAACGGTTAATGAATGTATCAATGAACACTGTTGATCTATATTTTTCCGATTTTTTTAGGGTGGTATAAACTGTCTCTCGTGCTGGTTTATTGATGGCGTATTCAAAGGGTCGCATTAAAGCAGAGATGATTAAGAATAACAGAACACCGGTTCCTGTGAAGAGCAAATCTGCAAAGTGGCCAGCCATCATTAAATAGGCAATCATGAACAAAACACCATAGATGCCAAGCACAAACTTCAAGCCAAAGAACCTACTTTCTAATAAGAAGCGTGTAATTAAGATCTGAGAAAAGAAAGTTATTGGTGTTACTAAACTGTCGGCATCAGCAAATATTGCGCGCTGCTCGACAATGTCGTTTGTGTATTTGTTTATGATCTCGAGACTAAAGAAATACAGTGCAGTTGAGCAACATGTCCAAATAAAAGCATAGGTTAGTAACTTTTGNACCANTGGATTATTTTTAACCTGATTNATTTGATCCACTAAATCTATAGAAATCTCTTTCTTTTCNATCTTNGNNGTATTGGNAGGCTTTAATTTTGATGAGAAAAAAATTGCCAACATCAANGCANCNAANGANATNNTGATAGCCNTNACTGGAGCATCGGTTAAATATGATGCAACNGTTCGNGAACCAACAAANGCTCCAGCAGAACCAAAGGCACTNATGACTCCAAAAAATTTGTTGCCTTCTGTTCTATCAAAACAATTNACTATCTTTGCCCAAAANATAGAAACAACGAAGAAGTTNAATATGTTGTACCAAACNTAAAATGTTGCCCCAAGNGCATAGTTACTNTCGNAGTANAAATTTAAATAAGCAAAGACAACTAAGTTCAGGATAAAGAANCCATAAATGTACAAAACGAGTCGTGATTCTTTNATTCTNGATACAACNGCTGANTANATGAAATTAGCAAATAACATCACNAGNACNACAAGAAAAAGAAAAAAGGTTAAGTCAGCAGTCCCAATTTGAGCAGCTACCGCACTTCTAAAAGGTCTCATCACAAAAAGAGAGAAGAGAACCATGAAGAAAAAAAGGCCAGAAAATAAAGCGTTTTTGTTTTGTCCTCTCATTGCAACCACAACTGAAATTTATACTAGATTAGCCTAAATGCCAAGCTAGTAGCATGTACCATCAGGCAGATCATTGATACCTATAGCTTCCTGCATAGCAAAGAATATATCTGTATTGTCTAGAATCCCCGTGAAGTTTGCTGAGCCAGGNCCATATGCGAAGATTGGTACCATTGCGCCTGTATGATCGCCTTTACCAATAGCAGTATTCCACGAAACTTTCATCTGATTGGTTTCTTTATATCTGAGAGTATCTTTTTCGATCAGCAGGCCTCCTGTTTCATGATCTGCCGTCACAAGAACGAGAGTATCTTGTCTATTCTTTGCAAAAGCTAATGCACTTTNAATNGCATTCTCAAATTCTTCTATTTCATCNTATTGTCCATAGAAATCATTATCATGACCTTCCCAATCAATCTGTGAACCCTCTGCCATAATGAAAAATCCTTTGCACCCCTGCTCAAGCATTGAGTTTGAATTAACTANAGCAAAATCAAGCATTTCTTTCAGTGAAGGTTCGTGTGCTTCTCTAATTAGTTCCTCTTTATTGAATAGCCCAAAAATTTTCTTACCTTTTTTAAACCTATGGTTAACTAAATCATTCTTTGTTTCTAAAAGGATTGCGTCTGTTTTAATTTTGCTCAAATAATCCTTTCCATCCTCTCTTAAACCGCCATCCTCTTTTGGTTTAAAGAAATCAGATCCACCACCTAATACAAAATAATTATTTGAATAAAATATTTGCTCGGCAATAGCGTCTGTGTTGTACCTAGATTCTGTGTGTGCAGCAAAAGCAGCTGGCGTTGCGTGTGTGATTTCAGATGTTGCAATTATGCTGTTTACATAAGCTTTTTTATGAAGCAGTTCAGTAATATTGGTGACTGGATTTTTTTCATGATCTACTCCCACATATCTATTGATTGTTTTTGTGCCAGAGCTGAAAGCTGTAGCAGATGATGCTGAGTCAGTTACTACCGTGTTGTAAGCATGCGTCTTAACAAGTCCTGAAACAGGAAACATATCAAAAGCAGTTATGGCATTTGGCCCTTCTTTGGCTATCTTGTAGGCAACAATTTGATTGCTTCCCATTCCATCACCAATTAGAAGTATTATATTTTTAGCTTTTCTTTCTACAGGGATAAGTTCTTTATTGGTGATTTCCTTTCCAAAATTAAAATCGACAAGCAGTCTATCTTTTTTTGGCACATCAATGAGAACAGGCACATATTGATTAACTGCGATTAAAGTGACTACGATCGATAATAGTGCTACAAAAAAATATTTTAGAAATTTCATCTTTGCTGATCTAAGGCATTTAGCTTCATCTCAAGCTGTTTTGATCTTGGAATGCCATAATCAAAATCAATGAAAGCACTTTCCCAATCACCATAAGTTGGGTTTGCTAGCATAAACCAGCTGTGTCCCCACATTTCATTGTATGCTCTAGCTGCATCATTTCTTTGCTCTGTTGATGACCGATTTACATCTAAGCTAACAAAATCACCAAAATTATCGCCAATCATCATAACAATACGATAATCATCAGCAATAAGCTGACGTCTTGATGTTTTATCGGAAGTCCATTCTGGCTTCTCGCCTTTCATAAGAAGCTGATCAAGTTTTGTTGAAAATGAAAATCCCAGTTTTTCTAAATTGTTCCTTGTTGCTTCTTCAAGGTTTGCTGTGCGATTGGTAACAAAGAACACTTCTACACCAAGGCTAGTTGCAAGAGCAAGAAACTGCTCTACCCCAGGAATGTAATAAGCTTTTTCTTCCATACACCAAGCATCCCAACCATCAGGATAATATTTTCCNTTTTCAATTAAACGAGCTTGATAGGCTATGTTNTCTAATACNGTCTGATCAATATCTAAAATTACAGCAGGTGGTTTCCCAGAAAACCCTGAAGTTTGTTCAAGGGCAGCTGTATAATTTTTATCCTCGACAAGTGCTGGCAGTTTATCCATAGCAGAGTTATAAATGCCAATAGAATTGCTGTAAAACTCGGCAGATTTTTGAACAAATAAAGTTGCCATTAATCCTTGGTGCCCTTTTGTTTCAGGCAGTGCTAGCAAGGAGATAAAAATTAAAACAAAAGCATTTTTCATTGTATCTATATTATAAATTAATTTGTTTTTATTAACTGCTACTTTTCTGCAACAGAACTATGGCATGATGAGCACTCAAGCTTTCGNCAAATTTGNNANTTTTGATAGTGAGCATAAATCACTANCAATGANGCTATTACNGTGACAACCTGCTCTCCTGTTTCGCCAACGTAAGCCTCGCCAAATATTACAGCCAAAACAAAGAGTACTAGTCCAGAAGTACCAAGGGCAAAAACTCCCTTTTTCTCATGGTTTTTTAAGCCAAGGTGCAGGGCATAAAAGCTCACAGGAAGAGTAACAATTAATAGNAANTAATGAACNATCTCATTATCGATAGTTAAAGCAGAAGTGCTTGAAACTGCAATAAAGAAAGAAGGGACAAACAAGCAATGCAACACACAAATCAGCGACATTGAGGCTGCTATTTTGTCAGATTTATATTGATCGTTATACATATGAAAAGTTTAAGCTTGAATTTTGCTTTATCTTTATGCGCTTGTAAACACCTAACTAGGGCCAGCGAGGTGCAAAGACCCTAGTTAGATAGATTAAAATTTAGAAAGTAATTTTAAATTTGAAACCAACATTTCTGCCAGCTAGCGGAACCTCATTTTTTACAAATGAAGTATGGTTTCTAGCTGTTTCATCAAGAAGGTTTTTAATAAATATAGATGATCTGAATGTCACACCATCGCCTAAGTCATAAGATTTAGTGGCATCAAGATCCAGCATTCTATATCCATCAGTTCCAGTTTCACCCTCTGCTACATCGTCTTGTGGCTGNACTTCCTTGTAGGAAATTCCTGCAGAGTAATCACCAGAAACATAATCGAGATTCATGAATCTTCTTTTAGGCATCATACGAGGCACAAACATTTGTGAATCTTTGAATTTAGCTTCAACAGCATCTAAACCGACAGTAGCAGTAAGTGTGCCATTTTCTAATTGAAAGCTATTACCTAATTCAAACTCATAACCAGTGAACTTAGCATCGTTTTGCAAATATTCTGCAAGTGTTAAGCCGCCATGATCATGCTCTTCTTCATGCTCTTCATGCTCTTCCTCTGTTTCATCCATCAAGTAGATGTAATCATCCACATTATTGGTATATGACGTGAATTTAGCAAAGACATTGCCAGCTTCATAATTCAATGTCATATCTAAGTTATTAGATTTTTCTGGATTAAGATTTACATTTCCAACTTCAAATCGTCTTGTAGCTAAATGCGGACCATTCATGAATAATTCTTGTGCTCCTGGAGCTCTTTCAGCACTAGTAGCGCTTAATACAACAGATAAGTTATCTGTTAAGCCCTGGGAAACTTGTAAAGAATAGTTTGTTGTTGAGTAATTGAAACTATAATTTTCAATTTCTACTTCACCCTCATGATCGTCTTCATCCATGGTTTCATGATCATCATCATGATGCATTTCAGCAAGAGAACCATCTCTTGTGATGTCATCAAATCTGATTCCAAAATCAAGATGTGCAGCACCGATATCTTGGCTCATAAAATAACCAATAGTAAATTCTTCACTCATTGTTGGTCTCATGAATGCTTCCTCGCCAACAATTGCCATTTCCTCTTCAGCNAAATTCATGGATATTTTTTGAGTACGTTTATCATTTGAAANGTCAAAAATCATTCCAAATTCTGTTGCATCATTTGTGAATAGTGTTGGTTCTTCGCTATGACCTTCATGCTCATCATGATCTTCGCCTTCATGATCTTCACCTTCGTGCTCTTCATCGTCGTGATGCTCTTCACCATGCTCTTCAGCATGTTGCTCCATCAATGAATAATCAGAAGATGTTAAGAAGTAATCAACTTTGT
Source organism: Crocinitomicaceae bacterium (assembly GCA_002727735.1). Taxonomy (GTDB): domain Bacteria; phylum Bacteroidota; class Bacteroidia; order Flavobacteriales_D; family Parvicellaceae. Next base: position 6,450 of record PBXW01000101.1, read on the forward strand.
TTACTAAACCATTCCCTAAGTTCAACGAGCCCTGCAAAGTGAAGATATCAGAATCAGTCATAGCAAATATTCTTTCACCTTCATGCTCATCATGCTCTTCACCTTCATGTTCGTCTTCATCCATAGTTTCATGATCATCATCATGATGCTCATCATGCCCATGTTCTTCGCCATGAAAAGGTATGCCATGCACACGTTCAGCAGATGATAATGACATGCCTATGTAGCCCCAATCACCAGTTTTAGAAACACCAAACTTCCCTGTTTCAGCGGCTGAATCAGAATTCATTACGATACTTTCATCAGTTCTCATCCCGTCTTCAATAACAGAACCTCTCGGGGTTACGTAATTTTCAAAATCGGAATCTAACCCACTTAGATAAAAGTTAAGACCGGCAACGTTGTGCTGAAAGTTATAGGTTGAAACACTGCCATCATTGACCTCCTGCATTTCATAACCAAGACTTCCAGAGAAACCATCAAAATCGGTTTTTGCAATTGAATTGTCGACAATATTTATAATTCCACCAATGGTTCCATTTGCATAAAGCAATGAAGATGGACCTCTAACTACTTCGACCTGTGTAGCATTGCTAAGATCTATGTCATTTGGGTGATCAGCACCAATGCCTGCAACATCTCTAACAACTAAACCGTTATTTAGTACTTTTATTCGCGCGCCAGATAGACCTCTGATAATTGGTTGGCCAATAGCAGCACCATAGTCAGCAGAACCCACTCCTGCTAAATTATCTAAAGCTTCGCCTAAACTAGTGGTTGGCTCTGCCTCCAAATCAACGCTTTTAACCAAGTGGAGTGGATTTTCAATTTGCGATGGGTCTGCAAGAGCAGAAGTTACAACTTCTTCAACATCTTGAGCATGTGAAAAGCTCGAAATGCTTAGTATTAAAATTAAAATATGATGTTTTTTCATTTTACCTCCTTAAAAAAAACTTAATCTAAAATATTTGGGATTAAGATTCTTTTGGAGGTGCTCTTGAGTTAAAACTATAAACTTTAGAGGGGTATAAAAAAACTGATAGACCAGCCTCAATATCAAACGAAACGTAATTATTTTCAGCTACTTCGAATGTTTGTGGCTCTGGGTTTTCTAGAACACATGCAACGTGCTCAATATTCTCACTTATGCCATGATCTTCAAGAACATGAGCTGATTGATCAAGCGTGGTTAGACCAAAAAAAGAAAGACTTAATAAGAAAACAAGTCTGCTAAGATTTTTCATATAAAAAGATATTACTCATTTAATGAGGATTTGTCTTTTTCTTTTTAATTTTTTCTCTTTTTAATTTTTGATAAAAGTTTAAAGTTCTTTCTTCAACGATGCGTTGGTTTTCGTGCCTTCTATTGCGTGCTCTTTCAGACCTTTGCATCCTTTCATTTTTATCCATATTTCTGCCCCCTTATTATTTAGGAACAGAAAAATGGAAAAAGGTTCAAAAATTATCTT
>PBXW01000102.1 GCA_002727735.1 Crocinitomicaceae bacterium
TTCTTAAAAAAAAGAGGTCTTTATCAATGGTTTTAAGTAAATCTTTATCAGATAATTCACTTACAAAATGTATTGATTTTTGATGAATGTGCTTGAACATATTCCAAACTTCATCATAAGGTGGATAATCTTCTTTATTAGAGGTTGGTGAGCTTCCCATGCCAAATGTTTTTGCCCATGAAATGCGCTCAGATGGTCCTTTGCATAAATACATCACTAACCAATTTTGGGTTACGGCAAGGTGGCCTATTTCCCAAATAATAGGGTTTATTTTTTTGTTATTGATTACATGGATTTCATAAGGGTCTGCTGCTTTTAATTGACTCAAATAAAATCTTGTCATTTCCCTAGTTTGGTCCATCTGTTCAGCAATGGTTTTTGCTATCATGGTTTGGTTTTTTGAATAAATAATTCAACTTCTCTTGCTGTTTTCTCTAAGTTTTTTGCGACTTCTTTAGAAATAATAGGCTCTACCTTTTTAACTAAACCTTTGGCTAAAATAGATGGAACACCAGGGATTTTTTGTGGATCAATAGTTAACTCAAATGAAATTTCTAATAGCGTCTTTTCCTCTAAATCTGTAAAAATATTTTTACCCATACACACATACATATCACTCCCATCAACTGGTGTTTCCTTAAACTCACAAATCCAATCTTTTTTTTTCCAGATAGCCACATCACGGTAAGAAAGTAATTTTTTAGGAACCAATTTTTTTATCGCCAAGGGAACTCCACCTGTTAATTTCCAGATGTTTTCTAAAACAATTTCATTGTTTTTTTCATTTCTATCTACAACTGTAATAGATTCAACTGTTGGCATAACAACGGCAAGCTCTGGTAAATGATCTCTGTAAGTTTTCCAAACAAGCGACCTTGGTGCATCCAATAATATTTCTTTTTTTAATTGATAAGCCATTATATTTTGCAAGTAATTCTCTTAAATATAATATTTCAATAGTTTTACACTTAAATTTCCTTTATGAAAATCATTGTCACAGGCGGAGCAGGGTTTATTGGTTCACATACCGTTGTTGAGTTAATAGAGTGTGGTTACGACCCAATTATTATTGATGATTTTAGAAATTCTGAAAAATTCATTTTAAAACAAATTGAAGGAATTACTTCAAAACCTATCAAACATTATGAAATTGATTGTGGAAATATAGAGGAAATGAAGCGGGTTTTTAAAGAAGAAAATCCTGATGGAATTATACACTTTGCAGCAGATAAAGCTGTTAATGAATCGGTAAATAATCCGCTTAAATATTATGAAAATAACGTTAGCAACCTCATCAATTTAATAAAGGTCATTGAAGAATACGATATTAAATCATTTGTGTTTTCTTCTTCATGTACTGTTTACGGTGAACCCGATAGTATTCCTGTAAAAGAATCCACTCCCACCAAAGCTTCTTTTTCTCCCTATGGTGAAACAAAACAAATCGGAGAAAAAATATTACTTGATTATTTTAAAAATAAACCAACGTGTAATTTATCTCTTCTTCGTTACTTCAATCCTATTGGCGCCCATCATACTGGAGAAATTGGAGAATTACCCATAGGTGTTCCTAATAATTTAGTTCCTTTTATTATGCAAACAGCAAGTGGTAAAAGAAATGTACTCACTGTTTTTGGAAACGATTATGANACNNCAGATGGATATTGCATACGTGATTACATNCATGTAGTTGACCTTGCTATTGCTCATGTACTTACNCTAAAANATGGTGTAGAACANGTACACCAACCTTTNGTATTGAATGTTGGAACAGGNAAAGGGCACTCTGTTTTNGAAGTAATNAGAACTTTNGAAGAANAAACAGGAGAGAAAGTGAATTTCCAAATTGGAGAAAGAAGAGCTGGTGATGTTCCTTCTATTTATGCTGATAATGCATTAATTACTTCCNTTTTAGGCTGGAAGCCAAAATACAATTTAGGGGATGCTTTACTGCATGCNTGGAAATGGGAANAACGGATTCANNAACTCATGAATTAAATATACCANTGATTAAAAACAATGGTATACATCACCAAAAAGCCTGTTGCTATACCGGCCAATATTTGACCATAATTATGGGCTTTTAAGTAAAGTCTACTNAANGAAACCAAGCCAATTGAAAGTAATAATATAGAGTTGATTGCCATCATAGTGGTTAAATTATATACNTCTTNTTGATGCAATAAAACNGCCATCATNCCACCAGCNAAACCTGCTACAGATGCTGTATGCAAACTTATTTTCCATTTAATTGTAATAAAAAACAATATAGCTAACAAGGCTAGTCCTCCAAATAAAAAAGAAACATATGGATCTATAAAAAAAGATAGTTTTTGATTCCATGATCTAAAAATAACATAAGTCATAATGTAATATATCATGACAAAAACCAAGACAGGAAGCCGCTCTTTTCTAATGGGTATTTGATAGCTTGAAATCCAATTTGTTTTGTACATAATAACCATAGTTATCAATGGAAANACAACAGCCATNGACAATAAAAAAAAGAANAAAAGCCAATAGAAATTTGGACTAAATAAATACAANATTCGATTTACATAAGTGTCCATGTTAAAGTAAATCAAATAGGCATAAATAACCATAAAAACGGGGTGGTACAAGAAAGATATGGTGTTGCTAAAAAGTTTCATTACACCAATTGCTTTCTTAATCGAGCAACGGGAATATGCATTTGTTCTCGATATTTTGCAACTGTTCTTCTAGCAATTAAATAGCCTTTTTCCTTGAGTAATAAAGCTAATTTTTCATCCGTTAAGGGCTTCGATTTATTTTCTTTTTCTACCGCCTCTTTTAAAATACTTTTCACCTCTCTTGTAGACACTTCTTCTCCAGAGTCTGTNGTTAAAGATTCGCTAAAGAAATATTTAAGCAAAAAGGTNCCATAAGGAGTAGAGACATGNTTGCTATTTGCCACTCTTGAAACCGTTGAAATATCCATGTCAATCATTTCTGCTATATCCTTTAAAATCATTGGCTTTAGTTTGGCCTCATCACCACTAAGAAAGAATTCTTTTTGAAAATCAAGAANAGCCTTCATCGTTACCATAAGTGTGTTTTGACGTTGCTTAATGGCGTCAATAAACCACTTNGCTGCATCTACTTTTTGTTTTATAAAAAGAATGGCTTCTTTATCTCTTTTAGACTTTGNACCCTCATTAAACCCTTTTATCATTTCCATNTANTCNGGNCTAATTTTTAATGGAGGTGCATTGCGCTGATTCAACTCTAAATTCAATTCNCCTTCGGAATCAGTAAGNATAAAATCTGGAATAATATGTTGTATGGATTTTGAAGATTCAATCAGCGAGTTACCTGGCTTAGGATTTAGTTTAACTATTTCATCCATAGCTGATTTTATGGCCTCGTCATTNATGTCTAGCTTTTTAGCAATTTTGCTATAATGCTTCTTAATAAATGCATCAAAACAATTTTCTANAATTGCTTCTGCTGTAACAATAGNAATGGTTCTTTCTTTTTTACCCAACTGAATGAGTAAACACTCTTTTAAGTCTCTTGCNCCAACTCCAGCNGGCTCTAATTCTTGCACTTCTTTTAGTACATTTTCTATTTCTTCCTCGGTAGTGGTTATGTTTTGAGAAAAAGCTAAATCATCCACTAAATTGAAAAGCTCTCTTCTTAAATAACCTGATTCATCTAAATTTCCTATAAGATACTCCGCAATTACTTTTTGCTTTTCTTTTCTAATTCTAAGTTTAATTTGGCTTAATAAGCGCTCTGTAAAAGAATCCCCTAAAGTAAATGGCGTATGCTTTTCTTCTCCATCTTTTGCGTAATTATTGGAGTGTGTCTTGTAGTAAGGTGTTTCATCATTTACGTAATCATTAAAATCNAAATCCTCTCTTTTNTCATGGGTTATTATCTCTTCTTCATTGGAAGTAGAACTATCCATATTCATCTCTTCACCCTCGTCCAAGGCCGGATTTTCCTCTAATTCTTCTTTAATTCTTTGCTCCATTTCCAACGTAGGCAACTGAAGCATTTTCATCAACTGAATTTGTTGAGGTGAAAGCTTTTGTAATAAACGTTGTTGTAAAGATTGTTTTAGCAAAATCCTACTTATTTAATTAAGTAAATCTACTAAAATTCTGCGTTGTTTGGTGTCCTTGGAAACGGAATAACATCTCTGATATTGGTCATTCCAGTCACAAACATCATTAACCTTTCAAAGCCTAATCCAAAACCAGCATGAGGAACTGTTCCAAATTTTCTAGTATCTAAATACCACCAAATAGCTTCTTTGGGTACGTTAAATTCTTTGCATTTTCTTTCCAAGACATCGTGTCTTTCTTCACGCTGAGAACCACCTATTATTTCTCCTATTCCTGGAAAAAGAATATCCATAGCAGCAACTGTTTTACCGTCATTATTTTCCCTCATATAGAACGCCTTAATAGCGGCTGGATAATCCACAATGATGACTGGCTTTTTAAAGTGCTTTTCTACGAGGAACTTCTCGTGTTCACTTTGTAAGTCTATTCCCCACTCAACTGGAAATTTAAATTTTTTCTTTTTGTGAGGTTTCGATTGAAGTAAAATATCTATGGCTTCACTGTAAGTTATTCGCTCAAAATCATGATCGAGCACCATCTGCATACGCTCCAATAAAGAAAACTCATTTCTTTTGTCTTTTGGTAATTGTTGTTCTTCNTTTAATGCTCTNTCATTCAAAAAGGCTAAATCTTCACTNCAATGNTCTTTTGCNTATTGGATAAGATATTTTAAAAAATCTTCTCCCAAATTCATATTATCATGAATATCTGCAAAAGCAAGCTCTGGTTCTATCATCCAAAATTCAGCAAGGTGTCTTGTAGTATTTGAATTTTCTGCTCTAAATGTTGGGCCAAATGTGTAAGCTTTCCCCAAAGCAAGAGCCGCCAGTTCTGCTTCTAATTGACCTGAAACGGTTAAATGAGTGGGCTTTCCGAAAAAGTCATTTTCATTGGAAACTTCTTCTTTAGTCCCTACAGGTAATGTAGTTACTCTAAATGTTTCTCCTGCTCCCTCTGCATCAGTTCCGGTAATTATAGGCGTATGAATATAAAAATACCCATTATCATTAAAGTATTTATGAATGGCATAAGCCATATGATGACGGATTCTAAAAACAGCACCAAATAAATTTGTTCGCATTCTTATATGGGCTTGTTCCCTTAATTTTTCTAAAGAATGTTTTTTTGGTTGTAAAATAGATTGCTGAACATCTTCTGGTTTAGCAACACCTATTATTTGTATTTCATTGGCTTGAATTTCTGTTTTTTGTCCACTTCCCATAGATTCAACTAAATCTCCTTTAACACACAGTGATGCGCCAGTAGATATATTAGCGAGTACCTCTTCGTTTACCTTATCTTCATCCACAACAATTTGTATACTTTGCATACAAGATCCATCATTCAACGCGATAAATCGACCTCCTCTAAATGACCTAACCCAACCACTTATTTGAATATTTTGAGTTGGTTCTTTTTTCAATACATCTACAATACGTAAATTCATTTGTTTATTTTTTTTATAAAAAAGTTAAACAGAAACTTTTTTTATTATTTTTGTTTCCAAAGTTTTTAGCTTTGAACTGAAATTTTAAATGGCAAAAATAACAGAAATAAATCACCAAATTCATCTTTTATTCCAGCAATATGGTATTAAAAGTCTTACAATGGATGATTTAGCTCGAAAATTAGGCTGTTCTAAAAAAACATTGTACATCTATTACGCCAATCGTGCAGATTTAGTTTATAAAGTTATTTCCCAAGATTTAGAGTCTCATTTATCCAATATTCAGTCCATTTTTGATTTAAAAAAACACCCCATTGACGAATTTTTTTTACTGAACGAATTAGACCTTAAAAAATTGAAAACAGTTCATCCTTCTACACTTTATGATTTACACAAATATTATCCAAAAACATGGAAGAAGTTTGATGAAGTAACTAAAAAAAAGGGGTATGAATTTATACTTAGCAACCTCAAAAGAGGTATTGAACTTGATGTCTATCGNCCAGAAATAAATACGGATATAATGGCTAGAATAATAACAGAAAAATTTGAAATCATTTTTAATCAATCCCTTTTCAAGTCTGAATCTACATCGTTTACAACTGTTTATAAAGAATTAATGACACATTACATATATGGTATTGTTAATGAAAATGGAAAAAAATACTTCTCTAAAAACATAGAAAAATTTACCACTGATGAAATTCTTTAATCTACTATTACTATGCTTAAGTTGTACCACAGCTTTTTCTCAAGCATTAAGTTGTGATGACTTATTTAAATACGCGCTTGAAAATAGCCCCACAATAAAGTCCAATCAGTTAGATGTACTTCTTGCAGATCAACAAATTAAACAAGCTTTAACCGCTGGCTATCCAAAAATTAATGGCACATTAAGTTTTCAAAACTTTATCGACATTCCTACAACTGTTGTCCCTGCTGCTGCATTTGATCCAACTGCTCCCGCAGACCAATTAATAGGTTTACAATTTGGAACGGATTTTAATGCTAACTATAATCTTCAATTAGATCAGTTAATCTTTAGTTTCACTTATATCTACGGGGTTCGAACAGCAAAAAGTTATAAAGAACTAGCCCAACTCATTAAAAATAAATCTTTTGAAGATTTGTTTTTAGACATAAAACTTAGTGTTGGAAACTACATATTTCTTAACAAGAACATTGCATTAGTAGAGAAAAACAAAAAAGAAATTGAAAGCCTAATCTCTAAAACAAATGCACTAATAAAAGAAGGATTCTTAGAAAAGAACTCGATAAATGAGCTAGAATTTCTTCAATTGGAAATGCTCAGCTTGTTGAATGACTTCAAAAACAAATCTAAAGCAACAACGCTTAGTATTAAAAATAAGATTGGATACCCCATGGATAGTACCATTTCTATTACCTCTGACTTTTCATCAACTTTATCCAGCTTTATTGATTTTAAAACAGATCAAAACAATACTAGTGAAGTTAAAATTGTTTCACAAAATCTAAAATTAGATGAGCTTCAGCTCAAAATTACCAAAAGCGAAGGATTACCAGTAGTAAGCGGATACTTTAGCCATCAACAAATGGCCATGAGAAACAGCTTTAACTTCTTTGACACTCAAAAAGATTGGTTTCCTGCCACATTGTGGGGAATAAATGTTAACATCCCTATTTTTAATAGTGGTGAAGGAAAAGCAAAAACAACCCAAAAAGAAATTGCCATTCTAAAAACAACTCATCAGCTAGAAAATATTTCAAGAGAAATTGCAACTCTACTGCAAATGCTTAAAGATGATTACCAAACATCNATTGATCGCTATGAAATTTATGCAAAGAAATTACAAGTAGCAGATAATATATATCAGGATGANCTAAAAAAATATGANCTAGGTACATCTCAGCTAATGAACCTGAGCGACAAGAAAATGCAAGTTATTAAAGCAGAACAAGAATTATTAGAAAAAGAATTAGAAATATACAAGATTAAAGCACAATTAGAAAAATACACTAACCCTGTTAAATATGATTAAAAGAATCCTTATTTTAAGTATCCTTTTCGTAGGATGTAATTCAAATGAAGATGCCATTGTAAATGCGATCAATGAAGAAATTGATTCTACAAAAAACAATCTTCCTTTAGTCTCTACTTATGAAGTAATTAAAAAACCTTTTTTACACTATCACGAAATTCAAGGTAATACCATAAGTAAATCTATGATTTATATCCGTCCTGAAATTACAGGAATTGTTAGCACAATACATGTTAAAGAAGGAGNCTTTGTCAATAAAGGACAGCAATTGGTNTCNATGGCCAATAGTACACTTATTGCACAANTGGAAGANCTTNAACAACANCTNTCATTCTCNTCTTTCTTATTTGAAAAACAACAAAAATTATTCNATGATGGAATCGGAACAGAAATTCANTTAAAGGAATTAGAGAACAATGTTGAACGATTTAAAAAATCTATAGCTACTCTCAATACCCAAATTGAAAAATCAATTTTATATGCCCCATTCAGCGGTTATGTAGAACAACTCAATGTTCAACAAGGAGAATCTATTGGTCCAATGAACATGATTATCCACCTTGTAGGTCTAGAAGATTTGTATGTAAGTGCNGATGTGTCTGAAAATTTACTTCCAGATTTAAAAGTCAATAATGCTGTTCGTGTATTTTTTCCTGCGCTCAATGAAGAAATAGAAAATCTGTCTCTNACTCGNATAGGAAAAGTAGTAAACCAAGTTAANAGAACCATTAAAATTGAAGCAAAACTACCTAAAAGCAACCTNCCNTTGGTNCCNAATTTAATGAGNATAATGCANATAAATGATTACAAAAAAGATAGTGCTGTTGTGTTATACTCCAGGTTAGTACTTAAAAATGAAATTGGAGAAACATTTGTAAAAACTGTAGACGACAATAACAATATTGTTATTATTCCTGTAANAATAGGAAAACAACAGGGAGAAATTGTTGAAATAATTAGTGATTTANCCGAAGGAACTAAAGTGGTTGANCAAGGGAAAACATCTGTNAGCGAAGGNCAAACTGTTAAAGTTATTTCATCATGAAACAAAAAATAGATCAATGGCGGGAGTTTGGCCTTTCTTCTGTTGCTGTAAATAACAGAAAAACAGTCTACCTTATTATCCTGATTTTATTAATTGGAGGATTGACAGGCTATCAAAATATGCCTAGGGAAAGTTTTCCTCAAATTCAAGTCCCAGAAATCTATGTTAATATTCCTTATCCTGGTAATTCACCAGAAATTATAACTGATAAGATTATAAAACCTTTTGAAAAAGAGCTCAATAAGTTAAAGGGAATAGAAAAGATAGAGTCAACCGCTATCCAAGATTTTGGTATCGTTAAAATTGAATTTGATTTTGCTGTAACTGCTAAAGATGCTAAACGTGCTGTAGAAGAAGCTTTATCTGATGCAAGATCAACGAAAACTTTTGCTCAAGACCTTCCTGTAGAACCTACTATTCAAGAAATCGATGTCAATGAATTCCCTATAATTAACATTAATCTATCAGGTGAATATGCTGTAGATCTACTAAAAGAAAAAGCAGAAATAATAAAAGATAGAGTGGAAACAATTCCTGAAATAAATGCTGTTGACATTAGAGGGGTTCAGGAGAAAAAAGTAAAAATTGAAATTCGAAAATATGATGCTGAATCCAAAAATGTAAGCTTTGGAGATATTGAAGGAGCTATTCAAAGTGAAAACACAACAATAGGCGCTGGCAACTTACAAATTGATGGTATTGATAATTTTATCATCATAGAGGGTAAATTCAAGGACTATCGAGATTTATCTAACCTAATAGTAAAACATGAGGACCAGGATAATGTTTACCTGAGAGATGTTGCTGATGTTTCTTTTACAGATGCAGACACTACAAGTTATGCNAGNCAAAATGGTCAACCAGTAGTCATGTTAGATGTTAAAAAAAGAGCTGGTGGTAATATCATCAATGCCATAGACCAGCTTAAAATTATTGTAGAAGACCTGCAACAGTCTTTTCCAAGGGATATGTCTATAACGTATACCAATGATCAATCGGTTATGATTAGATCACAAATTAGCAACCTTGAGAACTCCATTGTATTTGGTGTAATTTTAGTTGTTTTTGTTTTACTTTTTTTCCTTGGGCTAAGAAACGCTTTGTTCGTTGGAATTGCCATTCCTTTCTCCATGTTTCTATCCTTTATTTTACTAAACGCAGCTGGAGTTTCTCTCAATATAATGGTACTTTTTTCTCTTGTACTTGCACTGGGTATGCTGGTAGATAATGGTATTGTTGTGGTTGAAAATGTATATCGTTTTATGGATGAAGGCTATGGTGCTATTGAAGCTACAAAAAAAGGCGTTGGAGAAGTAGCGTGGCCCATTATTGCATCTACTGCAACAACATTAGCTGCTTTTGTTCCGCTTGCGCTTTGGCCCGGNATAATAGGTGAATTTATGCAGTATTTGCCCATAACACTAATTATAGTTCTAGGGTCTTCTTTGTTTGTTGCCTTAGTCATAAACCCAGTCTTATTAGCTGTGCTTATGAAGGTAGAAAATGANAAGTCTTCCAATAAAAAATTCTTANGATCNTTTATCCTATTNGCTTCTTTAGGGNTTCTATTTATANTNTTAGGAAGCAANACCTTNGGAAATCTCTTNTTAATAATTAGTGGACTAATCTTACTTAATNGATTTATTTTACATCCTGGCACATTNTGGTTTCAACACAAGTTACTTCCNAAAATTGAAGCCGTTTATCAAAAATTCCTTACTTGGGTGCTTCACAGAAAAAGGCCTGTTTGGATAATTTTGGGAACCTTTTTTACCTTAATTCTATCTTTTATACTTACTGGAATTTTTCCACCAAAAGTNTTNTTCTTNCCNGAAAACCAACCAAATTATATTAANGTCTTTGTTGAATTACCAGTNGGAACTAATATTGCTCAAACCAACAAAACAACATTAGCNATTAAGNAAGCCATTGACAAGGTNCTTNATGGCCCTATTGATGAAGNNGATACNGTNTCNTACTACCAAGTTGCNGATATAGAAATAAAAGANACNATNNTTACAAAAACCCCTTTTGTTTCATCNATTATAGAACAAGTAGGAAANGGAACTTCTGACCCAAATGCAGGCCCTTCTTTTGGAGAAACACCTCATAAAAGTAGAATTACTGTTTCTTTCTGTGAATTTTCCCATCGAAANGGNCTTAACACCAGCAATGTAAAAAGTAAAATAGAAAGTGCTCTAATNGGNAAATTCCATGCAGANATTACCATTATAGTTGATAAAGAACAAAATGGTCCACCNCAAAAACCACCTGTAAACATAGAAGTTACTGGTGGANCAAACTATGGAGAATTAACTAAAAAAGCAGAAAAAATTCAGCAATTTTTAATGGCTCAAAATATTGTTGGACTGCAAAAACTAAAACTNGATGTTGAAATTAATAAAGCGGAAATACAAGTTGACATNGACAGAGAATATGCCAAGAGAGTNGGCTTATCAACAGGACAAATTGCCCAAAGCTTAAGAACTTCTTTATTTGGGAAAGATGTNTCCACTTACAATTATAAAGAAGAAGATTATGATATAAATATTCGATTTGATGAATCATACAGAAAAAATTTAAGTTCNATTTTACAGCAGAAAGTTATGTTTATGAANAATCGTGGACAGAAACTTAGTGTACCTATAAGTGCTGTTGTTAAAGACATCAAGGTGGTTAACAAACATGCTGCTGTTGTGAGGAAAAATCTCAATAATACGGTAACTGTTTTTGCAGGTGTACAAGAAGGGGTTAACCCTAATGAAATTATTATTAAAGTAAAAGATGTGNTAGCNAAATTTGATAAAACTAGTGANGGATTGGCTTTTATTAAAGAAGGTTACCANTATANGTTCACTGGNCAAATGGAAGACCAACAGAAAGAATTNTCTTTTTTAAGTACTGCCCTACTCATAGCTGTTTTCTTAATTTTATTAATTCTAGTTACACAATTTAATGCCTTTTCCTCTCCTGTAATTATATTATCATCAGTAGTTTTAAGTTTGGCCGGTGTGTTTTTAGGTATTGTTATTTCTAGAAATGATTTTGTCATTATCATGACTATGATAGGGATTATTTCACTNGCTGGTATTGTAGTNAATAATGCTATCGTTTTGGTTGATTACACCAACCTTATTAGAAAAAGAAAACGAAANGAATTTGAAATAGAACAAGATGTTTTACTCCCCAATGAAGAAGTTAAAAAAGCNGTAATTGAAGGTGGAAAAACCCGTTTAAGGCCTGTTCTTTTAACTGCAATTACTACCATACTTGGTCTTTTCCCATTGGCTTCTGGNTTGAATATTGATTTTTTCTCACTCGTTAGAGAATGGGATCCAAAAATATTTTTTGGTGGAGATAATGTTATCTTTTTTAAGCCTATGAGTTTAGCTATTATTTATGGATTAACTTTTGCCACATTCTTAACTTTAGTTGTCGTTCCAACCATGTATTATACCTTATATCGTTTTAAACTTTGGTTATTCAAAAAAATGAAGTGGACNCTTAAAATTGAATTTTAAGTAAATAAAAGTTATCTTAACTCTTCTTAATTATGAAAATTAAAATCTTCATCAAACGACTTTTTTTAGGCCTTGTTACCGTGTTTGTTATAGNGTCTATTGTCTTTGGTTTACTCATAAAGAAGAGCTTACCTAAAGATGACGGAGTCTTAAGCAGTACTCATTTAAAAGCTGAGGTTCATGTGTATAAGGATCAATGGGGTATTCCACATATTAATGCTTCAAATGAACATGATGCCATTTTTGCTTATGGATATACCGTAGCAAAAGATCGCCTTTTTCAAATGGATTTACAAAGACGTCTNTCACAAGGAAGGCTGGCAGAACTATTAGGTGATGATCTGGTAGATATTGATATTATGTTTCGTACATATTTATTTAAAAATTGGTCTGAGAATTACATCAAAAACAATCAAATTAATCCACAAGCACTATCCTATGTAGAGTCCTTTATAAAAGGAGTTAATTGTTACATTGAAAATGGGGCAAAGCCATTTGAATACTATTTACTCAATGCTGATATAGCTCCATTTACCACCACGGATGTGGCAAGCATGACTGCATATATGGCTTTTACNTTTATGGACGGTATCAGATTTGACGGTTTATATACCATGCTNAAAGAAAAAATAGGAGCAGAAAATTGTAAAATATTATTTCCTGATTATGCTGACAATAATTACCTAACTATTAGAGAAGAAAGTGTAGATAGTATTCCTAAGAGGATTTACCAAATAGATGATAATCAAATTTATACTGATAGCTCNTTACAATTATCCTTTTTATATGAAATTAATGACAAGGCACAAGATATCAATCCGCCTTTTCATGGCAGTAATTCCTGGATATTGTCCTCTAAAAAATCCAAAAACGGAAAACCTATTTTAGCCAATGACCCTCATATAGGAATATCAAAGCCAGATGTTTGGTATGAAGCACATATTTCTTACCCTGGACATAACAATTATGGTTATTACGTGCCTATGATTCCTTTTCCATTGATTGGTCATGATGATGNTAAAGCATGGGGATTAACAATGTTTGAAAATGATGAATTGGACCTATACAGCGAAACGTTTCATCCAGAAAATAAAAATCAAGTTTTAGCGCATGGGAATTGGGTCGATTGCGACATAATACAAGAAACCATTTCAACCAGCTCTGGTAAGGACACTACAATATCTATTCAAGTCACATCAAATGGGCCAATAGTCACCAAAAATCTAAAGTATTATGAAGGAGCCCCTATCTCTATGTTTTGGGTNTTTTATCAGCTAGAAAACCCCATTTTCGATATTCTTCACGAACTCTCTCATGCAAAAACCATGGATGATTTTAAAGAAAACTTATCTAAAGTAATTTCACCAGGACTAAACTTTTCTTATGCCGATACTTCAGGAAATATTGCNTGGTGGGCNGCAGGAAAATTACCCGTTAGAAACCCAAATGTGCACGCTAAAGAAATATTAAATGCCAATGATTCTAATCACTTAGTTCTATCCTATGTTCCTTTTGAAAAAAACCCACATTTAGTTAACCCAGAACATGGCATTATCGTTACAGCTAACAATTTATCTACTACTGATAGTGTTGGAGACATTCCAAGGCTTGATGGTTATTTTAGATCAACAGATAGAGCAGAAAGAATATTGTCTTTATTAAAATCACAAGACAAATGGTCAACAGAAGAATTGCAAAAAGTACAAACTGATGTCCAGTTATGGAGTGCTGAAAAAATGAAAAATATCATTTGTAATACACTAAAAAGCCATGGTAAAAACCATTCAAAAGACATGAATCCTGTTGCCTTAAGAGCTTTAGAAAGCTTAGAAAATTGGGATGGAATCATGGATATTAATTCTGTTGGAACTAGTGTGTTTATGGTTGCCAACTACCACATAATGAAACATTTACTTATTAATGAATTAGATGAAGAATATGTTAAACTATACCTCAACAGAATAGACCATTGGGATTTTTTAAGAAACTTTTTATTTAGAAAAATAGTGCCATTTAATATTAAAGAATCTCAGGAAAGTATCATATACAATGGGTTTATCAACGCAATTAATGAATTAACTGTAAACCATGGAAATATTGAAAATTGGAAATGGGGCAATCTTCACCATATTGAATTTGAACATCCTCTTGGTAAACAAAAGCCCTTAAATAATTTGTTTAATATTGGNCCTTTTGGTGTAAATGGTGGATTTAATGCCGTAAATAAAATCATGTCACATCAAGGNGACCATACNTACAAAGTAAGNTCCTTGCCCTCAACAAGACGTNTAATTGATTTGGGAAATCCTAGTNAAAGNTACTCCGTTCTTCCAAGTGGAAACTCTGGNCATTTTCAAAGTGAACATTATGATGATCAAATTAACTTATTTTTAAATGGTGATTATAGAAATTTAAATTTCACGCCAAAACAAGTGGAAACTCAAAAAACAACTCATTTTAAATTACTTCCTTTGTCAGAGTAATTGTCATGGCAAAACACATTTTTTTTCATGTTGGAATCAGTAAAACAGGAAGCACATTTCTTCAGCAACGTGTATTTCCCTATGTAAAGAATATTGAATATATCCCTACCCATAAATATCATCAAATAAATGATGAAATTAAAAAGGTTAAAAATGGTACTATACTGGTTTCTAGAGAGTTTGATAGGCAGTTTGAAAGAGAAGTAGATCTTTTCGCAAAACACCAAAAAAATGTAACTCCAATCATTGTTTTTAGACAACATGATCAATACCTAGCTTCACAATACAGGCGTTTTATAAAAAATGGGTTTAAAGGTGAGGTGGAGTCTTTCTTTGATGTAGAAAATGATGTTGGGTTTTTTAAAAAAATACACTTTAATTTTTCTTACCAAGTGGAATACTTAAGACAAAAATTTAACACAGAACCATTGGTGTTTATTTATGAAGATTTAAAGAACGAACCTCAACTCTTTATTAAAAACTTTGTTGATTCAATAGGTGGAGAAATTGATCCTCAGGCTGTTGATTTTAGTACAAAGCACGGTTCATATAATGAGAAGCAACTAAAAGTTATTAAAACAATAAGTAAGTACATAAATTTAGAAAAAAGACGTGTGTTCAATACTGCTTTATTACACCTACTATGGCGTTTTTATCATGCTATTATTAGATATAGTATATTGTATTTAGCTTTAATTATTCCCAGTATTTTGGTTTCAAAAAAAGCATTAATTAACAAGGCCTATCTAGAAAAAGTGAAGGGGTACTTCATGGAAGATTGGAATAAAATAACCACTATTAAATACAAAAAATGAAAAGAGTTTACCTATTTATTTTAATTGTCAATATTATAAGCTGTAACGAAAATGAAAAACCTATATCATATGAGGAAATCATTAAAGTAGATACTTTAAATACATTGTTAGAGGTTGTTGATTCTCAAAAAATATCTAATAATTTACCAAAAACCTCACCTGATACTTTAAACATAGCAGACACAACATCTGCTTCTACATTAGATAAAACTGATCCCATTGAAAAAATTGATTTAAAGAATTCAAATAAAAAACCAGAATTATATTTAAACATAAAGTCTGGTGATACCATTTCTTCTCCATTTAACATGAAAATAAATACCAATGGAGTTGATGGATGGTTTGTGAGTGAAGGTGAGGGGGGGTATGTGAGCATTTATGACGAGCAAAATCAATTTTTAACCTCTGGAATTTTATTTGCTGAGGGGGATTGGTTTGGGCTTGACAGTGTAATGCTTTCTACAAAACTTACCTTTANTACATTGGCAAAAAAAGGNAAANTAATTATATCNAATAATCCTGGNGNNGGNTCTGANGANGAAGANGGNGTTAAAAAAGAAATAGAAATACCTATATATTTTTAACCCNAATCNATTCATNATTTTCTTTTAATTGATTTNTTAANNCCCTNTTTTNNNGGTTAACTACCAAACNAACTCATGACCCCAACAAGTATTGGCGTCAAATTGCATATTTCCACCCCAAATTTCATAATCAAATTCATCTTTTACAGANTATGTAAAAGACTTTGATTTATCAGATCCTAAATCTTTGGTTACTGTAATTGATCCATCTTGATTACAATCAGGTGCTCCTGTCCAATATATATTAACATTTTGAGTGCCTACAACCACACCATCTACAGTGTAAGTTAATATTGTGCTCCCATCATAATATAAACTATCTGCGGTTTCAGCATCATACCAAAAAACAACACTCCCTTCATAAGTACACGAACCATCGCTTTTATCAGCATATGAATCATAATTAACTGCATCTACATCTGTGCATCCTTCTTTAGCACAACTCTGCAATAAAGCAATGCTAAAAATGAAAAAAAACACATTAAATAATCTTACTTTTTTCATAATAACTNATTTGAAATTAATGTAATCTACAAAAAAAAAAATAGGGTTTATTCTATTTTTTGAAAAAATATATTTCAGATAATTCAATTTTTACATAGTTAGATAACCATAAAAAAGCTAGCTGAATGGGTTTCAAAAAGTAAAGAACNCCACTTGGAATACTNACACGAGAATAATAAATTGGATGTTTAATACTAGTNGATAGTCGGTGTTGTTTTTTACGCTTAGATGAAATTTTTNTAAATCTATTAAATANCCAACCTATCAAAAATTTATCGAATATTCGAAATGTTCTTGGGCTTTTTATCTTTCCTGGAATATATTTTAATGGTAATACTGCAAATGTTTGATATCCAAAAAACAACAATTGTATAGCGTTGGAAAACAAATCATAAGAATGTATAAAGTGATATAATTTGTTGTAAACATAAACACGGTCTAAATATGTTTTTAAAAATCTTTTTTCGTATTTGTTCCATGCCTTGGTATTCTTCTTACTATACTTAAAATAGTCAATAAGAAGGTGTGTTAAATATTCATTTTGTTGACAAATTAATTCCAGGCCCGGACTAAAAAGAGGATCTATAAATGCTCCTGCGTCACCAATAACAGCCACATTATCTTGGTGTAATTTTGAAGATATATAAGGGAGAGATGATATGTGATTAACTTTAGATTGATTTGCTTTTTTGGTCACATTTGATAGTAATGGATCTTCTTGAATAGATTCATTAAAAAAAGCCTCAGCATCTTCAAATTCAATATGATTTTTATCATATACTACTCCTATACTTGTTGTAGTTTCATCTAATTTAATTAACCACCACCAAGAATGGGGCTTTAAAAAATGAGTCGTGCTATANTCTTTATCACCTATTGCTTTTTTATTCCAATACTTGGTGTCGTCTCTATCCCAGGTGTTTTGCTCAGGGAGGTTGGTAAAGTGTGCTGTTATAGCACCTGTATTAAGTGAAATTTCTTTGTCTTTCCATTGAAGCTTTTTCTTGAGGTATCTAAAATTGCCAGATGCATCTATAAACCAACTGGTTTTTAGTTGTAAATCTTGGTCTTCATGATGAATGTATAGGTCGCTTTCAGTTGGGGTGATATTAATCTCTTTTAGTTCTGCTGGACACATTACGGTAACTCCCNTTTTTTGGCATTCTACCAATAACTCTTTGTCAAATGATGCTCTTTTTAAGTGGTAACCGTTTGCAANAGATTTTAANGAGGGGCTTGCAAATTCTAACTNTTCTTTTAGNGCTGAATTATTCTCATTAAAAATAAAGCGTAAACCTGTTTTTTTNGTTTGCTTTTCCAATAAATGGTTTATNCCAAAACGATTAAGAAAAACTGAAGATAAATCTGCNGTAGCNTCACCTACTTTTNCCCTANCTTTTTGACCTTTGTCAATGATTAAAACACGGAGTAATGGTGCTTTTTTTTTAAGTTGAGTGCCAATAAAGACCCCGACATTCCTCCNCCNANGATAGTCACATCATAATCTGTAAAATGATTAACCCTCATTTAATAAAAAGNNCTTNTAAGTTTGATGTGGTTTTTTCAATTANGTTGTATTCCTAAAGCCTAAGNCCTAANCCAATTTGAGGTAATAAATAAGAATTNCTTAATTGTTCCGGTCTGCTTGGCATCTCATGTTTAGAGCCAAAATATAGAACNCCTCTTAATTGAGGGTGAACATATAACATTTGCTTATATAGGTAAATTTCNTGACTCAAGTAAGGAGTAAAAATCCATGTTGAAATTCTAAACGATTCCGTATCTGTTGGTTGTTGTATGTCGAAATATTCCCAACCACATATGAATCCAATGTAGGGATTGCTTTCCATGTTTTTGAAAAGATTTAACTTATATCTTCCTGTTACTGCAAATTCAAAACCAATGCGAACATCAGTATCGTCATCAACATTTTCAAACACACCCTTTTTGCTAAANTTGGGAACNTCACAACTTAAAAAATATACCCCTAAATTCAGCTTCTTTTCTTCATCCAATGCNTACAATAANCTTACGCCTGCNCCACCTAAAAATAAGGTTGCTGGCTCAANCTCTAAACGAAGCTTTTTNTCNCTTAATTGAAACTCATTNTCCTGTGAAAAGAANGGATTAACTAGTAAAATGGAAAAAATTAATGCCCAAAATATTTTAAAATTGAAGTGTCTCATTTGAAATTTGTTTTCTTTAAATTTAATAAAAAATAATTTCAAGTCTTATTTATTGTAAAAATCAAATACTAAGAATCTTATTGTTATTGATGATTTCTTTAATGTGTAATGGTGTATTTACTCAAGATAAATCCTATCCATTTTGGATGAATGAGCAAATGCCTTGCATTGAACATTACCTGAAAGATAGTTGNGTTTCTTTAATCCCTTTGCGAAAAACAACAAACCTATTAACCAACAGAGATTTGAATGTAATAAATGGCATACCTCTTACTAAAAGNAGGAAAGCATTTATAAGGCATGTAAAGCACCTTAGTGAACAATTAGAAGAATTCGCAATTGACAGAAAAAAGGTAAATGATAGTATTTTAAACTTAATAAGCGAATTAGAACATTTGAAATTATCTGTATTAGACAAATCAATAGCAGACCTTTCCCCTTTTCCTTCTTTTTCAGAAAAAAAAGAAATGGCTAAAAATTCACTAAAAAGTGATAATTGGATGCAATACCCAATAAAAACAATAAAAGATAGTATTCCAAATAANAGTGCTTATTGGAATAAAACAACATCACACAAACACAAGGCCTTTAAGACACTTCGTAAGCAAAAGGGAATAAAAGCAAAAAAAAACATGGTAGTTATATTTAAGAAATTAAGTCAATCTGGATCTGCCCCTAAAATCAGAACCTATGACTTGAACTTAGATGATGAATGGTCCTTAAAATGGGGTGATGAAGTACATGCTGATGTGGCTGCTTCAAGAATATTTGCAGCAGTAGGTTATGATGTTGATCATCCCTATTGTTATAANAATGGAAAGCTTATGCTTGTATTTGATGGANCTACACCCATTAATAATTGGAATCAANTAAAAGACAGCATTTTTAAAATCTACAACACCGATTTAACGCCATTTTTNCTAGAAGAAGGTAAGGTTGATNTTCAAATGGCAAAAGAGAATAAAGCACTTCAATACTATGTTGGTAGCCATTACGTAAAGTTTATTAAATGTGGAATTGAAGCAAGGCCTGATAGAGTAAAAAGACTAGGTTCGTTCTTAGGAGATGAACTTGAAAACGCTACNAGGTTAGAGCTCAGAGGATCACTATTGTTACATGCGTTTATTGGAAATTGGGACACAAGAAAAGAAAATACCTTATTAACTACGGTTCACGATGGTAATTACCATTATACTGTTTCGGCTGTGTTTTCTGATTTNGGNACAAGCTTCGGGGTTTCATATAGTTTTTTATTTGCCGATTTCAAGGTTGGTTTGGTTAATTCTTTTCCNTGGACTGTAGCTGTAAAAAAGAAGAATAAAGTCTGTTTAAAAAACCCCATAAACGAATTTCCTNTTGCTTTTTCAAGTGCTGAGTATAACGACCTTCGATGGATGGCAAAAGAAATTTCATATTTAGATAGCTTAACTTTAAGAAAATGTGTGTCAAAAGCTAAATGGCCTTCACCTATTGAAGAATTATTTTTTCACAAACTAGCCTCAAGAAGAGCTTCTATTCTATCCTCTTTTGACATCTTGGATCCCAATCCAATCNATTATAATAGACATTTAAACATTGTAGAAAATGAAATAACTATAGTTAAAAATGGAAAACTAATCGTGGACTATAAAAAAAGTGANAACCCTGAAAGTTTTTTAAGTAAAAANGGAAGAAAAAGAAATTATGGATATTAAAAAANNACTCNTTACAATNCTAATTTTNATTGNNTTTCAAGCTGCTGGACAAGGAGTTGAAACACAAAAAAAATATTCCTTTTCTGATAAACAAAATATTAAAGCTTTTGTTGCCAGCACGGCCTCATTGAGCAACTTTAAATCACATTATCATGCATTAAACATTTATTACGATTTATATTTAGAAACNGATAAAAACGATTTGTNTAATATGGGGTTTTCTTTACGTTTTAGAAAAAGAATCATGCATGACTCCATTGTTAGTTACACTTTTCAACTTAAAGACGAAATGAATGTAGACAAGGAGGTTAGAATGGAAATTGAGGAGAAAGAGCTTGATTTTTACAGCGTAAAAGATGGGTTAAAATGGACTCCATTAACAACTGTTTTAGATACTATTTTTAACTTCTATAATGAATCCACTAAAGAAAAAGACTCTGCCGTTTTTTACCATAATTTATTGCTCATCAATTCCTGGATAAACATAAAAGCCAATGGTGCAATTGCTCCTTTTCAGCGCTTACGACATNTTGATTCNTTAANTTTTAACAACCGTAAAATTCAAAGTTTAAGGCCTGTTCTTATTGGAANGTCTGCCCGAAAAAGGGGACACATTTTTATTAATCAGCAGTATACACAGGANAAAAAACTACCCTTTAACAGAAAAAACATCAATGAAACCCCGCTGTTTTTTCAACAAAACCCAACATACAATTGGTTGTTTGAGTCTTCATTAGATGATGCCACTTTTTCTACCTTAAATGGTCAGAAAACAGTAAATATTAAAGANTATGAGGTTGAAAATAAATTTAATAATGAAGTAAAGGGGCGTATTTTGCTTGATGAATATGAAGATGTTTTAATTAACTCATTAGGTTTAAGTGTGAAATACGACTCAAAATTTAAACAAAGCATGCAATCGCTGCAACTATCCAATTNNCCATGAGAATTACCCCTTTTCATTTGTTAGATAAGTTTGTTGATTGGTCTTTTAAACGAAATGGTCTTGAACTCTGTTATTCTACTTTAGGGGATTATTCATTAGAATATTGGATAAGTAAATCAGACAAGCCTGTATTAGTCCTCCTTCATGCTTTTGGGCCAAATGGAAAATACTCTTGGAGAAAACAAGTCAGGACACTAAGCAAAAAATATAGACTCTTGATTCCTAACCTTGTGTACTTTGGAAACTCTACTAAAAAAAATAATTCTTACAGCATTAATGATCAGGCTATAGCTTTAAAAAAACTATTAGAACATCTAAAAATTAGTAATATTCTTTTGGGAGGAACTTCTTATGGTGGAGCTATAGCCTTTGAGCTGCTCCATAATAAATCAATTAATATTAAAAAATTATTTGTTACTAACGCACCTGTTAAATACGTTGTAAATGATGGCTGGAACAAAATCAT
>PBXW01000103.1 GCA_002727735.1 Crocinitomicaceae bacterium
TAATCTAAACACAACTTAAACTTTAAGAAATAGAATAATTACTATTTTAGCTAAACTTTTTATCTAACATCACTACATTATGAATATTAACGAAATACAGGACTTAATTAAATTCGTAGCAAAAGCGGGAGTTAATGAAGTTGAAATTGAGAAAAAAGATTTCAAAATTGTCATCAAGTCTGACTACATGGCCAAAAAGAAAACCAATTTCAAAGAAGAGCCCACTATTGTACAGCAACAAATTCCGGTTGGAAATATTGCTGCTCAACCTGTTGCTGCAGCACCTGCTCCTGTACAAGAAGCAGCACCTGCAGCACCTGCAGCACCTGCGGAAAAAGAAGAAGACAATAGCAATTTAATTACAGTGAAAGCTCAAATGATTGGAACGTTCTATCGCTCTCCTGGACCAGATAAGGATCCTTTTGTAGAAGTTGGTTCTACAATTAAAGCTGGAGATAAACTATGCATCATTGAGGCCATGAAACTTTTTAACGAAATTGAATCCGAGGTTAGTGGTAAAATTGTAAAAGTTTTAGCAGAAGATCAATCTCCAATAGAATTTGATCAACCTCTTTTCTTGGTTGATCCATCCTAAAACAACTTAAAATGTTTAAGAAAGTACTAGTTGCAAATAGAGGTGAAATTGCGCTTAGAGTAATTAGAACCTGTAAAGAAATGGGTATAAAAACTGTGGCTGTTTATTCTACTGCAGATAAAGACAGTTTGCATGTTAAATTTGCTGATGAAGCTGTTTGTATAGGCCCACCTCAAAGTGCACAATCCTATTTGAAAATACCAAATATTATTGCTGCCGCAGAAATTACCAATGCAGATGCCATCCATCCAGGATATGGCTTTCTCTCAGAAAATGCTAATTTCTCTAGAATATGTAGTGAGCATAAAATTAAATTTATTGGTGCACTTCCAGAACAAATTGATGCTATGGGAGACAAAGCTTCAGCTAAAGAAACCATGAGAAAGGCTAAGGTGCCAACAATACCTGGTTCAGATGGTTTATTAAAAGATTTTGCTCAAGCTAAATCAATAGCCAATAAAATTCAATATCCAATCATGTTAAAAGCTACTGCTGGTGGTGGTGGAAAAGGGATGAGACTTTGTTGGAATGATGAAGAACTAAAAGAAGGTTGGGAATCTGCTAGGACAGAAGCTAAAGCTGCTTTTGGAAATGATGGCATGTACATGGAAAAATTCATAGAAGAGCCTAGACATATTGAAATTCAAATTGCTGCTGATCAGTATGGAAAAGCCTGCCACCTTTCTGAAAGAGATTGTTCTATTCAAAGAAGACATCAAAAACTAGTTGAAGAAACACCCTCTCCATTCATGACCAACTCTTTAAGAAAAAAAATGGGAGAAGCAGCCAAAAAAGCAGCTAAGGCAGTTAAATATGAAGGGGTTGGGACAGTAGAATTTTTAGTTGACAAGCATCGTAATTTCTACTTCATGGAAATGAATACTAGAATTCAAGTTGAACATACTATAACAGAAGAAGTTATTAATTTTGACCTTATTAAAGAACAAATTAAAATTGCAGCTGGAGAAAAAATATCAGGTAAAGATTATTTTCCTCAAATGCATTCTATTCAGTGCAGAATTAATGCTGAAGATCCACATAAAGGATTCATTCCGTCTCCAGGGAAAATCACCAATTACCATGCACCAGGCGGTCATGGGGTAAGAGTAGATACTCATGCCTATGCAAGTTATATTATTCCACCTCATTATGATTCCATGGTTTCTAAGCTAATTACGGTTGCTCAAACAAGAGATGAAGCAATTTTAAAAATGAAAAGGGCTCTTGAAGAATATATNATTGAAGGNGTTAAAACAACCATTCCTTTTCATCAGCAACTATTAGAAGATGAGAAATTTCTTGAAGGAGATTTTACCACTAAATTCATGGATGATTTTGAAATTAGGTAGCTTAACTTAAAGTTATTTTTTCAAGAATTTCAACTGCATTTTCAATATTGTTTACCCCATCATAGGTAAAAAGTAATTGATTGTTTTTTTCCTTTAATTGGATTTTAAACTTTTGTTTTTGAACATATTTCAATACACTCGAAAATTGCTTTGAATTAAAATAGCTTTCATTATTTGAAATAAATTTTCCAACCAACTTATTGTTTTTAATAATGATTTTTTCAAAGCCTATTTTTTTAGCTAAATTTCTTAACGGAATAGTTTTAATTAATTCTTTGGTTTGATTTGGTATAGCGCCAAACCTGTCCTTTAGTTCTTCATTATATTTTGAAATTTCTTCCGAAGATTTAAGCTGATCTAACTTTTTGTAAAGAGAAAGTCTTTCTTCAATTTCATTTACATAATCATCAGGAATCACCAAAGAGAAGTCAGTTTCTAAAGTGCAATCCTGAACAAATTCTTTTTCTAATAACTCCTCTTTAAAAATATCTTTAAACTCATTTTCTTTTAATTCAAGAATTGCTTCATCCAGGATTTTTTGATAAGTTTCAAATCCTACATCATTAATAAAACCACTTTGATTTGCTCCAAGTAAATCTCCAGCTCCTCTNATNTCCANATCTCTCATGGCAATATTAAATCCACTTCCCAACTCAGAAAACTGCTCAATGGCATGTANTCTTTTTCTAGCTTCTGTAGATATATGTTGTGGTGGTGGAGTAAATAAATAGGCAAATGCTTTTTTATTTGATCTACCTACTCTTCCTCTTAATTGATGTAAATCGCTAAGACCAAAATGATTCGCATTATTTATGATTATTGTATTAGCATTTGGAATATCAATACCAGATTCCACTATCGTAGTTGCAACAAGTACATCATATCTAGCATCCATAAAATCTAAAATCACGGCCTCTAATTTTTTACCCTCCATTTGACCATGACCAACTGCAACTCTTGCATGAGGACATAAGCGTTCAATCATAGATGCAACTTCATTAATATTCTGCACTCTATTATGAATAAAAAACACTTGTCCTGAACGATCCAATTCATAACTAATAGCATCTCTTATGGTATCCTCAGTAAATGCCTGAACAATTGTTTCAACAGGAAATCTATTTGGTGGAGGTGTATTAATGATAGAGAGATCTCTGGCACTCATTAAGCTGAACTGCAATGTTCTAGGAATGGGAGTAGCTGTAAGTGTTAAGGTATCTACATTTATTTTAAGGTTTTTTAATTGATCTTTAACTCCTACACCAAATTTTTGCTCTTCATCAATAATCAATAAGCCTAAGTCTTGAAATTGAACGTCTTTACTAATTAGTCTATGGGTGCCAATAACAATATCAACCTTTCCTTCCTTTAGTTTTTGAATAGTCTCTTTTGCTTTTTTTGTGCTTTTAAATCTATTAAGATAGTCAATATTACAGGGGAAATTTTTTAATCGCTCGCTAAAAGTTTTGTAATGTTGGAACACTAATACGGTAGTGGGAACCAATACCGCAACCTGCTTATTATCAGCTACTGCTTTAAACGCTGCTCTTATTGCAATTTCAGTTTTACCAAAACCAACATCTCCACAAATTAATCTATCCATTGGACTTGTACTTTCCATGTCTTTTTTGACATCTACTGTAGCTTTAAGTTGATCAGGTGTATCTTCATACATGAAAGATGCTTCAAGTTCATTCTGTAAATAAGTATCTAACTGAAAGCTAAAACCCTTTTGCATCTTTCTTTTAGCATATAATTTAATTAGATCATATGCCACTTCTTTTATTTTCTTTTTGGCCTTTTGTTTAGCCATCGCCCAAGCTCCTGACCCTAATTTATTAAGTACTGG
The DNA here is from genome assembly GCA_002727735.1 of Crocinitomicaceae bacterium. Taxonomy (GTDB): domain Bacteria; phylum Bacteroidota; class Bacteroidia; order Flavobacteriales_D; family Parvicellaceae. The sequence goes on from PBXW01000103.1 coordinate 3,794, forward strand.
TGCTGTTCCTTCTTTATTAGCATACTTGCTAATTCTATGTAAACTATGAATACTTACATAGAGTATATCACCTCCTTTATAAATCAATCGAATTGCTTCCTGAGTTTTACCTTGAACATCTATTTTTTCTAAACCTGAAAACTCTCCAATACCATGATCAATATGAACTACAAAATCTCCTTTATTAAGGTTATAAACTTCTTTGAGTGTAAATGACTGTTTTGCTTTCTTTATTGTTTTTTTAATGTTGAACCTATGGTATCGTTCAAAAATTTGATGGTCTGTAAAAACAAGTTTTTTGTTCTTATTATCAATAAACCCCTCATGAATCCCAAGTTTTACAAAAGTGCTTAAGTCTTCTTGATCTAATTCATTAAAAATACTTTTGAGACGATTTAATTGTGAATCTTGCTCAGCACAAATGAAAATTTTGAAACCATTTTCCTTCCAATTAACTAGTTGTTGAACCAAAAAATCAAAATTCTTATTAAATGTTGGCTGTGGTATAGTATTGAAATCTACCTGATTTGAAAATCTAATTAGGTTTCCTGATTCAATAGTAACAAATTCATTAATTTTTTCTTTAAAATCTGATGGAGCTAAATACATTTCAACTGGAAGTAAAGCATTTGTCTTGTCTGAGATTTTTTGATATACTTCATTTGCCGTATTAAATCCTTTATTCATTTTTTCCTCAGCAACATCTAATTCTTCGCCCCAGACATATAATTGTTTCGGTAAATGATCTAGAAAAGAAATTCTATTGGTAGCAATAAGTTGATCATTAATATTAGGAATGATTTTTACTCTTTGGTGGGTCTTAATAGAAAGTTGGTTTTCTGGGTTAAATTCTCTTAAAGATTCAATAATGTCTCCAAAAAATTCAATCCTAAAAGGATATTCATTTCCAAAAGAATAAATATCTAATATTCCNCCTCTNATGGCAAACTGACCNGGTTCATAAACATAATCTACTTTATCAAANTGNAATTCNATTAATAAGTCATTAAGNAAATCTAAGTCNACTTCCTCCTCTTTATTTAAAACTATACTTTGNTTNTTCAAANTTGACCTATCTATCACTTTTTCTACAATAGCTTCAGGATAAGTAACTATNATGACTTTTTTCCTTTGCTTNTCTAGTGCATTNATTACTTCNGTTCTTTGTANNACACTAGTTGGNTCNGCTTCCATAATTTGATATGGTCTTCTATANGATGCAGGATAAAATAANATTGTNGTNCCTCTTTGCTNTTGAATAATNTTCTCTAAATCATTNANAAGATATAATGCTTGNTCTTTNTCAGGTTGNATAAANAAATGAAANCCTTGAATTTTTTCAATTACAGCAAANGCGGTTAANGCNTANANTGANCCTGAAACATTTNTTAANGAAACNNCNTCTTTTGACTTTAGAAAAGATGTGATTTGAGCNACAGATTCCTCTTCAAAAAACTGACTTCTAAANGTATCAAGTTGCACTNTCCATCAATTGTTCTAATTGATCAACCATATTTTTTGATCCAATAAAAAATGGAACTCTTTGATGAAGATCATTAGGCATAATATCCATAATTCTACCATTTTCTGAAATGGCCCTTCCTCCTGCTTGCTCTATTATAAATGCCAATGGTGAACATTCGTAGGTTAACCTAAGCTTCCCGTTTGGTGCACTTTCCGTTGAAGGATACATGTAAATACCCCCTTTAATTAAGTTTCTGTGAAAATCAGCTACAAGAGATCCAATATACCTAGAAGAATAAGGCTTTTTAGTTCCATTATTTTCTGAAGACTGGCAATAAGATATATAATCCTTAACGGGCTGTTTAAAAGACGATAAGTTACCCTCATTTACAGAATATATAGCTCCTTTCTCAGGAATTTTCATGTCAGGATGAGAAAGGAAAAAAACGCCAATTCCTGGATCAAAAGTAAATCCATTTACACCATTTCCTGTAGTATAAACCAACATAGTAGATGAACCGTAAATTAAATATCCAGCGGCTACTTGTTCGTCTCCTTTCTGCAGAAAATCTTCTAATTGTACTGGCTCACCTTTGGACGTTTTCCTTCTAAAAACACTAAAAATGGTCCCCACAGAAACATTAACGTCTATATTAGAAGAACCATCTAGAGGATCAATTAAAACAATATATTTTGCTTCATCATTAACCCTGTCATCAAAAGCAATGTAGGAATCATTTTCTTCTGAAGCAACACCACATATTACTCCTCTAGCTGAAAGCGCATTAATGAAAGTATCGTTAGCAAAAACATCTAATTTTTGTTGGTCTTCTCCCTGAATATTTTCAGCTCCTGAAGATCCTAAAATTTCTTTAGCTAAGCCAGCTTTATTTATGTGGTGACTAACTATTTTAGATGCCAATTTTATGGCACTTAATATTTTTGACAACTCTCCAGAAGATCCTGGAAAGGTGTTTTGTGTTTCAACAATAAATTCGCCTACAGTAACACTTTTCATGATTGCTTCAAATATCAAGCAATAAGTTAAGATAATTTCACATCTAACTAAAAAATAACGCTCAATTTTTGAATTTAGAATAATGTTTCAAAAAAAATCTTTGACAAAAATTTTATTTTGTTTAATATTTTATAATATTGTTTAAACAAAATAATTAATCAAAATTGAATTAATTAGTTAGAAATTTGCCTTAGTGTATTTTTTACACTATACTTGTTAACCATTACTTTAACCTTAAAACAAAATTAATGAATACACCTAAAAAAAGATCACTAAATGAATTAAGACAGACAAAAGATTCCCATTACATTGTTCCAAGAACAAACAACAACACCAATCTAAAAAAACTATTTGAAGATTACTTTCAAAACAATAATGAAAACTTAAATGCTGATAACATTGATAATTTCATTAATCATTTGTATTCAAACGGTTACAAATTCAGAATTACAGGGACTTGAAAAATATTGGAAGTAAGTTAAATTTTATTGTACTTACTTTAGTAGTTGGAGTTATACTATTAGTTAACGTAGATTATGATGTTACTCCTAAACAAAATTTACCCATTGATACAGGTGATACAGCATGGATGATCGTTGCTTGTGCTTTTGTATTACTTATGACCCCTGGACTAGCTTTTTTTTACGGTGGCATGGTCAATATCAAAAACATTATTTCAACCATGCTACAAAGTTTTGTAGCACTAGGTGTGATTAGCGTAATATGGATTCTTTTAGGCTTTAGCCTTTCTTTTGGAGATAGTATCTATGGTGTAATTGGAAATCCTTTCACCTACTTTAATTTCAAAGGAGTTACGCTAGCACCTAACGAAGATTTTGGCGCAACCATACCCTTCTTATTATTTGCCTTTTTTCAACTAAAATTTGCCATTATTACCCCAGCCATTATTTCTGGAAGTTTCGCAGAACGAATTCGATTTAGAAGCTACATATTATATATGCTATTATTTACACTTTTTATATATTCTCCTTTAGCTCATATGACCTGGCACCCAGATGGATTATTCAGAAAATGGGGAGTGTTAGATTTTGCTGGTGGAACAGTTGTACACATGTCTGCTGGCCTTGCTGCATTATCTGGAGCTATATATTTAGGAAAAAGAAAAAAAATTGAAGAAAAACCAGCAAACATCCCATTTGTTATTCTAGGTACTGGATTGTTATGGTTTGGTTGGTTTGGATTCAATGCGGGATCTGCATTAGGAGCTAACTTTGATGCAGTTATAGCCTTTGCCAATACCAACTTAGCTTCTGCAACTAGCATGATAACTTGGATATTTTATGATCGTTTTTTTGGAAGAAAAATGTCTGCTATTGGAGCATGTATAGGCGCTATTGTCGGTTTAGTTGCCATAACCCCAGCAGCTGGATTTGTGACTATTGGNCAAAGTGTATTTATTGGTTTTATTGCTGCAATTATNAGTAATNTAGCAATCCGNATAACTAAGAAAACAAACATAGATGATACTTTAGATGTTTTTCCAAGTCATGGTGTGGGTGGTATTGTTGGAATGATACTTACCTCTGTTTTCGCAAAAGATGTTGGNNTAATATATGGAACTTATGATGTTTTTAGTGCTCACCTTCTTNCAGTTGTGATAGTTGTTGTTTTCACCCTTACAATTAGCTACTTGTTATACAAATTAGTTGACTTAATCATGAATATAAGAGTAAGGGAAGACCAAGAAGAAAGAGGCTTAGACGACTCTCAACATGGAGAATTATTTGCATAGATTTTATTTAAATCCTTTATTGTATTAGTTTTAAATCTTTAAAAGATTTATGAAAGTTTACAAATTTGGTGGAGCATCAGTTAAAAATGCAGATGCTATTAAAAACCTATTTTCTATAGTTCAAAAAGAAAAAAGTGAACTNATCATTGTGGTATCTGCCATGGATAAAACCACNAACAATCTAGAGTTAGTATGGGAATATCAACTAAACGGAAATAAAGACAAAGCGCTTGAAAAAATTGCAGAAATAAATACATTTCACACAAGTGTCGTAAATGATTTAAGTATAGAAANTNATGNTNATTTANTTCAACAAATCAATTCATTTACAGCAAAATTAAAGGATTATATAAATTCATCCGTTAATGATAATAAAGCATTTTCCTATGACCAAATAGTTAGCTATGGAGAACTATTGTCAACAACAATAATATCTTATTATTTAAACCATAAAAAATTAAAAAACACATGGGTTGATGCTAGAGAATTAATCAAAACAACAAATCATCACCAAGAGGCAAGAGTAAACTGGGAAAAATCCAAAAAGCAAATCAATAAGCATATCAATAGCAATAGTAAAACTTATGTTACACAAGGTTTTATTGGAGCTACAGATGATGGGATAACAACTACGTTAGGCAGAGAAGGAAGTGACTACTCTGCGGCAATTTTAGCATGGTCAAAAGAAGCAGAAGAAGTCATTATTTGGAAAGATGTTTCTGGATTATTAAATGCTGATCCTAAACTTTTTAAAGAAACTGAACAACTATTTAAAATTTCGTTTAAAGAAGCCATAGAACTATCCTATTTAGGTGCTTCTGTTATTCATCCAAAAACCATTAAACCACTACAAAATAAGGGAATCCCACTTAGTATACGATCTTTCTTAAATGATTCACAAAAAGGAAGCGTAATAAGCAATAATGGAGAAAACGACAGAGATATTCCATCGTTTATTTTTAAACCAAACCAATTACTGTTATCCATTACAACAAAAGATTTTTCTTTCATTTTTGAAGATCATATTAGCGACCTATTTCAACTTTTTGCAAGCTATGGCTTAAAAGTACATTTGATGCAAAATTCTGCATTAAGTTTTTCTGTTTGTGGCATAATAAAAGCAGCTATGCTTAATCAACTAATTGAAAAATTAAGTGAAAATTACATTGTAAGATATAATGAGCGTGTCGACTTATTATCAATAAGACACTATAAAAACTTTGACCTACCAAAAATTGTTAAAAACCAAGAAGTATTAATACAACAAAGAAGTAGATCTACTATTAGATATGTTTTTAAAAAATATTAACTTATTTTGAATGTCGCAAGCACTTTAATTGATTAGCTCATGAAAATATCCCACATACCTGTTTTTGCTTTTTTCCTTCTTTTTATAAGCTATGGATGCAACAATAAAAATGAAGAAGTTGATAATCAACAAAACAGTGAAGCCGAAGTACTTACTCCTGACCCTACTCACGGATTAAGACCGGTAGATTTATCTGATCACGAATTGGATATTCATATTTTTGTTCCTGAACAATTTTATGATGATGAAAATGGATATCCCAGATTTGTTCAGCCTATTATTGCACATAATTTAGGGGAAGCAAAATGGGAAATCACTTTACCTGGAAGAAGTAAATGGCATCTTGTTATTGAAGAAACCATGCATGATAGTGTGACTGTAAATGATGAAATTGAAAGATTAAATAACTATGCCTTTTTTTCCTATAATTTTGTGGAACAAAATGATTCTACTTTGGTTTATGCTAAGAATTTAAAAGCAGAAAAAACAACCTTAGACTCTTTGGAATCTCTTAAAAATGCTTTTTACCATTTTTATTGTCTGAGGAAAATTAATGGGTACAATCTATCATTTCAAAGTTTTGAAATGGGTGATTTTAGAAAGTTAACCATAGATCAAATGTTAACTAGTGCTAAATATTCTTACTAAATTCAAAAAAATAACTAAACTGATAAAAGCATTTTCAATTCAAATTGACAGGTACCTATGTCGTTGTGATTTTTTTTAACAAATATTAATTTTTTGAAATTTTTATGTACTTTGTGTAAAAATTACAATAATTAATCCCTTTTGTTATGAGATTTTTTCTTGCTTCATGCTTAACCTTATTCTCTTTCGTTATTTTTTCACAAACTGCTACTATTAGTGGTAAAATAATTGATGATGCTACTGATTTAGGTGTTCCATTTGCAACTATCCAAGTCAAGGATACGGATAAAGGAACTACTGCTGATATTGAAGGTAATTTTAATATTTCTGCTGAAAAAAATCAGGTTTTGATCGTAAGAATGGTTGGATATATTGACCAAGAATTTTTAGTCAATAACAGCACCACCCTTAATGTTAGAATGAAAAATGAACTCTTAAAAGAGTTGGTAGTGGTGGGATATGGAACGCAAGAATCTGAAGATATTACTGGTTCAATTGTTAAAGTAGAATCTGATCAAATTATGCAAACAGCTGTAGCTGGTGCCGCTGATGCCCTACAAGGTAGAGCTGCGGGTGTAGAGGTGGTTAATAACAATGGNGCACCTGGAAGTAATACTGAGGTTAGAATTAGAGGGCTTGGATCAATTAATGGATCTCCAGTTTTGTACATAGTTGATGGGTTACCTTTAGACGGTCCTGCTGTAAATGCTGTGGCACCACAGGATATAGAATCAATTGATATTCTTAAAGATGCATCTGCNGCATCCATCTATGGTGCAAGAGCTGCTGGAGGTGTAATTTTAATTACAACAAAAAGAGGAAAAAAGGGTAAGCCAAAAGTTACGTTCGATACTTATTACGGTTTTCAGTCTTTAATCAAAAAGATGGACATGATGAATGCAGAGCAGTATGCAAGAGCCAATAATTATGTCGATTCTGTTAGACAAACAACTCCTGATTCTGATTTTACTGACCCCTCTTCGTTAGGTGCTGGAACAGATTGGCAAGACTTACTTTTTCCCGGTGGAGCTATTTACAATGCCCACGTTTCTGTTTCTGGAGGTGCTGAGAAATCTACNTACGCAATATCTTTAGATTACTTTGATGAAAAAGGGGTAATACCTACTTCTTTCTTTAAAAGATATTCTTTAAGAAATAACCTAGACTTTGAATTGTCTAAACATATCAAAGTAGGAACAAGTTTAGCCATTACCAGAGATGGTGGTAAAGGAGTGTCTTTTAATGGAGATCGACCTGAAAATAACATGTTATTAGCTGCNATGTCTCTTGACCCAACTATTAGCGCAATTAGGCCTTATTCTACTATACCAGACACCTTNACGCTAGTGCCTGAAGATCATGAATTTTATAATCCAAATGACTCTGTNGCATGGAATAATACGCCTAGAGGNAATACACCCAACCCATTAGCTCAGTTATATAGAAATAGAACCAAATATGGAATGACATGGTATGATAAAATCTTGACCAATAACTATATTGAAATTAAACCTGTAGAATGGTTAAGTATTAAAAGTATTATCGGGTGTGACTACACTAGCGGAAATGGATGGTGGTATAATCCAATATTTTATATTGATGCCACAGATCAAAATCAAATTGACGAATTTGGATACAATACCAACAGATACTTTTCATGGAATTGGGAAAATACCATTGAGTTTAAAAAATCCTTTGGNAAAAACCATGTNAAGCTATTAGGGGGAACATCNGCCTATGACTGGAACCAAAACAGTTTTGGTTTTAGCAAAAAGTACTTAGGTGGATCTGTAAANAATGAAACTCCACCAAATATGTTGTTAGGTTCAACTGGAGATATTTCTTATGCTAATAATGAGGGCTGGAACTCATTTTCTTACAGAAGATATGCTTCCGTTTTTGGAAGATTAAATTATGAATATAATGACAAATACTTTTTAACTGCAACGCTTAGAAGAGATGGTTCNTCNAGGTTTGGNTCAGCTTATAAATTTGGTGTATTTCCTGGCTTTTCAGGTGGTTGGAAAATACATAAAGAAGACTTTTTCAAAAATGTTAAAAATGTCAGTTTCCTTAAATTGAGAGGTGGTTATGGTGAATTAGGGAATAGTGAACCTGCGGGAGATTTTGCTTACAATGGAACAACGTCTATAAATAGTGCCAATGTTATTTTTGGGCCTGATGGTACGGTTGACCAGATTTCTGGTTCTACTGTTGATTTTTTTCCAAATCCCAATCTAAGATGGGAAACAATTGGAATGACTAACATTGCGCTAGATGCGGGATTCCTCAATAACAAACTTTGGGTTACTACAGAGTATTATATTAAAACAACTTCNGACATGATTATGGATAACAATACACTGCTTAATGCTTGGGGTGTAGGTGGAGCTGCCAGGGTTAATATTGGTTCTATGGAGAATAGAGGNTTTGACTTAACNGTTAACTATAAAGATATGGCAGGGGAATTAAAGTATAGTTTATCAACTAANATTACAAAAGTGACTAACAAAATCGTTCAATTATCTTCTAATACTGACCAACGAATTGAAGGTGGTGCATTTCATGCATTAGAATATTACACATTAACTGAAATTGGTTCTCAAGTTGGAGATTTTTGGGGTTATCAAGTTGATGGAATATTTGGGACTCAATCTGAAGTAGACGCATTAACTTATGTTGAAGACGGTATAACTTATCAAACTTACGGACCAACAGTTGGGCCTGGAGATTATAAGTTTATAGATCANAATGGGGATGGAAAAATAGATGAAGATGATAAAGTTAAAATTGGCTCNCCTTACCCTGATTTTACTTTAGGATTTACNGGTGATTTAAGCTATAAAGGGTTTGATTTGAACCTNTTTATATATTGGAACCATGGAAATGAAATATTCAATACCGTAAAAGCATTCACTGAAACCCCTTACGAACAAACAAACATGGTTAGTTATATGTTAGAAGATGCTTGGAGACCNGATAATACTAGTGCAACGATTGCTCAACTAGGAGGTGATAGACAAAANAACTACGCTAGAGCTTCTGACGCCTACATTGAAAACGGATCTTTTCTTAGGTTTAAGAANATTTCTTTNGGCTACACTTTACCTAACAATGTTTCTAAAAAAATTGGNATTCAAAAACTTAGATTTTATGCCGCACTACAAAATTACTTTACCATAACAAAATATAGTGGAAGAGATCCTGAGNTAGGTAGTACATGGGGGGTATTNGTTCAAAAAGCTGANNTAGGTAATTACACTATTCCTAAAACAATGAACTTTGGTATTAACGCAACTTTTTAATTTAACGAGATGAAAAAAATTCTTTACATATTTTCTTTTTTAAGCTTAGTTAGCTGTTCAAAAGAATGGCTTGAATTAGATCAACCTGGAAACATTGATAAACCTTATTTTATAGATGGTTCCAAAGCATATGAAGCTGTAATTGCAGCCTATGATGTGCAGATTTGGAGAAATAATATAGTTGGTCTTTGGGCTGTTGGGACTGTTTTATCGGATGATGCGGTAAAAGGGGGCGAAAGTGATGGTGATCAGCAAGGTATGTTCGATATGATGAATTTTAATGCAACTCCTCAAACTGATATTCCTCACTGGATTTGGGATGATATGTATCGTTTAATTGCTAGATCTAACTTTGCTATTGATATTATGGTGGAAGAAAATGTAGATGGCACCAAAGTGCTTGACATGGATGAAGGCAATAGATCGAGATACATTGCCGAATGTCGATTTTTAAGAGCATATGCTTACTTCCGTTTAGTAAGAAATTTTGGAGGCGTTATGATTTATACTTCTGCTGAGGATGATGGCACCAACCATGGTGAAGATATTTCTGCAGGAAAGCCAAGAGCAACACCAGATGAAGTCTACAGTCAGATCATAGCTGACCTAACTTATGCAGAAGCAAACCTGCCTACAACAGTAGCTTTAGCGGAACAAGGAAGAGCAACCAGTGGAGCTGCAAAAGGGCTACTTGCTAAAACTTATTTATACCAAGAAAATTGGAATGCTGCAAAAAATAAGTGTGAAGAAATAATGAGCTCTGGGAATTATTCTCTTGTNTCTGATTACTCAAATATTTTTAGTTCTAGTCAACAATGGGGAAGTGAAGTTATTTGGTCTTTGCATATGGTTGAAGATTTAGATGGGCATTGGGGAGAGCATGAAGGTTCTTGGTTGAGCATATGGTTTGGAGATAGAGATATGGGTTGGGGCTATGGGTTCAAGTGCCCTACAGAAGATTTTGTACAAGCCTTTGAACCTAATGATGATAGACTTGAGGCTAGTGTTGTTTTTGATGGAGAAATGATTCCTGGNACATTTGGAGGTGCTCCTCATAACTTCACAGGAGGNAGTTGGAATCCCCCAACTGGTTATATGTCACAGAAATACTTAATTCCTGATAATGAAAGACCCATTACNGCNGATTGTAATGGTAATTTAGATTATATNTTCATGAGATATGCAGAAGTGTTGCTTATGCATGCAGAAGCATCTATGGAAATAGGTGACGAAGCAGCTGCAAGATCATCTCTTGCNCTAATCCGTCAGNGAGCTGGTTTATCAGATTACCCTGATGCTACAACAATCAATAGTTACAAAGAAAANAGTTTACTTGGGCATAATGATTTAAAAGCNGTTGTTTATCACGAGCGTAGAGTTGAGCTTGGATTGGAACATGATCGTTTTTATGATTTAGTGAGATGGGGTGATGCCTCTACTGTTTTCCAAAACTTTGATCATTTTGGTCAAACATTTGGAAAAACTAATTTTGTAACAGGATGTAGCGAATTATTACCTATTCCTTATTATGATATACAAAGTTCTAATGACTTGATTACACAAAACCCCTGTTATTAATACATGAATTTAAGATATTTAGTATTTTTTTTCATACTTAATTTTTTTTCTGGATTTGGACAATCTTTTTTGTCCACCAATGGTAAAGCTATTGTCAATACCAATGGTGATACCGTCATATTAAAAGCAATGAATCTTGGTGGGTGGATGCTCATCGAACCTTACCAAATTCAAGCGGCCGGGTTCGCCTCTGCCCAGTGGGAATTTGAAGAAAAAGTAGAACAGCTTATTGGCACAGTTGAAAAGGACAACTTCTTGAACAATTGGTATGCTAACCATGTAAGAAAGATTGATATTGATTCACTCGCTTCATGGGGTTTTAATGCGATTAGACTTCCGATGCATTATAATTTATTTACATTATCTATTCAAGAAGAACCCGTAGCTGGTCAAAACACATGGCTATCCAAAGGGTTTGAAATGACAGATAGTCTTGTTTCTTGGTGTAAACAAAATAACATGTATGTCATTTTAGATTTACATGCTGCACCCGGAGGTCAAGGTGGAAATACAGGCATCAGCGACTATAACCCTGCCTACCCTTCCCTATGGGAAAGCATTGATAATAAAAATAAAACCTTCTCTTTATGGCGAAAAATTGCTGAGCACTATGTAAATGAACCTGCTATTGCAGGGTATGATTTCTTAAATGAAGTCAATTGGAATTTAGGAACCAACGAGTTAAGAAATTTTTATACTCAATTGACTGATAGTGTTAGATCTGTAGACCAAAATCACATCCTTTTTATAGAAGGTAATTGGTATGCTAATGACTTTAGCGGCCTTACTCCTCCATGGGATTCAAATATGGTTTACAGCCCACATAAATATTGGTCTGAAAATTATCCTGCTGATATCCAATGGGTAATTGATATTAGAAATGCCTGGAATGTTCCTCTGTGGTTTGGTGAATCAGGTGAAAACTCAAATGTTTGGTTTAGAGACGCCATCCGTCTTATTGAAGACCATGATATTGGTTGGGCTTGGTGGCCTATGAAAAAATTAGAATCTATTTCATGTCCAATGTCTGTTACTAAAACTGTTGACTTCCAAAACTTACTAGATTATTGGAGCGGTGGAAGTGGACAACCATCTGCAAGCTATACCATTAGCACATTAAATCAGCTTACTGAAGATTTAAAATTAGAAAACTGTCATTACCAAAAAGACGTCATAGACGCCATGTTTAGACAAGTGAATTCCAATGAAACTTTACCTTTTGATTCTATTGCTGAAATACCTGGTCGAATTTTTGCAACAGATTTTGATTTAGGTGTAGTTGGTGAAGCATATCAGGATAATGTGGTAGCAACATATCAAGTTACCACAGGCAATTATACGCCTTGGAATAATGGATGGATGTATAGAAATGATGGCGCTGATATAAGTGCCTGTAATGATGTTTATTTATTTCACAATGGTTATCAGGTAGGGTGGTTTGAAAAAGATGAGTGGATGCAATACCAGGTTAATGTAGACACTACTGCTGTGTATGATATCAATTTAAGATACTCCGCTAATAACAGCGATTCCAAAGTTTTTCTATCAGTTAATGATACCGCATTTTCTCCTCTTGCTCATTTGCCTAATACCAATAATTGGAGTTTTTGGAACACTGCAACTATATCAAATGTGATTTTAAACTCAGGCAGCCAAAAAATAAAATTACACTGTGACGATGGAGAAATTAATATAAACTCTTTTGAATTTATCAAAGCAGGTAACGTTGATACCTTGTCTGCTCTTTATCTATTGGGAGAAACTTTAGATCAATATCGAATTGAATTATTATTCAATAAGCCATTAGATGAAAACAGCATTCCGGCTAGTATCATAAGTAATCCCAATCAAGTTTTTGATGTTTATGCAGATTCTACACAAAATATAGTCATCAACAGCCTTCAATTCAATTCTTCAAACCCTAGAAGAATTACATTAGTNTTAAATACTGCAATTCAAGGNTTTTCTAACATTACTGGAGAACCNACAAAAATTTCAGTTTCNTACACNGGAAATCAACTTAATTCTTTAGATGGNAACTCATTATCTACTTTTGAATACAGGCCNGTAAAAAACACCATTTCGTGTTCTAATAATTGTATCCCNGGTATCATTCAAGCAGAAGACTACTTTAATGAATCTGGAATTGGTTTAGAGAGCTGTTCTGACCAAGGTGGCGGGCAAAACATAGGCTATTTGCATCCTGGTGATTACATTGACTACTATGTTAATGCCATGTATTCTGGAAGCTTTCAAGTAAGTTACAGAAATGCATCAAATGGATTTAATGGTGGTTTAGAACTACAACTCATAGATAGTGCAGGCAATGCTACTATCCTAAATCAAATTGACTTTAGCTCTACTGGGGGATGGCAAACATGGCAAACCACAACTGC
>PBXW01000104.1 GCA_002727735.1 Crocinitomicaceae bacterium
TGCTCAAAATATCATTACATGGGAATTATTGAAAAATGTAGAATTTGATGAAATATGGTCTGAAGAATTTCAGGCATTCTACATGGTGCCAAAGTTTTCTCCACAAGTATTAGCACTTGATAACAAAGAGGTTCAAATTAGAGGATTTATAATACCAGTAGACATCGTTCAGGATTATTACGTCTTATCTGCTAACCCATATAGTTCATGTTTTTTTTGTGGACAAGCTGGGCCTGAATCAGTAATGGAAATTCAATTAGTTAAAAAATATGAAGGTTTAAGAATGGACCAGGTAATTACCTTTAAAGGTAAATTACGATTGAATGTTGATGATATCTATCAATTAAATTATATCCTAGAAGACGCTGAAATTGTAGAGTAATTAGAGGTAATTTTTAATTTCTTGATAAACTAGCTCTGTTGCCCCTTTCTTTTCTTTTGAAAAATTCGTTGATTTTTGTTTGTAGTCATCTAAAACATCTGAATTTCCTATTGCTGTTCTTATCTTAGTTTTCAATTCTGTTTGGTTGGAAAAGCTATCTGCAATATTGGCATTAATCATTTCTGATGCTTCTGGGTAACGACTATGTTTTGGTCCAAATAATATATAGTTTCCTTTAGCAGCTGGTTCAATAATATTATGCAGTTTGTTTTTGAATCCACCTCCGATAATCGCTATGTCACTTATGGAATAGAGTTCAGCAAGTATTCCAATTTTATCAATTATTAAAACAGGTGGTAAATCATCTAAATTGCCATTAGAAAGCAAAGCTGATTCTTCATTAAATAATTGTTGAATGTAAGTTATTCTATTTGAAGAAATATCATGTGGAGCAATGATGAATTGAACATGGGGGAATTCTTTATAAATTGACGAAACCATTTTCTCTTCTTCTTCCCACGATGAACCCAATAAAATACATGGTTTACTCACTTTAAAGAGATTAAAATCTTGAATTGTGTTTACTTGATCATACCTCGTATCACCACATAGTTTAGCATTTTTTAAGCCTGCATTAGCTAAGTTTTTAATGGTTTCATTGTTAAGTGTGAGAATAACTTTCATTTTTTTCAAGACTTCCCTTGCTAATGAACTATACCAACTAAAATACCAGTGGTTAGATCTTAAATTAACGGAAAAAGCAAAAGTTGGAATATCATTATTTTGTGCTTCTATAATATGATTCATCCAAAAATCATACTTAACAAAAATCAATAGTTTAGGATTAATTGTTTTGATGAATTTTCTTGAATTAGACTTATAGTCTAAAGGGAGATAAAACTTTTTAATTCTTTCATTTTTATAGTAAAAATTCTCGTATCCTGATGGGCTAAAAAATGATATTAATATTTCATATTTAGTATTTTCAATCAATTCCTCTATGATTGGTTTAGCCATTAAACCTTCTCCATGTGATGATGCATGTATCCAAATAGGTTGATTTTTAAATCCCAAAAACTTCAGTTTTTCTTCCCAATTCCTTCTTCCATCAATAGCCTTTTTTGATTTTTCGTTCCCTAAAAATGCACTGATTCGCCAAAACAATGAAATACCTGCAGAAAATAGAGAATAAGAGAAACGAATCATTTAATTGTAATAATATTCATCTGGAGCTTTTCTGAAAACAGGAAATATCCATCCAGCCCTAATTCCTATGAAAATATCGATACGTTGGTCATGGTAAGGACCCATTAAATCAATTTGGTAATCTCTCATACCTCTTGTAAATCCTTGAATGCACTCCAAGCCAATAGTAAAATTCACTAAATTATTATTACTCATGTGATGGTATCCAACATATTCTTTAATAGAGGCTCCCATTGTAAAACGATCATAGTATGGTAAATATTGCTGTTGTAACTGGGGAACTAAGTTTTGCTCATGTTCAATTCTAATTTTATGAAACATAAATCCCAACCCTGTTTTTAGATGAATACCAGAATTTGGATTTGGTCCAAAAAATGGAAATATCTTACCAACATCTAGGCTAACTATTCCACCTCTTTGGTACATAACATAAAAATTTTGTTCACCATGCTGATTAATAATCCAACCTTGATCATTAAGTAAGTGGTCTAAAACAGCTCTATACTTTACATTTCTGCTATGTATAAAGTTGTAAGTGAGTTCAAAGGATTGATTTTTTTTGTTTTTAATACCAATTGAACACCCAATGTTACTATTAATTCCAAAATAATCTTTGAGATCTCCTTCAGGAGCTTGTGCAGCAAGATTAACTTGTACAAGTGGACAAAATATTACGGAATCTTTTACGTTTTGACCATAGATCTTTTGTGTGAAAAGAAAACATAAAAGCCCAAGGAAAAAAAAAGATTTAACGATGTTCATGAAAACAAATATAAGAATTGGTATAATGTATTGATATAGTTATATTCGCCATTCTAAAAATTTAACCTTAATGCAGCGTGATTTAAACATTCAAATGGTTGATCTAAAAACTCAGTATCAGCATATCAAAAATGATGTTGATAATGCTATGCAACAAGTGATTAATTCAACTCAATTTATCAATGGTGATGAGGTTAAAAATTTTCAAGCAGAATTAGCAGATTATCTTGGCGTTAAACATGTCATCACATGTGGTAATGGTACTGATGCTTTGCAGATTGCTATGATGGGACTAGGTTTAAAACCTGGCGATGAGGTGATTACACCTTCTTTCACCTATATTGCTACTACTGAAGTAATTGGTCTTTTAGGACTTAAACCAGTCTTTGTTGATTGTGACCCCAATACATTTAATATATCACCAACTGCAATTGAAAAAGCCATTACTAAAAAAACAAAAGCCATTGTTCCAGTACATCTTTTTGGTCAATCTTGTGATATGGCTGAAATAATGAACATAGCTTCGAAATATAATCTTTTTGTTATTGAAGATAACGCACAAGCTATTGGGTGTACTTACAGCGGTTTAGATCATCCACAAAAAACAGGAACAATAGGAAATGTCGGTTGTACTAGTTTTTTCCCATCTAAAAATTTAGGCTGCTATGGTGATGGTGGTGCTATGATGACCAATGACGATGAATTGGCTAAACAATTAAGAATGATTGCCAATCATGGTCAATCAAAAAAATATTATCATGATAGAGTAGGTTGTAACTCTAGATTAGATAATATTCAAGCTGCAATATTGAGGATAAAACTTAGGCAATTAGATACATATATACACAACAGACAAAAAGCCGCTGCATTTTACGACAAGCACTTTGAAAGTGTACCCAAGTTAAAAATACCTGTAAGGATTACAGATTCAGATCATGTTTTTCACCAATATACTTTGCAATTAGATGATAGTATTAACAGAGATGATTTAATTTCACATCTCAAAGAAAATGGCATACCTGCAATGGTATATTATCCTGTCCCTGCACATTTGCAAAAGATGTTCTCATCTATAGATGTATCAAAAGGAGACTTATCTCATACAGAATGGTTGACTACAAGAGTCATTTCATTACCTATGCACACGGAGCTTACTGAACAACAACAACTTTTCATTGTAAATCACATTAAAAACTATTTAAATACAAATTCATGAACATTGCAGTAGTTGGAACAGGTTATGTCGGTCTAGTTACAGGAACTTGCTTTGCCGATACAGGTAATAATGTAATTTGTGTTGATAATAACATTGAAAAAATCAACAAACTTAATGAAGGGTTACTTCCAATTTATGAGCCTCATCTTGATCTTTTAGTAAAAAGAAATGTTGATCAAAAAAGGTTAAGTTTTTCGACAAATTTATTGGAAGCTGTAAAAAAGTCTAAAATTATCTTTTTAGCTCTTCCAACTCCCCCAGAAGAGGACGGGTCTGCAGATTTAAGTTATGTATTGAATGTGGCTCATGAATTAGGCAAAATAATCGATGAATATAAGGTTATAGTAAATAAAAGTACCGTTCCAATAAAAACTGCTGAAAAGGTAACAAATGCCATTAAAAAAAATGCTAATGTAGATTTTGATGTTGTTTCTAACCCTGAATTTCTTAGGGAGGGATTTGCAATTGATGATTTCAAAAAGCCATACCGGGTAGTAATAGGAACAAGCAGTGCAAAAGCTGAAAAACTAATGGTAGAGTTGTATCAACCTTTTGTTAGGCAAGGAAACCCTATTATGATTATGGATGAAAAATCCGCTGAGTTAACTAAGTATGCTGCTAATTCTTTTTTAGCTACAAAAATTACATTCATGAATGAAATTGCAAATTACTGCGAAAAAGTTGGAGCAGATGTTGACAAGGTTAGAAAGGGGATAGGGACTGATGCAAGAATTGGAAAAAGTTTTTTATATCCTGGAATTGGATATGGTGGAAGTTGTTTCCCAAAGGATGTATTGGCTCTGAAAAAAGCCGGAAAAGACATTGATTATGAATTTGAAATTATTGATGCTGTTTTAAGCGTTAATAATAAACAAAAATTATCTCTAGTTGAAAAAGTCATCAATTATTTTGGTGATGATTTATCAAATAAAACTTTTGCATTGTGGGGTTTAGCATTTAAACCTGAAACAGATGATATAAGAGAAGCCCCTTCCTTATACATGATTAAGGCCTTGTTGAAATTGGGCGCAAAAATTATTTCTTACGATCCTGAGGCAATGCAAAATGTCAAAGAATTAATTGGAGATGAAATTCAATATGNTGATAACAGTTATGAAGCACTTCGAAATGTAGATGCATTGCTAATTGCAACTGAGTGGTCNGCTTTTCGAAATCCAGACTTTGATAAAATGCAAAAATTGATGAAAAGTCCAATTATTTTTGATGGAAGAAATCTATATGATTTGGAGACCATGAATTCAAAATCATTTTTTTATCAAAGCATAGGAAGGGCTACAGTTAATAATTTAAACCATTGAAAAAACTTTTAGTAACAGGTGCAGCTGGGTTTTTAGGTTCTCACATTGCAGAACGTTTTTTAATAGATGGATTTCAGGTTTTTGGAATGGANAACTTTATTACTGGAAGCCATAGTAATATTAATATATTGTCTTCTTACCAAGATTTTGAATTCATTGAACATGATGTCACTAAACATATCGAATTTAAAGGAGATTTAGATTACATCTTACATTTTGCTTCTCCGGCAAGTCCTATCGATTATTTGAAGATACCTATTCAGACCTTGAAAGTAGGCTCATTAGGTACCCATAACTTATTGGGTTTAGCCAAAGCAAAAGGGGCTGTTATTTTGGTNGCTTCTACCAGTGAAGTTTATGGTGANCCATTGGTTCATCCTCAAGTTGAGTCTTATTTTGGAAATGTTAATCCAATTGGNCCAAGGGGNGTATATGATGAAGCTAAGCGATTTCAAGAAGCCATNACCATGGCCTATCATCGCTTTCATAAACTTGACACTAAAATTGTTCGTATNTTNAANACNTANGGACCCAGAATGCGATTAAATGATGGTCGAGTGTTNCCNGCNTTTATTGGTCANGCATTNAGAGGNGAAGACTTAACNATTTTTGGTNATGGTGAACAAACAAGGTCATTTTGTTATGTTGATGATTTAATTGATGGTATTGTTAAATTGTTGTTTAGTAACTATAATGAACCTGTCAATTTGGGTAATCCTGATGAAATTACTATTAATGAATTTGCTCAAGAAATATTAGCCCTAACCAACACAAATCAAAAAATTGTATANAAACNACTTCCAGAAAATGATCCTTTAAAAAGGAGNCCTAATATTGATTTAGCATTANATATTTTAGGATGGNAACCATCTGTTAGTAGAAAAATTGGGCTTCAAAGAACTTATGATTATTTTTGCTCNTTAAANAGAGAAGAACTGTTTAAAAAAGACCACCAAAATTTCGAAAAATTTAATAAGTTTTAATGAATTATTTTGCNCACGATACTGCCGTAGTTGATGAAGGTTGTCAGATAGGTTCAGGTTCNAAAATTTGGCACTTTAGTCATATTATGCAAAATGCTGTATTAGGAGATAATTGCAATATTGGTCAAAATGTAGTTATTTCTCCTGATGTTGTTTTGGGGAAAAATGTTAAAGTACAAAACAATGTCTCCATATATACAGGTGTTGTTTGTGATGACGATGTTTTTTTAGGNCCATCAATGGTTTTTACCAATATAACAAATCCAAGAAGTGCTGTAATAAGAAGAGATGCATATGAAAAAACACATGTAGGCAAAGGGGCTTCTATTGGTGCTAATGCAACTATAGTTTGTGGAAATGATATTGGTTCATATGCATTAATTGGTGCTGGAGCTGTGGTGACTAAATCAGTTAAACCTTATGCACTATTGGTGGGGAATCCAGCTAAACAATTGGGTTGGGTAAGTGAATTTGGACACAGGCTTGATTTTGAAAATGGAATTGCTGTATGTCCAGAATCAAAACAACAATACAAATTGGAAAATGACCAAGTAANAAGAATAAGTTGATGAAAAAAGTAAAATTTGCTNTAATAGGNACNGGTCATATTGGTAAACGTCACGCAGAAATGGTGCTTAGAAATCCTAATGCTGAGTTAGTTTCTTTATCGGATATTAAGCCGAAAAAAGAACTAGGATTGGATTCATTTGATGTTCCTTTTTATGAAGACTATAAAAAAATGCTCAGTACTGAAAAAGAAATAGACGTGGTTTGCATTTGCACACCCAACGGTCTTCATTCAGATATGGCCATTGATGCNATTAATGCTGGNAATCATGTAGTTATTGAAAANCCTATTGGACTTTCTAAAGCAAAATGTGAAAGTGTCATTTATAAAGCCCTGCAAAAACACAAACAAGTATTTGCTGTTATGCAAAATAGATACTCACCACCAAGTNTTTGGTTGAAAGAAATTGTCGANCAAAAAATCATAGGTGATATTTTCATGGTACAGGTAAATTGTTATTGGAATCGTGANGATCGCTACTACAAAAAAGGAGGTTGGAAAGGGACTCAGGATTTAGATGGAGGAACATTGTTCACCCAATTTTCACACTTTATTGATATCATGTATTGGTTATTTGGTGATATNGCTAATGTNCAGGGGAAATTCAATGATTTCACACATCAAGATAGTACAGATTTTGAGGATTCAGGCTTTGTGTCTTTTGATTTTGTTGATGGTGGAATGGGCTGTTTGAATTATTCAACAGCAGTTTGGGGTTCTAACTTAGAAAGCAGTATGACCATAGTGGGAAGTAATGGAAGTGTAAAAGTAGGGGGGCAATATATGAACGAAATAGAGTATTGTAATATTAAAGATTATGAAATGCCAAAATTAGCCCCTTCTAATCCCCCCAATGACTATGGACCATACAAAGGAAGCGCAGCTAATCACCACTATATCATAGAAAATGTTGTCGACACCCTTAATGAAAAAACTGAAGCAACTACGAATGCTCTTGAGGGGTTGAAAGTTGTTGAAATAATTGAAAGAATTTACAATATAAGAGACGAGAAAAAATGAAAATTTATCAAAATTTAGTCGATAAGAAAGATACTTTAGCAGTCATTGGACTGGGATATGTAGGTTTACCAATAGCATTAGAATTTGCTAAGAAAATTAAAGTTGTTGGTTTTGACATTAACCCTGATAGAGTGAAGATGATGCAAAATCATGTTGATCCAAGCAATGAATTAACATCTTCAGACTTTGAAGGATGTGACATTACTTTTACAAGTAATTTAGAAGACTTGGGTAATGTGAAGTTTTTTGTTGTGGCTGTGCCTACTCCAATTGATAGCAGTAAAGAACCTAACATTAGACCATTGATTTCGGCAAGTGAGACAGTGGGTAAAGTCCTAAAGAAAGGGGATTATGTAGTATATGAATCTACAGTTTATCCAGGATGTACAGAAGAAGATTGTATTCCAGTTTTAGAAAACTTAAGTGGTTTAAAATTTAAAGAAGATTTCAAGGTAGGTTACTCTCCTGAAAGGATCAATCCAGGAGATAAGGTAAATACATTATCGAGCATTATAAAAGTTTCTTCAGGTTGCGATAAAGAATCTGCAGAAGAAATTGCTAAAGTTTATGAGTTAGTAGTAAGCGCAGGTGTACACAGAGCTTCTTCAATAAAGGTAGCAGAAGCAGCAAAAATTATAGAAAATACCCAACGTGATGTCAATATTGCATTGATCAATGAACTTTCTATGATTTTTAACAAAATGAATATCAACACATATGAAGTTTTGGAAGCTGCTGGAACTAAATGGAATTTTTTAAAATTTAGTCCTGGTTTAGTTGGTGGTCATTGTATTGGCGTTGATCCATATTATCTTACACACAAAGCTAAAGAGCTTGGTTTTCATGCTCAAATTATCAATTCAGGAAGAGCAATGAATGATGCCATGGGAGCGTATGTTGGAAGAACTGTAGCTAAAAAAGTAATTGCCGCTGGCACACCAATGAAGGAAGCTAGAGTTTTGGTTATGGGAGCTACATTTAAAGAGGATGTATCCGATATAAGAAATTCTAAAGTTGTTGATGTCATCAATGAATTAAAATCTTTTTCATGTCATGTAGAGGTAGTTGACCCTCATGCTGATTCTGATGAATTATTTGATGAATACGGCTTTGAATTGGTTGAAAAAAGTAATGGAAAATACCATGCTGTAGTAGTAGCCGTTAATCACCAAGAATATGTAGGTCTCAGTGAGGATGACTTTAGAGGGCTAATGTCAGAAAATGGACTTTTAGTTGATGTAAAAGGTATCTATAGAAATAGAATTAAGAAACTTAATTACTGGACACTTTAAATGGAATTTACAAAAACACTTTTAGTTACAGGTGGCGCTGGATTTATTGGCTCTCACGTGGTAAGAAGGTTAGTTATAAATTACCCTGAATATCTAATTTTAAACATAGATAAACTAACTTATGCTGGTAACCTTAACAACCTAAAAGATATTGAAAATAAGCCAAATTATAAGTTCTTTCAAATTGATATAACTGACAAAAAAGCCATTGATGAAATTTTCCAATTACATTCAGTTGATGGAGTTATTCATTTAGCTGCAGAATCACATGTCGATCGTTCCATTTCAAATCCTGATGAGTTTATACTAACAAATGTGGTAGGAACTCTTCATTTATTGAATGCATGTAAATCATCATGGAGTGATTTTAATGGTAAGTGTTTTTACCATATATCTACTGATGAAGTATATGGTTCTTTAGGAGATGATGGATTATTTACTGAGGAAACATCATATGATCCAAGAAGTCCCTATTCTGCATCTAAAGCTAGTTCAGATCACATTGTAAGAGCTTACGGGCATACTTATAATTTACCCATTAAAATTTCAAATTGCAGCAATAACTATGGTTCTTTTCAATTTCCTGAAAAGTTAATTCCTTTGATGATAAACAACATCAAAAACAAAAAGTCTTTACCTATTTATGGTAAAGGTGAAAATGTAAGAGATTGGTTATGGGTTGTTGATCATGCAATTGCGATAGATTTAATTTATCATGAAGGTGTAATTGGAGAAACCTATAATATTGGAGGTCACAATGAATGGAAAAATGTTGATTTAGTACACTTGCTTTGTGATGTAATGGATGAAAAGTTGCATCGTCCTATTGGCGATTCACGAAAGCTGATTACATACGTTAAAGATCGTGCCGGCCATGACATGAGGTATGCCATAGATGCTTCAAAAATTAAAAATGAACTAGGGTGGGAACCTTCAGTAACATTTGAAGAGGGCTTAAGAAGCACTGTAGATTGGTACTTATCCAATGAAAAATGGTTAGATGATGTAACTAGTGGAGCTTATCAGCGTTATTATAAAGAACACTACAGCCAATAAGTAAATTTGGGAATTTTCGGAAGCATATTTTCAAGAAAGGAGTCTTTAGTTGATCCTGCAGATTTATCTGTATTACATACAGATCTTCATTCCCATTTAATTCCTGGCATNGATGATGGTTCTCCAGATCTTGATACAACCATGATATTATTGACTAAATTTATTGATCTAGGTTATAAAAAAGTAATTACTACNCCTCACATAATGAGTGATTACTATAGAAATACTCCAGAAATAATCAACCATGGGTTGTCTATAGTTAGGGAAGAAATTAGCAGAAATAATCTTCCTATTGAAATAGAGGCAGCTGCAGAATATAATTTGGAACCCAACTTTGAGGAATTATTAAAAACTAAAAATATTCTATCATTTGGTTCAGAAAATTATGTGCTATTTGAATTGTCTTTTTTTGAGGAACCTCCAAAATTAAGCGAGACTATATGGTTAATGAGAGATCAAGGATATACACCTGTTTTGGCACATGTAGAACGCTATGCTTATTGGCATAATGATCTTGATAAGTATGAAGAAATGGTAAATAGAGGCGTAAAATTACAGTTGAATATTGGTTCTGTCACAGGAGCCTATGGTCCAGAAGTAAGAAATGTGGCAAATCAATTAATTAAAGATAAAGTNATAGATTTTGTGGGAAGTGATTGCCATCACGAGCAACACTTAGATATGCTACTATATGCTTCGAAAATGCCTATTTTCCATCAACTAATTTCACAGCAGCAATTATTGAATACAAGCCTATAACAAGATTTTATATGCTGGCACTGCTTGTTGAAATTGAGCGATCAACTTTTTTAAATAAACCTTGAAGAACTTTACCGGGGCCGACTTCTATTACTTCAATTTCTCCTGCTTTAGAAATCATGTTTTGCATGGTTTGTGTCCATCTTACAGGGGCAGTTAATTGTGCAATAAGATTATCTTTAATTTCTTCAGGACTTGTAACTGCTTTAGCATTTACATTCTGATATATAGCGCAAATAGGGGAATTAAAATTTGTTTGATCNATAGCTTCTTTAAGCTCTAATTTTGCAGGNTCCATTAAAGGAGAGTGGAAAGCACCNCCAACGGGAAGTTTAAGCGCTCTTCGGGCACCTGCTGCAGTTAATTTTTCGCAAGCATGATCAATGGCTGAAATTTCTCCTGAAATCACCAATTGGCCAGGGCAATTATAATTGGCTGCAACAACTATACCTTCAGTTTCAGCGCATATTTCTTCAACCAAATTGTCATCTAAACCTAGAATTGCAGCCATAGTAGAAGGATTTGCTTCACAGGCTTTTTGCATGGCAGTGGCCCTTGCGTGAACTAATTTAAGTCCATCTTCAAAATTCAAGCATTTGCTAGCTACCAGTGCAGATATTTCCCCAAGTGAATGTCCAGCAACCATATCTGGTTGAAAGTCATTTTCTAAACACGATGCAAGAATGACAGAGTGAAGAAAAATAGCAGGTTGAGTAACTTTTGTTTGTTTCAAATCTTCAGCAGAACCAGTAAACATGATTTCTGAAATTGAAAAACCAAGTATATCATTAGCTTGTTGAAATTTTTCCTTTGCTTTTGAAGAGGATTGGTAAAGGTCTAAGCCCATTCCTGAGAATTGTGCTCCTTGACCTGGAAATACATATGCTTTCATAGTTGTAAATTAATCTCTGTTACCAAATAATCTNAGTAACATAAGGAANAAGTTNATAAANTCNAGNTAGAGCGTTAATGCACCCATAATCATTAATTTTTGTCCNGTNTCACTTCCATGTTCTACACTCATTCCAATTTCTTTTATTTTTTGAACATCATATGCTGTAAGTCCAGTAAAAACAAGTACACCAACTATGGAGATAATAATATCAAGCATTCCGTTGCCTAAGAAAATATTAACAACAGATGCTATAACAATTCCAATCAAGCCCATAAAAAGAAGACTACCCATTTTGGTTAAGTCTGTTTTTGTAGTGTATCCAGCAAGAGCCATAATCCCAAATGTGATTGAACTTATGAAAAATGTAGTTGCAATAGATGAAGTAGTATAAACGGAGAAAATTGTACTTAAACTTATTCCAGTTAATGTAGAGTATATAAGGAATATAGCAAGTAAAGTTTTTACGCTTAATTTCTGCAATCCCATGCTCATAACAAAAACGAGAGCAAGAGGAGAAAACATGGTGATCCACCCAAAAGTTGTAAAACCGCCACTAATTGGGGATATAATCCAAGTTTTCATGCTATCTGTTGCAAACCATACAGCAGCTAACCCAGATATGATAAGTGCAGTAAACATTAAAGAAAAAACATTGGCTACATAATTTTTGGCTAATGTTTTAGTAGTAGTTGTTGATTGAAATGGTGAAATATTTTCCATAAATAATTTTTTAGCAAATTAAATACAAATTTAATTCTATCTATCTTTTTTAAGAAAATTTATAATTGATC
Organism: Crocinitomicaceae bacterium; assembly: GCA_002727735.1. GTDB lineage: Bacteria > Bacteroidota > Bacteroidia > Flavobacteriales_D > Parvicellaceae. Next base: position 12,250 of record PBXW01000104.1, read on the forward strand.
TTTAAGGTTTAATAAGAATGATTTAACCTTATTGAGTTTAGCTACTATATGTTGTTGATTTTCTAATTCTTCAGGGTTACCTTTTAGTTTTTCTTTTGCACCTTTGAGGGTATAACCTCTCTCTTTAACTAAGTAATAAATTTTCTGATAGTTTTTTACATCATCTTTGGTAAAAAGTCTATTCCCTTTCTTATTTTTTTTTGGTTTAATGATGTCGAATTCTTTTTCCCAAAAACGAATAAGTGATGCATTTACATTAAACATTTCAGCAACTTCACCTATACTATAGTACACTTTGGTAAGTTCATCGATATCTAATTTAACTTGTTCCATTCAGTTATAAAGATTGAGTTGGCCTAGATGAAATTTCTATGACTTTGTCGTATTCTTCAGGGCTTAGGTCATTAAAAAAGAAATTAACTGGATTAATTTGTTTTTTGTTTTTAAATACTTCATAGTGTAAATGAGGACCTGTGGATTGCCCTGTATTACCAACAAAACCAATAAGGTCTCCTCTTTTTACTTTTTGCCCTTTTCTACATTTGTATTTGCTGCAATGAGCATACCTAGTTTTATATCCAAAACCATGATTTATCATTATGGTTTTACCATATCCACCTACCCATCCTACTTTTTCTACTACACCATCGCCAGTAGCATAAATTTCAGTCCCAATTGGTGCTGTAAAATCCATCCCCTTATGCATTTTAAGTATCTTATAAATAGGNTGCATTCTTAATCCAAATCCAGATGCTATTCTTGTTAAATCTCTATTAGAAACAGGTTGAATGCTAGGTATAGATTTGATCATCTTTTGTTTTTCTTTAGTAAGGTCAAAAACTTGGTCAAATGATTTAGATTGAGAGGCTAACTTTTTTTCTATTAA
>PBXW01000105.1 GCA_002727735.1 Crocinitomicaceae bacterium
AAAGGTAAACCCATTGAGCTGCCCATTTTTAAAGGAATGACTGTTTCTATGGCTAAAACGACTGCAAATGAAATAGGCTTAGAATTGGATGTACATTATGAAGATTCTTTGATGACTGCTGATGACTCTATAAACGCTGTAATTTACAATCAGTATCCCAATCCAGAATCTGGGCAAAGTCCATATATACCAATTGGAAGTATAGTTTTAGTAGATGCCAATTTATCTACTCCTTTGGATAGTTTATTTATTTCAGATACTACTTCAAATGTGTTACCAACTGAATAAACTATTAGTTTTTGTATTGCTGATTTGTTCCAATGCCATCTTGGCACAAGAATCTTTGGAACCACTAAGGACTAATTCTGCNTTNATTNATCAGCATAAATTNAATAGAANTGATGCCNTTGAAAACAATGATATCATNTACTTATTGGATACCATAGNCATTCCAATTATTGATGATTTCTCCACCAATAAATTCAAAACATATTNGTNTGATACTACTGCTAATAACATGAGTGANAGCAGTTGGTATGCANTNTANGANANTTNNGGNAATGTTNTAAGNATNTATGATTCCTATATGAGTAACCCAACATATTCTTTTGCTTTTGATAGTGTAAACATAAATGGGGTGGATACGTTAATTGAAACAGCTACAAAAAATGATTCGGTTGTTTTAATTGTTAAGGATTTAAATTTTTACCCTATAGTTACNGACACTTTGGTGGTTTGGCCCAACTATATGGAAGTGGATTCTTTGTGGACTAATTTTAGTCCCGATGTNACTTTAATCTATCAGCAGGCAGATTATGAACAAGANTCACTAAAACTTTATTTCGCTTCNCCAACAANNGATGATTTNGACAAANTTTGGATAGACCAAGATGTATTTTTAAATGACAATTATGCCATAAATCCTTGGACCATTGGCGTAGCTACATTTGATGGATTGAATGAAGCTGGTTATCCTCACGATTGGACTATATCTGGCGCTTCAGATTGGGCAGATCAACTTACTTCTAAACCNATAGATTTAAGCCAAAAGGGAGTAGGGGATTCACTTTATCTTTCTTTTTATTACCAAGCTGGTGGAAGGGGAGATGCGCCTGAGTCGGATGATTCTTTGGTACTTGAATTATACCTTCCTTCCAATGGTGCATGGCAATCGTTTTGGGGAATAAATGGGTTTACAAGTGATGAGTGGTATTACCAACATTTATTNTTAGATGAACCTGCTTATTTTCAAAATGGTTTTCAGTTTAGGTTTCGATCNTACGGAGCTTTAACAGGTAGTTTAGATCATTGGAATTTAGATTATGTATANCTTAATGAATCAAGATCACTAGCAGATACATCAATGAATGATTGGGCGTTCACACAACCACCTTTAAGNATGCTNGATCAGTTTACGGCTATGCCNTGGAAACATTATCAACAAATTGCTCAAGATATCACCCTAGATCAGTTGATACTTCCTTCCTACAATTCATCTTCAAGTCAAAAATTATTACAACCCTGTGCAATGGATGTNTTNTATGAAGGTAATTTAGAAACAACTGTNCCATATGCAGCATCGGTATTAAATGTCCCCCCATTAAGTTATTTTGATATGTTNTATAGTCCAGGTTCAGGTTTTGAATTCGAACCACAGATTAATGATACTTTCGTTCAATTTGACGTGAGNTTTTANATTGCTACCAATACTACTCCAGAAAGNTTAAANGAAAATGANACCATTTACCATCANCAGATTTTTGAAAATTTCTATGCCTATGACGATGGTTCAGCTGAAGCAGCTTATGGCTTAGTTGGTCAGGGAGCTGAATTGGCTTATCGTTTTGTTCTTCCTGATGGGATTTCAAATGATACGCTAAGAGCTTTAAAAATGCACTTTTCNCCCTCTGTTAATGATGCCAGTGGAGACCCTTTTTTCATTCAAATTTGGGAAGATAGTATGGGTATGCCTGGAAATTTGATGTATACTACTGATGATTTTAATTTACCTGTTTTTTATTATCCAGAATATAACTTAGGAGTTAATGGGTATTATGAATATGAACTACCTATGTTGGTGCCAGTATCCGACACTTTTTACATTGGTTGGAGGCAATCTTCAGCAGATCGATTAAANATTGGTTTTGATANAAATGTAAANAGAAAACAAGATATATTTTACAATCTNGGAACTGGTTTTCAAAATACCATATTNGATGGTGCTTTGATGATGCGTCCTGTATTTACATCAGCAATGGATAATGTGGCTTCANTACCAGTTTTGGANAACAAAAATTATCNTTTAAANCTTTNNCCNAATCCAGCCAATCAGTTTGTAACCATTGATATAGAAAGCAATGGTGAAGTAGAAGTGTTTGATCTTCATGGAAGACAACTATTCTCCCATTATATTTCTGATAAATTTCAATTAAATACTCAAGATTGGGATAATGGAATCTACCTTGTTCAATTCACTGCACCGTCAGGTGAGAAATTAGTAGAAAAAATCATCATTCAACATTAATTTTTGAAAGAAGAAGAGAATATAGAAGAACAAGAAGAGCTTTACGAGCATTATCATTATGTGGCTGATAAGGGTCAGGAAAAATTGCGTATTGATAAATTTTTGATGGATNGAATTCCTAATACATCAAGGAATAAAATACAAATAGCAGCCCATAATGGAAATATTTTGGTGAATAAAGAAAAAGTTAAGCCAAATTATAAAGTAAAACCCCTTGATGATATTTCTATTGTTCTTCCATATCCAGTAAGACAATTAGAGTTAATCCCAGAAAACATTCCAGTTGATATTATCTATGAAGATGATGAATTATGTGTGGTTAATAAATCNGCGAACATGGTTGTTCACCCTGGTTATGGAAACTATTCTGGTACTTTAGTTAATGCTTTAGTGTATCATTTTGATCATTTNCCTGCANTACCNNCTGANTATTTTGGNAGACCAGGATTAGTTCATCGGTTAGATAAACATACAACTGGTTTAATGGTTGTTGCTAAGACTGAAAATACNCTNACTCATTTAGCTAAACAATTTTTTGACCGAACTACACAACGTANCTATCAAGCACTGGTTTGGGGAGATGTTGAAGAGGAAGAAGGTACCATTGATTTATACCTTGGAAGGTCTTTAAAAAATAGAAAGTTNATGGTNGGGTATCCAGAAAAAGACCATGGCAAACACGCTGTAACGCACTTCAAGGTNATTCAACGATTTGGTTATGTCACTTTAATTCAATGTAAACTAGAGACTGGTAGAACTCACCAAATTCGAGCTCATATGAAACACATTGGACACCCTTTATTNAATGACTTAGAATATGGGGGTGATAAAATAATAAANGGCACCAGTTTTTCTAAATACAAACAATTTATTGATAACTGTTTTAAGTTATTACCAGGTCAAGCCTTGCATGCCAAAACATTAGGTTTTCATCATCCTGTAAAAGACCAATTTATGGAGTTTGATTCTCCTTTNCCAAAATACTTTCAAGAGGTATTAGAAAAGTGGGAGCGTTACACTAACCGCACTTAAATTAGTTGAAGTTTTCAACAATNTTAGGTATAAATTATAGTACTTGTTATATTAGTTTTAATTAGCATTATGTACTTAATTTTTGATACAGAAACAACAGGTTTACCCAAACGATTTGATGCGCCAATTACAGATACAGACAATTGGCCAAGGTGTATTCAAATCGCTTGGCAATTGCATGATGCAGATGGATCGTTGATAGAACATCAAGATTTTCTAATCAAGCCTGATGGTTTTGAAATTCCTTTCCAATCNGAACAAATTCATGGTATTTCTACAGCCCTTGCCTCCGCTAATGGTAAAACATTGGATGAAGTCCTTGTTGCTTTTCAAGAAGTACTTAGTAAAACAAAAATTTTAGTAGGTCAAAATTTAAAATTTGATCTTAATGTAATGGGATGTGAATTTCATCGTCTTGCNAGAGAGAATAATTTACAAGATCTTCCTGTTTTAGATACATGTACCGAAACAACAGCCCTGCTTTGTAAATTACCTGGTGGAAGAGGAGGAAGGTTTAAACTACCCACTTTATCAGAATTACATGAATTTCTTTTTGGAGAAAAATTTAAAGAAGCACATAATGCTACTGCTGATGTAGAGGCTACTGCACGATGTTTCTTAGAGTTAATTAGAACAAGATCATTTCAGAAAGGGGAGTTGTTATTAGATGATGAGCAGTATGCCACGTTTTTTGAGAAAAACACAGCTACCTTTCCAACGGCTGGTCTTAAACACGTTAACCTGTTCAAAGCAAGCAAGGAACTTGCTGCTTCACCAAAGAAAAAAGTCAAGGGAGATAGTAAAGAGGTCAAAAAGGCCATGGAACAACTTAAAGATGTTCCGTTTTCTCATTTGCATAACAAGACTCAATTTTCAGTTTTACAATCTACTATTCAAGTTAATAATTTGATACAAAAGGCAGTGGATGATGGTATGCCTGCTGTGGCTATTTCTGATACAGGTAATATGATGGCTGCGTTTCATTTTATGGAAACTGCATTTAAGCACAATAGTGCTATAGACAAAGAAATTAATGCACTTAAAGAAGAAGAGTCTGAAAAAGAAAAAGAAGCAGCATTAGAAAAGAAAAAGATTTTACCAATTGTAGGTTGTGAATTCCATGTTTGTCATAATCGAAACGATAAATCATATAAGGACAACGGATACCAAATTCCATTTTTGGCTAAGAATAAAAATGGCTATCAAAATTTAATACAATTATGTTCTGCAGGTTTCGTAGAAGGATTTTACTACGTACCTAGAATTGATCAGGAGATAATTCAACAATACAAGGATGATGTAATTGTAACAACTGGTGGTATTTATGGTCAGATTCCACAAATGATTTTAAATGAAGGAGAGTCCAAAGCGGAGGAGGCATTTTTATGGTGGAAAAATCAGTTTAAAGATGACTTTTATATTGAGTTGTTCAGACATGGATTGGATGAAGAAGATAAAGTCAATTCGGTATTGTTGCAGTTTGCAGAAAAACACGATGTAAAATACTTCGCATCTAATGACACTTACTATCTAAATCAAGATGATGCTGATGCACATGATGTGCTACTTTGCATTAAGGATGGTGAAAGAAAATCAACACCTAAGGGTAGGGGTAGAGGATTTAGGTTTGGGTTTTCTAATAACGAATACTATTTTAAATCTCAAGATGAAATGAAATCGCTTTTTGCTGATTTGCCTGAAGCCATTTCAACNACCAATGAAATAATTGCAAAATGTGAAAGTTACCGTTTAGCATCAGACGTACTNCTTCCAGAATTTCAAATTCCTAATGAATTTCAAGATGAAAAAGANAGTCATGACTCTTCTCTTAANTTGGGTGAAAATAATTACTTGAAACATCTTACTTATGAGGGAGCAAAAAAACGATACAAGGAAATAACACCTGAAATTGAGGAACGTTTAGACTTTGAATTAGATACAATAAAAAACACGGGTTACCCTGGNTATTTTTTGATTGTTCAAGATTTTTGTAATGCAGCAAGAGATATGGGTGTTTCGGTTGGGCCAGGAAGAGGTTCAGCTGCAGGTTCAGCGGTGGCTTATTGTACNGGAATAACCAATGTTGANCCCATAGAGTATAACTTACTTTTTGAGCGTTTTCTAAATCCCGATCGAGTTTCATTNCCTGATATTGANATNGATTTTGATGACGAAGGCCGCGGAAAAGTAATCCAGTATGTTATTGATAAATATGGATCTAGTCAGGTTGCGCAGATCATTACCTANGGAACCATGGCTGCTAAATCTTCCATAAGAGATACAGGTAGAGTACTNGANTTACCTCTNCNAGAAACNGATCGATTAGCTAAATTGGTNCCTGATGTTAAGTTGAATAAGTTATTTGGTTGGTCAAAAGAAGAGGTAAAAGAAAAATTAAATGCAGATCAGCTAAAAAATGCAGAAGAGCTTATCAATAAATTAGAGGAGGAAGGACTTGAGGGGGAAGTAATCAGGCAAGCTAAATTAATTGAAGGATCATTGAGAAACACTGGCATACACGCTTGTGGTGTTATCATTACCCCGTCAGATATTAGAAATATTGTTCCAGTATCATTAGCCAAGGATTCTGATATGTGGTGCACTCAGTTTGATAATGCAGTTGCTGAATCAGCTGGG
>PBXW01000106.1 GCA_002727735.1 Crocinitomicaceae bacterium
CTTTAAAATTAATAATTTCTTCATCTGAAGGCCTTAAAAACATGTTGTAAGCAAATAAATTACTCCAAGAAAATTCATTTATAACTCTTAGGTTTAGTTTGTATTTTTCATGTGCACAAGCATAGGCATCTCTTACGTAAATATCTTTGTTTTCAAAGTATTTCATCATTTTCTGATAAATACCATCGAAGTTATTTTGATTAAAAGGAATATTGATATCTCCCCACCAAACAGCACTTTCAGTTAATGTATCTTTGACAATAAATCGATCTTTTGGAGATCTTCCTGTGAATTTTCCGGTATTAATAGCTAAAGCGCCAGAATTTGCCTTTCGGCCCATTCTTTTTTCAATTGAGATTTCAGTAAGCTTTGATGGTGATAGGTTCCAGTGTACTTTTGAAATATCTTTTAATCCTAGTTCTTTTAGATTGTCAGTACTAGGAGGAGTACCCATAATTTCCATAAATTGGTTTTAAAAACTAAGGCAAATTTAAACATTGGTGAACTGAAATGAGGATTTTATAATTTTAAATATTCACAAAATTTCAAGATTTAAACAAATTTCATTTCATTTATATAGTATTTACTAAAATGTTGTTTTAATACATGAATAAACCTAAATCTTTTAGAACAGAAGTAAATGTTGAAAAAGTCAGGCCATTTATAGACTACAATACACCAGTTTTGTCTGTTGGTTCTTGTTTTGCTTTTGAATTATACAAAAAAATTAAAAGTGGTGGATTTAAATCTCTGCATCCTGGTGGAGTGATATATAACCCCATTTCAATAAGTACACATTTAAATAATGCTATCTCGGCCCATACATATGGTGAAAATGACATTATCTCCCATGATAATATTTTCTTTAGTTGGAATCATAGCGGTAAAAACTACCATGCTAATAGTATTGATCTATTGCTACAAAAACTTAACAAGGAAAATAATGAGATTAAAGAATTTATTGATCATAAACCAGTAATCATTGTAACTTTTGGTACGGCAATTATTTATGAACTTAAATCTACCGGACAAATTGTAGCAAATTGTCATAAACAAAGTCAATCATCTTTTCAAAAAAGAATGTTAGAGGTAAATGAGATTGTTACTTATTGGACAGATATGATTCAAAAAATTGAGGCAAATTTTATATTTACAGTAAGCCCAGTTAGACATTTAAAAGATGGTTTTATTGAGAATAACAGAAGTAAATCAAAACTAATCCTAGCTGTTCATCAAATCATTAGAAATCACAGTAAAAAGTGTTTTTATTTCCCTAGTTATGAAATCTTAATGGATGAATTAAGAGATTATAGATTTTATTCTTCAGATTGGATTCATCCTAATGAACAGGCAGTCAATTACATTTGGGATAAATTTGCAGATACTTTTTTTGATCAGTCAACCAAAGAGGTATTAATAGAAGTGGGAAAGCTTAGAAAAGCTTTAAATCATAAACCTATGTTTGAGGTAAACCTTTCATTTTATGAAAAATTGAAGAATGACATTCAAAAAATTAGCCAAAAAACTTCTCTTTATAACTGGAAAGATGAATTAAACCAGATTGATGAAATTTTAGCTAAGAAGATTTAAGTTAAAATCATTTAAACTATTCAAAACACAATAAGCCTCGTCTTGCCAAGATTCCTTTGGTGTGTTTATTTCAGGAATTACGATTGTTCTCATTTGTGCATTTAGACCAGCTTTCATTCCAACCATAGAATCCTCAAGAACTAAACAGTTCATTGGTTCAACTCCTAATTTATTTGAAGTAGTTAGAAAAACTTGAGGATCTGGTTTTCCTTTTTTTTCAAATTCAGCAGAGTGTATGACATCAAAATAATTCTTGATTTTAAGTGTTTTTAACACAGTTTCAATGAGAATTATTGGTGATGATGATGCTAGAGCTATAGGAATATTGTTTTCTCTAAGTGTATCCAAAATAAATTCAACACCAGGTAATGCCTTACCATGTGTTTTGATGAAATTAATCATTCTTTGGGTGATGTCATCAACAACTAAACTTTTAGATGGGGATTTCCATTTTAGTTTTTCATGCCAATATGATACAACCTCATCTATTCGCATTCCTTTAGTGGATGAACACATTTCGTCTGTAAATTGATAACCTATTGAAGCGAATGAGGCTATTTCAGCTTTTCNCCATAGAGGTTCTGAATCTATGATTAGACCATCCATGTCAAAAATAACAGCTTTTATTTTTCTTGTCATTAGCCTAAGAAAGGATATCTATAATCCTTAACAGGCACCAAGGCTTCTTTGATTGTTCTTGGAGAAACCCATCTTAGTAAGTTCAAATATGAACCTGCTTTATCATTTGTTCCTGAACCTCTAGCACCACCAAATGGTTGTTGTCCAACTACAGCTCCAGTTGGCTTGTCATTTAAGTAAAAATTTCCTGCTGCATTTTCCAGCTTTTTCATCGCTAATTGTAGTGCATATCGATCTTGACTATATACTGCACCTGTTAGAGCATATTCGGAAGTTTGGTCCACTAAATCTAATATAGACTCAAAATCATTGTCATTGTAAGTGTAAACAGTTACAACAGGTCCAAAAATTTCCTCACACATGGTTTTAAACTTAGGATTATTGGTTGTAACAACCGTAGGCTCAATAAAGTAACCTTTGTTTTTATCGTAATTTCCTCCTGCTAAAACCTGTGCATCATCAGATTCATTTATATAATCGATGTAGCCTGCAATTCTATCAAACGCTTGTTCAGAAATTACAGCATTGATAAAATTACTTGGATCACCTGTTGTTCCCATCTTGAATGAATTTACATCTTCAACCACTTTGTTCAAGATAGCTTCTGAAATAGATTTAGGTAAATATACTCTTGATGCAGCTGAGCACTTTTGGCCTTGAAATTCAAAAGCTCCTCTAGAAATTCCTGCTGCAACAGCCAATGGATCGGCTGATGGATGAGCAACAATAAAGTCTTTACCACCAGTTTCTCCTACAATTCTTGGATAAGATTTGTATTTATCTATGTTGTTTCCAATGATTTTCCATAGATTTTTGAATACTGCTGTTGAACCAGTGAAGTGTAAGCCAGCAAAGTCTGGGTGGTTAAAAACAACTTCTCCAGCTTCAGGCCCATCTGCTACAACCATATTTACAACACCATCAGGAAGACCAGCTTCTTTAAATAATTTCATAATTACTTTTGCAGAATACATTTGTGTTTCAGCAGGTTTCCATACAACTACATTTCCCATCATTGCTGGAGCAGCACATAGATTAGCAGCAATTGCAGTAAAGTTAAATGGAGTAATGGCAAATATAAAACCCTCTAAAGGTCTATATTCTAGTCTGTTAAGAATTCCTTCATCAGATTCAGGTTGTTCAGCATAGATTTGTTGCATGTATGCCACATTAAATCTTAAGAAGTCTATTAATTCACAAGCAGCATCAATTTCTGCTTGAAATACATTTTTAGATTGACCCAACATTGTAGCAGCATTCATTTCATCTCTGTATGGTCCAGCAAGTAAATCAGCAGCTTTTAAAAATATAGTTGCTCTGTTTTCCCATGGTAGACTTGCCCACTTTTCTCTTGCGGCAAGTGCAGCTGTAATAGCATCTTCTACGTGGGATTTATTACCCATACTAAAGTGACCTAANACATGTTGGTGNTCGTGTGGAGGATTTATTGGTAATTTATTATCAGTAGTAACTTCATTTCCTCCAATATATAATGGAACATGAATAGGACTTTGATTGTACATTTCATTGTACTTACCTAATAAACTTTCTCTTTGAGGTGAACCAGGTTCGTAACTATTGATTGGTTCGTTTTCAGGAAACGGCATTTGGTAAATTCCTTTGGGCATGGGTGTTTTTTTTTAATTTGGTTGCTAATTTATAATTTATCTCTTTACATATATGATGTTATGTTTTAAAATGAATTATTTTTAGATTAACATGTATTCACCTCATTTAGCTAACACAACAAATCATCCATTTGGAATAGCCGTAAAAAGTGCTGATGGTATTTATATCACAGATAAAAATAATCATCGATATATAGATTTAATCTCTGGTATTGCAGTTTCAAATTTAGGTCATCAGCATCCTCACATAATTAAGTCNTTAAATGCTCAGCTTGAAAAACACCTTCACGTTATGGTTTTTGGAGAATACAGTCAAGATATTCAAAATAAATTAGCTGAATCATTAACCAGTTTATTGCCAAGTTCATTAGATTGTTTATATGTAGTGAATTCTGGTACTGAAGCTAATGAGGCTGCTCTAAAATTAGCCAAACGAGCTACTGGAAAGACAAGATTAATTTCTTTCAAAGGTGCATACCATGGTTCTACACATGGTTCTTTAAGTGTTTCTGGAAATGAACATAAAAAGTATGCATTTAGACCATTACTTCCAGATGTTATTCAATTGCCTTTTAATGATGTAAATTCACTTGATTTTATTGATCATAGGGTTGCTGCAGTTATCATTGAACCTATTCAAGGAGATGCAGGGGTTAGGATTCCATCCGTAGAATTTATGCAAAAGTTGAGAAAGATTTGTAATGATCATTGCATCTTACTTATTGCAGATGAAATACAAACAGGTTTTGGAAGAACTGGTAAATTATTTGCCTTTGAACATTTTGGNATTGTTCCTGATATAATGACCATTGGGAAAGCATTTGGTGGAGGGATGCCTATTGGAGGTTTAGTCACTAGCCAGAAATTAATGTCTCTATTTACGCATAATCCAACATTAGGTCATATCACTACATTTGGTGGTCACCCTATGTGTTGTGCAGGGGCTCTAGCAGGAATAGAAATATTACAGAAAGAAAATTTAATAGCACAAGTAGAGTCTAAAGGGGTATTATTTGAAAAATTACTAAACCATCCATTAATCAAAGAAATAAGAAGAAAGGGATTGTTTTTTGCTATAGAAATGGAAAACGCGGATATGGTTCAAAAAGTAGTAGAAGGTTGTAAAGAAAAAGGATTGCTTAGTTTTTGGTTCTTATCCTGTCCTGAAAGTTTTAGAATAGCTCCACCTTTAATAATTACCGAAGAACAGATTGCTTTGTCATGTGAAATTATTAATGAAGTAATGGATGAATTATCCTAAAAGTTGATGACAACAGTTAATCAATGCATCTAAGTTTTCTTTTTGGTTAAATACGTTTATAGATACCCTTACATAACTTCCTCTAAGTGAGACATATATGTTTTTATTTTCCAGTTGAATTTTAACAGTTTCTGGATTTATGTCATTAGGTAATTTCAATGAGAATAGGTGAGGGTAGAAATAGTTTTCGTCTTCAAATTCCACTCCCATGGGATTTAATGATTCTTTTAAATAATTAGCAAGCATTTGACAATAAGCTTGAATGTTACTGGTGCCCCATTGATTAATTTGATTTAGACCTTCAAGTAAAATAGGAGATAACATAAAATTACTGGTTTGCCCTACATTATATCTCGCAGAACCAGGTTTATAATTAGTGTCATAATCTGTTATACTACTAAAATTCATGGCGTTTGATCTGTTCATCCAGGATTCTTCTATTGGATTTCCATCATGAAAATCTTCTGAGAAATATCCAATGGCCATAGAGTAGGGGCCAAACAACCACTTGTAAGCAGCACATATTAGAACATCAATATTTAATTCGTTGACATTAATTGGTGCTGCACCAACAATTTGAGTTCCATCAGCTATTAATTTAGCGTTATGTTTTCGGCATTTTTCTCCAATTTCTTTGATGTTTAGCTTTGTTCCATTCATCCAATGAATTATTGATAATAACACAACATCAGTTGAGTCATCAATTGAATCCAAAATAAGGTTATTCCAATTTTGTGCAGACTTATCTTCCCGTTTTACAACTATAATTTCAGCGTTATTAGAAATAGCCCATTTTTCTAATGCAAAATANCCACTAGGAAATTCGTTTTCAATGGTAANGGCTTTGCCNCCNTGNGATTTTATGTTGTTTAATGCNGAAGCAAAACCATAAGANGTAGATGGAAATAANGCTATATTNTGAGCNNTNCANNCAATTANTTGAGAAAAAGATTTGCAAATNTNTGCTGTAATCTCAAAAAAATCGTTTGGTTTATAATGGTAAGGGTTCCTTTCCTTTTCTAAACTATCCATTAGCGCGGTTTCAGCAGACTTCAATAATGGAGCTTTGTAAGCACAGTTTAAATAATGTATGTCTTTGTCAAGTTGAAAAAGGTGCTTTTGACATTTAAGCATATTCATTTGATAAAACTAATAATAATGTGGTTCATTGCATGAACTAAAAATTTAACATATGATAAAAAAAGCCATTAATTATCATCTAATTGACACCCATATATAATTCTCTCTATATTTTTTTAATACATTTCTTGCAGAATTTTAAAAATTAATTAATTTAGTGTATATTATACAATAACTATTAACTCTTACTTTTTACTATGAAAAAAATTTACTTAACACTTTTTCTAGCTTTACCTATGATTTTTTCTGCACAAAGTGTGGAAGGTACATGGAAGCTAGCTCAGCAAGCTGGCGCTTTAGCTGTTGGGCCTAATCAAGGTGATGGTTCCTGGTGGTCTAATTCTGCCAATGACCTAACCGTTAGAGCTTGTTTTTTTGATGATTCTATCACTTTTGATGCGAACGGAAATATGATGCATTATATGGATGGAAATACTTGGGTTGAGCAATGGCAAACTGGTTCTCCAGAAGCTTGTGGTACACCTGTTGCTCCTCACGATGGCTCTGGAACATATACTTACACATTCACCAATAACCAATTAACGGTTAATGGTTTAGGAGCTCACATTGGCTTGCCAAAAGCTATAAATGGAGGTGAATTAACTGACCCTGCAAATGCAGTGAGTTCTATAACATATGAAATATCTTTTGGAGCTAACGGAGAAATGATAGCTGATATTCAAAGTGCTGGTGGTGGTACAGGTTGGTGGAGATTTGTTTATCAATCTACTAATGCTGCTCCTCCTCCTCCTGCTCCAACTCATGATGTAACTTTTGTTGTTTCCACAGACACTTTGGTTGCAAGTGGTGCAACTGTTTCCGCTGATGGAATTTACATTGGAGGTGGTTTTGTTGGAGGCCATGATGCTTTAGCTCTTTCTGATGCTGATGGCGATGGAATATGGGAAGGTACTATGACTTTAGATGCAGGTGGTGGTCACTTCACTATTCTTAATGGTAATTGTTCTGATTGGTCTTGTAAAGAAGATATTGCTGGTCAATCATGTGCGGATCCATCTAACTGGAACGACAGAAATAACTTGCTTGGTGGTTTTACTCAGGATACTACATTATATCTTCAGTATGGTTCTTGTGATGGTGGTCCTGCATCAACTTATGATGTAACATTTGTAGTTCATACTGATTCTCTAGTTGCAAGTGGAGGTACTGTATCATCTGATGGAATTTATATTGGCGGTGGTTTTGTTGGAGGACATGACGCTCTTCCTTTGACTGATGCTGATGGTGATGGTGTTTGGGAAGGTAGTATGAATTTACCTGCTACAGGTGGTCATTTCACTATCCTTAATGGAAACTGTGGTGATTGGTCTTGTAAAGAAGACATTGCAGGTCAATCATGTGCTGATCCAGCAAACTGGAATGACAGAAACAACTTATTAGGTGGGTTTACTCAAGATATAACAATTGTTTTAGAATATGGTTCATGTACTACACCTGCTGGTGGAGGTACTGGTATTGTAGATAACAACAATAGCTATCTCAATGTTTATCCAAACCCTTCTAGTGATATTGTTAATTTAAATTCTTCATCTACTATTTCTTCATACACAGTATATAATATGATAGGAAATAGAGTGCTTTCTGCAAATGTGAATTCAGACAATACAGTTATTGATATTTCATCTTTAACTAAAGGTGTTTATATCATTGAGGTAAATCAAAAAGGTAAATTCACA
>PBXW01000107.1 GCA_002727735.1 Crocinitomicaceae bacterium
GTAATATACATTTTTTTAGAATTTGGAACTCTAATTCTTTCATACATTAATCTTTCTGAAGGAACGCTTTTGATTTTTTTAAATAATGAGAGATAATATCTGTATGCCACATAAACACCCAGCTTTGATGATGCCGGTAGTTTTTTAATTCCCTCTAATGCATGATGAAAATCCTCTGCAATATCATCCTCAATTTTTAATTTCTCATCTGAAGTAAAAGTAGTTAAATCAACATCCGGAAAGTAACTCCTTCCAAGTTGTTCAAAATCATCTTTTACATCTCTTAAAAAATTTACTTTTTGAAATGCTGCCCCTAGACTTCTTGCATTATCTTCCAATCGATTATACATTGATTCATCACCATTGACAAATATTTTTAAACACATTAGACCAACAACTTCTGCAGACCCAACAATATAATCATCATATTCAGAGCTTGAATAAGTAATTTCTTTCAAATCTTTTTCCATACTGTCCAAAAATTTGTCTATTAATGATCGATGTATATTGAATTCGTTAACAACCATTTGAAAAGCATGAAGTACAGGATTTGTACTAATACCACGGTCTAATGCTTTGTAGGTCTCATTTTTGAATTCCAATAACATTTCTTGCTTGGGGAAGTCATGAAATGTATCCACTATTTCGTCAGCTAATCTAACAAATCCATAAATGGAATAAATAGCATCGTGTATAGACTTATCCAAGAGACTTATTCCAAAGGAGAAACTCGTACTGTATGTTCTTGTAATGTTTCGGCTTGCATTTTTTGAGATGGTGTGGTATAATTCAATCATGATGCATTTTTTAAAAATTTATCCATTTCCATGGCAACTATCTGACCCGATATGATAGAAGGTGGAACTCCGGGACCAGGAACAGTAAGTTGACCAGTGTAATATAGATTATTTATTTTTTTATTTCTCATTCTTGGCTTTAAAATTGCAGTTTGACGCAGAGTATTTGCCAATCCGTAAGCATTGCCTTTGTAAGCATTGTAGTCCTTAACAAAGTCACTTACACAATAAGACTTTTTTACAACAATATTGTTTGAAATATCGTTTCCTGTTAAATTTTTAAATCTTTTTAAAATCATTTCGAAATAATGCTCTCTCATTTCATCACTATCTTCTAATCCAGGTGCTAATGGAATTAAAATAACCAAATTCTCCATTCCTTTTGGGGCCACGCTGGGATCAGTCATAGATGAGCAACTCATATAAAACAACGGTGATTTTGGCCAAGATGGATTATCATAAATTTCCTTCGCATGCTCATCAAAATCCTCATCAAAAAATAATGTGTGATGATTAATATTATCCAATTTTTTATCAACCCCTATGTAGAAAAGAAGACTGGATGGTGCCATTTCTCTTTTGTTCCAATACTTCTTTGTGTAATTTCTGAAGCTTTCAGGAAGCAAAGACTGTTCTACATGATGATAGTCAGCACCTGCAATAACACCGTCAAATAAATGAATTGTATTATTAACTTTCAAACCACTGACTGTAGCATTTTTAACTGAAATATGTTGTACTTCAGCGTTAGTCTCTATTTTAACTCCCTTTTCTAATGCTAAGCTAACAAGTCCTTGTATGACCTCATTGAAACCTCCAATGGGATAATAAGTACCCTGATAAAGTCCAGTGTAATTCATTAAAGAATAAAGAGCAGGTGTATTTTTTGGAGTAGCTCCCAAAAATAAAACAGGGAATTCCATTAATTGTATTAAGCGCTTATCTTTAAAATACTTTCTTACATATTTTCTGAAATTGGTGAAGATGTTAAGATGAAACAATCCTTTAAGCACCTGAAAGTTGATGAATTCAAAAATAGAATGAGATGGTTTATAAACTAAATCAGTCATGCCAATTTTATATTTGATAGCGGCCTTACTCATGAACTTCTCTAACTTATTACCACTACCGCTTTCAATACTTTCAAACTTTTTTACTAATTCATTAAATGAGGCAGGAACAACAAGATTATCTTCTTTATCAAAAACTATAGAAAATCCTGGGTCTAACTTCTTAAGTTTATAGTAGTCCTCAGGGTTTTTTCCATGCCTGGCAAAGAATTTTTCAAAAACATCAGGCATCCAATACCAACTTGGCCCCATGTCAAATGTAAAACCATCAATTTCTAACTTTCTAGCTCTACCTCCAGCTTGAATATTTTTTTCAAAAATAGTAACTTCATATCCCAACGAAGCTAACTCAATCGCAGAGGTTAACCCTGCAAACCCTGATCCTATTACAGCAATTTTTTTCAATTCAAAAATCTACTTTTAAAAAATTTATCAAATTCATTTAGGGAATAAAATACCTTCCCATGAGTGTTTACCAATCTGAGTAAATCAATATTTCCTCCAAAGAACATCTTACAGTTTGACTTGGCTTTTAAATCATCGCAGAATTTTTGTAAAACTGTTACTTTTTGACCCACAATGAATGTTGTAAAAAGCAAATCTGGCTTAATTTTTTCAACACATTGGACAATACTGTCGAAGGAAATGGTTTTACCTACGTAAATGACTTCGAATCCAAGTTCCTTTAGGATCATATTAGAATACATTAGGGCAAAATCGTGGTCTTCCCATGGTGGTAAGAACAAAAAAGCTTTTTGATTTGATTTTGGCCCAGAACTGGCATTTTCAATGGCTGAATGAAATTTCTGCTTAATCATATTAGATAAAAAATGTTCCTGAGCAGGGAATAATTCACCAGATGACCACAGAGCACCTATTCTTCTGAGAGTTGGAATGAAAATATTTTCATATATAAAAGCAAGGTCATAGGACTTTAGCAATTCATTATATGTTTTGTTAAATAGAGTCTGGTCAAATTGTAAGGTACATATTACAAAAGAATTAATGTATGAATCAAAACCTTCAGATTTTGAAGTTAAAGACACTACCTTATCAGATATCTCATCATTTGTTAATGAAGCAACTTTGCTAATCTTCATACCATTATTGATAAGAAAAGAAACATTTAATATTTTTTTTAGCTGGTCATCATTGTAAGCCCTTATATTTGTATCTGTTCTGAGTGGCTTTACCAATTCATAACGCTTTTCCCATATACGTATTGTATGGGATTTGATACCTGAGAGTTTTTCAAGGTCAGCTATTGAGTAAGTTTGCATTTGTTTAATTTTTAGCTAAATTAATTAAACATTTTCCAAAATCAAAGAGATTATGTTAATTTTTGTTTAATTTTGGTTATAAAAGTATAAACAAAATGAAATCCTTATTAACAACACTTCTGTTTTCTTGTCTATTTACTCAAGTAATCTCACAGAGTGGTGTGATTAAAGGGACCATAACAGACGCCACGAACAACGAAACAATACCTTTCGCAAATATCTATATTGAACAAACTCAAAGTGGAGTCGCTTCTGATTTAGATGGAAACTATATTATTTCAAATCTCAAACCTGGCATTTACAATATAATTTATTCTTTCGTAGGTTACCAAAGTAAATCTATAGCAGAAGTTATTGTAAATCCCAACAAACCAACTGTTTTAGATGTTCAACTTTTATCCTCTTCTACTTCACTGGAAGAAGTAGAGATTAAAGCGTCTCCTTTTCAAAAAAGTTTTGAAAGTCCTGTAAGCAAAAGAAGTATTAATGCCACTGAAATTTACAGAAACCCAGGTGGCAATAGAGATATTTCTAAGGTTATTCAATCTCTTCCAGGAGTTGCGTCTTCAGCATCATTTAGAAATGACATAATCATTAGAGGGGGTGCACCAAACGAAAACAGATTTTATTTAGATGGTATTGAAGTTCCTAACATAAATCACTTTGCCACTCAAGGCTCATCAGGAGGGCCAGTAGGGATGATTAATGTTAACTTTATAAGAGAAGTTGACCTATACACTGGTGCCTTTCCATCAAATAGAGGGAACACCTTGAGTTCTGTTATGGAATTTAAACAGATAGATGGGAACACGGATAGAATTGCATCTACTTTTACTGTTGGCTCAAGTGATTTTGGAATGACATTTGACGGACCAATCAATGACAAAACCACTTTTGTATTTTCTGCAAGAAGATCGTATCTACAATTCTTATTTAAAGTTATTGGATTACCATTTCTTCCAACTTACAATGATTTTCAGTTCAAGGTCAAAACAAAATTAAATGACAAAAATCAAATTACTATAATAGGTCTTGGCGCTATAGATGACTTTGAATTAAACAAAGGAATTAACGATGATATTTTATCTAAAGATAATTTAACCCAAAATGATTCATCAACAATTGAAAGAAACAATTATATACTGGGATACTTACCCATTACAACTCAATGGAACTACGCAACTGGTTTTAATTGGACAAGATTTGGCGAAAACAGCTTCCAAAACTTTGTGTTTTCAAGAAACCATTTAAATAATCGATCTTACAAGTACTACGACAATGATGAAACAAATAATGAAGGCTTGTTACAAGACTATATTTCACAAGAAATTGAAAATAAATTTAGATTTGAAAATACCTTTAGAAAAAATGGTTGGAAATTAAACTATGGAACAGGTTTAGAATTCGCCACATACACCAATGAAACATTCCAACGAATTATAATTCAAAACATTCCTGACACTTTAAACTTTAGTTCCTCTTTAAACATCATAAAGACATCTCTTTTTGGCCAACTAAGTAAACAATTTTTAAATGATGATCTTATTATTTCTTTGGGATTGAGAACGGATCAAAATAACTATTCAAAATCTATGTCAAATCCCCTTGATCAATTATCACCAAGGTTTAGTCTCTCCTATTCTGTNAGTGACAAAAGCAGTCTTAACTTTAATGTTGGTCGTTATTTCCAACTACCTGCCTACACTGTAATGGGTTATAGAAACAGCGATAATGTATTAGTTAACAAGGAAAACAATTTGACTTACATCAATAATAACCACATTGTTTTTGGATTGGAGCATAATCCTGGCACATANAGTAAAATNACNTTAGAAGGCTTCTTTAAAAAATATAACAACTACCCATTTTTANTGAGGGACAGTATTTGCCTCGCTAATCTAGGTGGCGATTTTGGAGTTATAGGAAATGAACCTGTCACAAGCACATCTGAAGGAAGAACATATGGGATTGAATTTCTAGCTCAAAAGAAATTAAACAAGCGTTTTTACGGAATTTTAGCCTACACTTGGGTCCGTAGTGATTTCATTGATAAAGATGGTATCTACAGACCTTCGGCATGGGATAATAAACACCTTATTAGTTTAACAGGAGGAGTGAAATTAAATAAAGATTGGGAAATTGGAGTCAGGTTTAGGTACTCTGGTGGCCCCCCCTATACGCCTTATGACACATTAANTTCTTCCCTNAAATATATTTGGGACATCAATTCTTTTGGGCTNTTAGATTATAATCAACTAAATGGACAGCGATTAGCTGCAAACCATGGNTTAGACTTAAGAGTTGACAAGAAATGGTACTGGAATAAAGTGGCTCTTAACTTATACTTTGATATACAGAACTTATACAATTTTCAAGGCGAAACACCTCCAAGCTTAATTCCTGTTAGAGACAGCAATGGAGATATTCTTGAAAACCCTAATGACCCATCAAGATATCAATTAAAACTTATTTCCAATACTGCTGGAACAATTTTACCATCTATTGGTCTTCAGTTTGAATTTTAGTTAGTATTGAACTGCTTCAACTCCCTTTATTTCTGGAAGTAATATTTTGAGATTTTCTTCCAAACCAGCCTTAATAGTTACTGAGCTTACAGAACAAGTTTTACATGCACCCAACAATTTGATTATTACTTTTTTTTCAGGAGTAATTTCAACTAATTCCATATCACCCCCATCATTATGTAAATAAGGCCTCAAATCATCAATTGCTTTTAGTACTATTTTTTCTGTTTTATTCATTAGAAGAGCATTTTGGATCACCATATTCTACTGGGACAACTTTAGTTTGATCTAGTTTTTCATTTCTTTGATCAACAAAAGATAATAAATTTTCACAAGCAGATTGATAATATGATTCTACATTTGTTTCTTGTTGGAGAACCGCAGGACGTCCAACGTCAGCACTTTCTCTTATACTTTGAACGAGTGGTATTTGACCAATTAAATTAATATTTAACGATTCACAAAGATCTTTACCTCCATTTTTACCAAAAATGAAATATTTTTCATCAGGNTGTTCTTTTGGAGTAAACCAAGACATATTTTCAACTAAACCTAAAATAGGAACATTGATGTTTTCCATTTTGAACATAGCAATCGCTTTTTTTGCATCTGCTAAAGCAACTGGTTGTGGTGTAGTAACTACAGCCACACCTGTAAGAGGAAGGTTTTGAACAATAGACAAATGAACATCTCCAGTGCCTGGAGGTGTATCAATAATCAAATAATCTAAATCACCCCAATCTGCATCAAAGATTAATTGACGTAAAGCTTTTACTGCCATTGGCCCTCTCCAAACTACAGCTTGGTCTAACTCAGCAAAAAAACCAATAGAAAGTAATTTAACATTGTAATTTTCAGCAGGTACTATTAGTTGTTTTTTATTGACAACCTTAGACATTGGTTTATAATGTTGTAAATCAAACATAATAGGAAGAGAGGGGCCATAAATATCCGCATCCACAATACCTACTTTTAAACCTTTTTTTGCTAAACCTGTTGCCAAATTGGCAGCAACAGTAGATTTTCCAACACCACCTTTACCTGAAACTACGGCAACTATATTTTTAATATTAGGAAGTATTTGTTGGGCAGCTTCTGACTTTTTCATAGCGACAACATCAACATTTACTTTAATGCCATCACCAAACATTCTTTCCAAGGCAAATTCACATGCTTCAACCATTCGTTTTCTAGCATGTAATGCAGCATTTTTAGTTTCTACTGTAAATGAAACTTCATCATCTNTAATGGAGATATTGGATACCAATNCTAATGAAACAATATCTTTTCCTAAATCTGGCTCATTAACTTTCTNTAACGCTTTTAGAATATCATTTTTACTTATCATACATGACAAATGTATATAGAATATNAAGGATAATCTATAATGTTAATTCTTTATTGGGATCCCAAAATAACTTTTCGAAATTTAAAACTTTATCTTCTGTTATAATTAAACCTTCTTCTTCCAATTTTTGTTGCATGTATAAAAGATGAGGGAAATGGTTTTTACCTGAAAGAACACCCAACCTATTAACAACCCTATGTGCTGGTAAATTATGCTTAATTGATTGGCTACTCAATACCCAGCCAACAGTTCTTGAACTTTTACTTGCTCCTAAATACTTAGCAATGGCTCCATAAGTAGTTACCCTTCCATGTGGTATTAATTTCACAAGATCAACTACATCATCAAAGAAATTTGATTTCATTATTCTATAAAAAATTTCTCCGTGAAAAAACTATCATCAACATTTGAAATATAGTTTATAAAGTATAGCCCTGTTCTGAAATTAGTTAAATCTAGATAAGTATAGTCAGTGTTGCTATTTACCTCAAGCATTTTCTGCCCCAAAGCATTGTATATATATAAGTTATAATCAGCAATTAAATAGTGCTCTTTAAAAAAGTATAACAAGCCATTTGAAGGGTTAGGGAAAATCTCAAAAGGATGCTCTACCATCAATGGAGGAGGCTGAAAGCCNAGAAGAAACAACCCATTTGCTCTATCAGAAACTAATATTTTATCTCCATCTCTAAATGGATAAACTCCCCAGCAACCAGCATATGGAACTGCAGGATTTCCATTATAGGTATCATAGTGTCCTATTTTTTGAGGTAATGCAGGATTTCCTAAATCAAAAACCTGAAGACCATCGTGATAATAACTTACATAAGCTATGTTATTTCTAATGATAACATTGTGAGGTATAGAATTGGCATCATCACCCATCTGAGAATTAAATAAGGATTCTACTTTTATATCATTCAAATCTGAAACATCGAGCACCTTAACATCTAATCCATGGTTTTCGTCACACATTACATATATATCACCTTCTTTATTTAACCAACCAGCATGATTGTAACCTTTATGAGGATAAGTACTTAATTCTCCTATCTGGATAACATTGGATTGGCTGCTTGATGTTATTACTTTTAAGCCTTGGTTTCCACAATTTAAGAAAGCTGTATCATTTAAAACATAGGCATCGTGTACGTGACTTACCAAATCATAATTATACATGAATGTTGGTGCTGTTGGGTTAGAGATATCTAAAACTTTTAGGGCATTATTACCTGACGGATTTTTATTAGAGCAGGAATATAATTTGGCATAAGCAGTATCAATAAAAATATTATGTGACCTTGTAATTAGTGAATCATCATCATAAACTAATGAAACACTATCTGGCAAATAACTTAAGTCCATAATTTGCAAAGAACTTGGACCCTCATCGCAAACAGCATAGAGGTAGTTTTGATAGTCATGATAATCTCTATGAATTGCATCAGACCCTGTATGTTTACCTATAATAAAATCAATTTCAACCAATTGGTTATTCAAATCGATCATTAAAATATGTGTCCCCATTCGAGATCCAATAACAGCATATTCAATGTCATCTTTTATAAATCCCCACACCTCATTATAAACGGATTCTCCATCGTATAAAGTGGGTAAACTTGGATTGGACCAATGACTCAACAATGAAACGTTATTCGCTTGAGTAAAAGATGATTGAACAAGTGTTATTAGTATTATTATTATAAAACAAACTCTCATTTTTAAAAGTTAAGGTTAAAAATACTTAAAAAACACTTATAATTTGAAATTAAATAGCATAGAAAAATATTAAACCTATCTTCGCATGTAAGGTGAAATCAGTTGTAATTATTCCTACATATAATGAAATTGAAAACATCAAGAATATTATCATTGCCGTATTAAGCAAAAAAGATAATTTTGATGTNCTTATTGTTGATGATCAATCGCCAGATGGCACTGCCCAAGTAGTAAAGGAATTGATGAATGGCTATGAAAATAGACTTCANATTATGGAAAGAAAGGGGAAAAACGGATTAGGCACAGCATATTTAGATGGATTTAAATGGGCAATCAAAAATAAATACGATTTNATTTTTGAAATGGATGCAGATTTCTCTCANGACCCNGATGANCTTCCAAGGTTACTNTACTCATGTGCTAAACATAATGCTGATGTTTGTGTTGGATCAAGATATGTTCCAGGTGGAAAAATNATAAACTGGCCTAAAACAAGATATTGGNTATCTTATTATGCTTCNCTNTATGTNAGATTGGTNTTAAAAATTGANATTAAAGANACNACNGCTGGTTTTATNTGCTACAAAAGAAAAGTACTTGAATCAATTGACTTAAATAATATTTGGTTNGTTGGTTACGCCTTTCAAATTGAAATGAAATACAGTGCNATTAAGCATGGATACAACGTAAAAGAAATTCCCATTCATTTTAAAGACAGAGAACTTGGACAATCTAAAATGAATATTAAAATATTCAGAGAAGCCTTTATTGGAGTACTTAAACTTAGATCTAAAAAATTTGACTAAAAAACTTATCATAAGAAATGCTGAAATTGTTAATGAAGGTCAAATTTTCATTGGTGATTTATCAATTGAAAACTCATTTATTTCAGAGATAAAAGAAGGTAGTATAAGTGGTANTTTTGATACTGAAATTGACGCAACAGGATTAACTTTAATCCCAGGNATGATAGATGATCAAGTTCATTTTAGAGAGCCTGGCCTGACNCATAAGGCCAACATCTTTTCAGAATCAAGAGCTGCAGTTGCTGGGGGTATCACCAGTTTTATGGAAATGCCAAATACAGTACCTAATACGGTAACACAAGAATTNTTAGAAAATAAATACAGCTTAGCTAAGGCAAATTCTGCAGCAAACTATTCATTTTTCATGGGAGCCAATAATGAAAATCTTGACGAAGTCCTCAAAACCAATCAAAAAGATGTTTGTGGAATAAAAGTTTTTATGGGNTCCTCAACAGGNAATATGTTAGTTGATAACAAAAAAATTCTCAGCCAAATTTTTGAACATAGCCCAATGCTNATTGCTACACATTGTGAAGATGAAATGACANTCAGAAGAAATATGGCCAATTATAAAGAAAAATATGGTGAAGAAATTCCATTTGATTGCCATCCTCTAATCAGGTCTGTAGAAGCATGTTATTTATCATCATCTTTGGCTNTTGATTTGGCTANAAAATTTAGTACAAGGCTACATATATTACATATTTCTACTGAAAAAGAATTATCATTATTTAATANTTCTTTGCCCTTAGAACAAAAGAAAATTACTGCAGAATGTTGTATTCANCACCTTTGGTTTAACGATTCTCATTATTCAAAAAAAGGGAGTTTAATTAAATGGAATCCTGCGGTTAAAAAAGAATCCGACAGAAAAGCNATTATAAGTGGAATACAAAATAATGTAATTGATATTATAGCAACTGATCATGCTCCTCATACTATTGCAGAAAAAAATAACAACTATTGTAATGCTCCCTCTGGTGGACCATTAGTTCAGCATGCTGTTCTTGCATTAATGGATTTAGTAAAAAAGAAAGAAATTAGCCTANCAGATGTTGTTCGCAAAACCAGTCATGATGTTGCCAAATGCTTTAAGATTGAAAAAAGAGGATTTCTTAGGCCTGGCTACAATGCAGATTTAGTATTGATTAATCGTAATAAAGAACACACCGTAAATAAAAATAATTTGCTTTATAAATGTGGTTGGTCACCTTTTGAAGGCCATTCTTTTTCAAGCACCATTGACAGTACTATTATTAATGGGGAANTTGTATTTAANGATGGAANAATAAATGAATCTTTNAGGGGTGAAAGATTGAAATTTGATAGATGATTCGACCTATTGTTTCAATANTTATTTTGCTTNTTTTTGCTTCTTGCATTGAAGAATCCCCTTCAGANATNCCTAAACAAGCTCCATTAAGTGAAAACGAATTTAAAGATGTACTAATGGAAATTTACCTCATCAATGCCTATATAACAAACAATAACAAGCAAGGGGAAATTCATAGAGATAGCGCATTTCTATATGTAGAAGCCTTATTGTCTGATATGGGTAAATCAACCGAAGATCTTGAAAAATCAATTTTATACTACAGCTCTTCCCCATTTGTTTTAGACAGTATTGTTCAGGTCGTTAGAGATACTTTAGAACATAAATTTTTACAAATATCCCATGATGAGTTGGAAAATAATGATTCTACAAGTTCATTTAAAAGTGTTCTTAAAAATTATCCTTACTTAAATTCGCACAACGTAAATAAAAATTTTATATTCAATTCATCTTCNAAGGATAGTATCATTGACTATTTTTCCAAACATCCTGAATTANTNGGAAACTATTCTTTTGAAGAATTTGTTTATANCGTTAATAACATGAAAAAAAATAACCATGAATAAACTAGTTGTAATNTTCATATTTAGTTTAATAATNTCTTCATGTAANAATTGGAAACCAAATGATGATGAAACATATTTATNAGAATGTTANAAATCTAAATCTGATTCCGCTTTTTGTGAATGTACTCTAAATCAAATAAAGGTTAAGTTTAGCTCTCTTGANGAAGCCCTTAAAAATGAGGAGAAACTACCTGAAATTTTCTTGGATTGTAATTAANATTTTATATCATTTTCCTNTAGATAACGTAGACTATAAATAAACAAATAGCAGTACTGATAACTATATTTGTAATAGCCCACCCAAATGCTCCATTTTTTAGCAAGTCAAAGGTTTCTATACTGTAAGTAGAAAAAGTACTTAATCCACCACAAAACCCAACTATCAATAATAATTTACTGTTTTCGGAAATCCATTTAAAATCTATTGCCTTATAAAGCAATAAAGCAAGTACAAAACAAGCTAACATGTTAGCTATTAGAGTAGCTAGAGGAAAATTACCTTGGTAAAAAATTAGCGTTAATTTACTAATTAAAAACCGCATAACTGCACCTATACCACCACCAAGAAATACAGCAATTATTGCATTCATGTTAATGTTTTATTGGAAAGATAATAAAATATAGCTGCAATAGATGACCCCCAAATCCATCCACCAACAATATCTGACGGATAGTGCACACCAAGGTAAATTCTACTGTATGAAATCAGCAAAACAAAAACTAAAAATAGCAACCACAAATGTCTATATTTATCTCTCACATAAAGAAAAATGAGAAGTGCTACAGAAGCCATATTTGCAGCATGATTAGAGACAAAACCAAACTGACCACCGCGATAATCAAAAACAAAATTCAATTGATCTTTTAAAATTAAATGATGACTTGGCCTAAATCGCTGTATATTTTCTTTGATTAAATTTTGAGCTGTATAGTCTGTAACTCCTACAGCAATTGCTGTTACAATAACAATAAAAATAGTTGGCAACAACCCTTTTGTCTTGTATACCAAATAAACAAAAAAAAGGTAAAATGGAACACCAAAAAGCTTGTGACTTACTATCCACATCATTTGATCAATAAATGGTTCATTATTACCATTTAAAATCAATAGTAAATTTTGATCAATTTTTTCCAAATACTCAACCCACTTCATGATGAATTAATTTCCAAATTTCATCTTTTAATTTAGTTAGACCAATCTGTGATACGGAAGAAACACAAACAACTTTTACCTTTTTAGGAAATTCCATTTTAAGTTCTTCCATTAATTCATCATCTAATAAATCACATTTTGTTATGGCAAGTAATCGGTCTTTATCCAATAATTCAGGATTATATTGAGCTAATTCATTCAGTAATACATCGTATTCTTTTCGAATATCATCCGAATCTGCAGGAATCATGAAAAGTAAAACTGAGTTTCGCTCTATATGTCTCAAAAATCTATGTCCTAACCCTTTTCCCTTATGAGCTCCTTCAATTATACCTGGAATATCAGCCATGACAAAAGAACGATGATTTCTGTAGGCAACTATACCAAGATTTGGAACCAATGTTGTGAATGGATAATTAGCAATTTCAGGTTTTGCAGCTGAAACAACTGAAAGCAATGTTGACTTACCGGCATTTGGAAAACCAACAAGGCCAACATCAGCTAAAACCTTTAGCTCTAGTATTTTCCATTCTTCTTTTCCAGGTTCACCAGGTTGTGCATACCTGGGTGCTTGATTTGTTGATGATTTAAAATGATTATTTCCTAGACCACCTTTTCCTCCACTTAATAAAACAACTTCTTCTCCATCATTTGTTATTTCACACAAAATAGATCCAGTTTCCGCATCCTTAGCTACTGTTCCTAAAGGGACTTCCAATATCTCATCATTGCCATTTTTCCCAGTTTTAAGATTTGCACCACCAGGATCACCATGTTCAGCTATAACATGTTTTCTGTATTTTAAATTTAATAACGTCCATATTTGCTTATTTCCCCTTAAAATCACATGACCGCCTCTACCTCCATCTCCCCCGTCAGGGCCACCTTTAGCTGTTGTTCTGTCACGATGGAAATGTTTAGATCCAGCGCCCCCTTTTCCAGATCTACAGCAAATTTTCA
>PBXW01000108.1 GCA_002727735.1 Crocinitomicaceae bacterium
AAGCTCAGGCAACCAAAGTACAACTGGTAAGTTGATTAAAAAGTAACGTTAATTTAATGATTGAAAGCTCCTTAGGGAGCTTTTTTTTTGGCTAAATTTAATGGATGAGTCTTCGTAATATAACAATACTATTTATAACTTTTATTGGTGTAAATTACATTAATGGTCAGATTATAACCATAAATCCTCCTTTCCCAACGATTAACGATGTAATAACAGTTCAATATGACGCAACACAAGGAAATGGAGGCCTTGTTGGAATAAGCCCAGTTTATGCACATACTGGTGTGGTAACACAAAGTGGATTACCAAGTTCTTGGTCTTACGTTCAAGGAAACTGGGGCCAAGCAGACCCTAATGTATTAATGAATGATATTGGTAATAACATTCATGAAATAACCATAGATATTGATCAATATTACGGTTTTCCAGCAGGAACAAATGTAGCCAAGTTGGCTTTTGTGTTTAGAAATGCAGATGGATCTGCAGAAGGAAAAACAGCTACCATGGGAGACATTTTCTATCCAATATACCCTGTCAATGGAGGATTTCAAGCTGCCATTTTTAAACCATATGATAATGTTTTAGTTCATTTAAATGATACCATATCTATCGAGGCGCAAACTAATAGCAGTGCAACAATTGAACTTTATGACAATGGCACCCTCCTCACTAACATAAGTGCCAGCACCATACTGCAATATAATCTAAGCGTCAACTCCACTGGTGATCATGATATTGTAATGGTAGCTCATGATGGTACAACAACCTTATACGATACTATTTCATATACAGTTATACCACCAACTAATTTTCAAGACCCCCCTATTGGCATGTTAGACGGAATTAATTACATCAATGATTCTACTGTTACCATTAAATTTTTTGCCCCAGAAAAAAACACCGTCAATCTCATTGGCGACCACAACAACTGGGAAATTAATTCAGCTTCATTTATGAACTTATCTACAGATAGCACAACATGGTGGAAAACCATTACTGGACTAATCCCTGGACAAAATTATACATATCAATATCTGGTGGATGGTATTTTAAAAATAGCAGACCCCTATAGCCAACTGATACTTGACCCAAACAACGACAATAACATAGATAATTTAACCTATCCAAATCCAATTAGTTATCCTGCTGCAGAAACCAATGGCTTTGTAACTGTTATGCAGCCTGGAAAAACTCCATACAATTGGGTCAATACCAACTTTAACAAACCCCAAAATAAAGATTTAGTTATTTACGAATTGTTAGTACGTGACTTTTTAGCTACACACAGTTACTTAACACTAATAGATACGCTTGATTACCTTTCTGAATTGGGTGTTAATGCCATTGAATTGATGCCACCTGGAGAATTTGAAAATAATGAGAGTTGGGGATATAATCCCAGTTTTCATATGGCCTTAGATAAATATTATGGTACACCAGAACATTTTAAAGCATTTGTAGATTCTTGCCATGGCAGAGGAATTGCCGTAATTGTTGATATTGTTTTTAATCATGCATTTGGACAAAGCCCAATGGTTAATTTATACTGGGATGGAGTAAATAATAGACCAGCATCAAATAGTCCTTGGTTTAATGCCATCTGCCCCCATTCTCCATATTGTTGGGGATATGATTACAACCACGAATCGCAAGCTACACAAAACTTTATGGATCGAGTAAATCACTATTGGCTAGATGAATATCATATAGATGGATTCCGATATGATTTTACTAAAGGTTTTAGCAATAATGCTAATAATTATGACAATGGAAGAATTCAATTGTTAAAACGTATGGCTGATACAATATGGAGCGTTCACCCTGGATCTTATGTCATTTTAGAACATTGGGCAGATAATAATGAAGAAAAAATACTTGCTGATTACGGCATGATGTTATGGGGAAATGTAACACACGGTTACCAGGAAAGCGGGATGGGTTACATAAGTGGTTCAAATCTATCATTTGGCGTATACAAATACCGCACATGGTCGCAACCTCACCTTATTTCATACATGGAATCCCATGATGAAGAACGCATCATGTATAAAAACATTACTTATGGGAATTCAGGCCCCAACCACAATGTTAAAAATCTAATCACATCTTTGGAAAGGTGTGAAGCACTAGCTGTAATAATGCTTACAACACCAGGACCCAAAATGATTTGGCAATTTGGTGAGCAAGGCTATGATATTTCCATAGATTATCCATGTAGAGTGTGTAACAAACCTATACTNTGGCAGTATCTACAAGAGAATAGCAGAAAAAGATTGTTTGATGTTTATAAAGCCACTATTGANTTAAGNAAAAACCANAATGCTTTTACAGGNGATNATTTTACTTANAGTTTNAATCANGCAGTTAAGATNCTTAAACTTAATGATCCTNCNATGAATNCNGTTGTTTTAGCCAACTTTGATGTTGAAAATAAAGATAAACAAGTTGCTTTTCAGCATTTTGGATGGTGGTACGACTATTTTTCAGGAGATAGCATTGAAGTAACAGGAAATTATAATTTCACACTTACTCCTGGAGAATATAGAGTATATACAGATCAAAAGTTGGCCGTTCCTANTGTATTAAACACAACGAACATNGATGAATTAACNGAGGCAAAATGGGAAATAGACTTATACCCTAATCCTGCTCAACACGGCATCAATTTAAATTTAAATGAAGTTAATGAAGGAGAAGAATTGATTGTTTCTATCATGAGTTTGGAAGGCAAAATATTAGAACAAAAACAAGTAAATTATTTTAGCGGAATAAACATTCCAATTGAAAAACTAAATAGTGGACACTACCATATAATTATTCAGCATAGAAATCAAGTTGCGTTTAAACCTTTTGTCAAAAAGTAAATTCTAGTAATAAAGATCAAGAAGNAAAAATGATTTTGAAGGTANAGNAANCTCCTCATTTATATTTACCTCTTTTTTACGTACAACATCAAAACCTAAATTATTATCCTTTGATGGTTTTACCTGATTGATGTAATATGAAGGTGTGATGGTTTTTTTATCTTCATCGTTATTCATGATAAGTAATACTAATCGTTCATCATCAAACCTTGCAATAGTATAAACCTCATCATCAAAAGTTGGTGGAAAATGCCTTAGTTTTCCTCTNTGAATTGGATTACATTTTTTTCTCCAATTCAATAAGTTTTTTAAATATTCTTGCGCCTCTTTCTTTTTACCAGTTATTCTACCCTCAAATGCATTGTATTTATCGGTATTCCAACCTCCNATAAAATCAGCTCTNAAGGTACCATGATCACCAGGATTTGTACTATCTGAAGTTAAAATTTCAGTACCGTAATATATTTGAGGTATGCCTCTANTNGTGAGCAATAGTGCATGAGCCATCTTCCAGTAATCAAAATCGTGCTTTAATTGGTAATAACATCTNCTCATATCATGATTATCTAAGAAAATAACCATATTATTTGGGTTTGGATATAAATAATCTTGAGCTAAGNTTCTGTATACATGCAACAGCCTAGAATCCCACTTTTTATCTTTTGGCGACATGGATTTNATAATAGCATCTTGAAGAGGGAAATCCATTAAAGCAGGCACATTAGATTTNTTCCTTTTGTTTAAAACTGGTGGCAANTCCCCTTTTTTTCGATCNGANGACTTTTGCCANAAACCNANTATNGANTTATCTANNGTCCACTCCTCTCCAACTATATTAAAACCAGGNTATTCTCTCTGNATNGCCTCGTTCCATCTATACAAGAAATTNCGATCAGAATAAGGATANGTATCTACTCTAAANCCNCTNAGNTGAGCATATTCAATCCACCACAATGAGTTTTGTATAAGNTATATGGCCAGTGTTTTATTACGCTGATTTAAATCAGGCATCGTCTTTACAAACCAACCATCAACAAAATCATCTAACTGTGACTTTACCATATAAGGATCGTGAAGAGCTTCTCTTCTATGTGTTGTTGGCACAAAAANACCACCATTATTAATCCAATCTTCTGATGGTAAATCTTCCATCCACCAGTGNTTTAATCCAATATGATTTAACACNACATCTTTNATNAGCTTNATTCCNTTTTGNTTGGCCTNNATNGANAGTTCNTTGTAAAGAGAATTCGTACCCATCCTTGGNTCNATTTTGTATANATCTGTAATAGCATAGCCATGATAAGAACCNTTAGCCATGTTGTTTTCTAACATTGGAGTAGACCAAATAGANGTAAAGCCCATTTCACTTATGTAATCTAAATGATCNATTATTCCTTGAATNTCTCCNCCATGTCTNGAATATGCTTTTTTACGATTTACTTTTTTTTCTTTTAANTTTTTTACAACATCATTTTTTTGATCTCCATTNGCAAAACGATCTGGAGTAATTAAATAGATGACATCAGAGGTGTTAAAAGTTGATCTTCTATTGGTTTTATCNCGNTTATGTAAATGATAGGTATATTCCTCGTACAACTTCCCATCTTTTGAAAAGGTAATGTCAAAATCAAAAGCTTTATCAGATTTTAAAATTTCTAAATAGAGCACCACATAGTTGGGGTTACTTAATCTATTCTCTCTTAAAATTTTAACATGTTCATGGTCTATGTTCAACTCACATTCGCCTACTTTATCCCCATGTATCATTAGCTGAAGCTCATTAGACCTCATATCAACCCACCAATTGGGTGGTTCCACATGATGAATAAAATCTTGAGCACTTATTATAAGTGTGCTTAATGCAAATGAAAATAGAAAAGTGAATTTCATGAGTTATCTTTAAATATCTTGTAAGTATAAGGAAAGAGTACAAATTTTAAGCCATCATGTTCAAATTCTTGATTGGAGTTAGACTTATTAAGATAAACTGTAACCACTTCATTGGCATATTTCCTACTGTAAACCAAACGATGCTCAGCTATTTCATGCCAAGACATAGTCCCGTAAATTAATGCCATAGAAGAATTTCTGAACTTTAATAAGTGACTAACTTCAGCTTTTAATTCTTGTTCTTTTTGAGTTAAATTTTGAAATTTCATCATCCTTCTACAATCAGGGTCATTTCCTCCAGGCATGCCTATTTCATCTCCATAAAATATAACTGGAATTCCTGGTATAGTACTATTTAACACATGCATCATAGTCATTTTTTTAAAAGCCATTTCTTCATCACCATAACCTATTATTCTTGTCCAGCCTGCTAGCTTAGCATCTTCATCTCTCATTAAAGCACCACCAAAATAAGATATGG
>PBXW01000109.1 GCA_002727735.1 Crocinitomicaceae bacterium
TGGTTCAACTACTGTTCATACTTTCTCATCTTCAGATCATGGTTCTAGTGGCTCTGTAGTTTATTCCAAAACAACATTTAATGGTAGTCCTGTCCCCAGTGGAAAATATATTTTTATGCGTTTTGAAAATGATTCAGGCAATAAAGTAGAGTTTAGTGGTGGGTATTTTATATTGACTAGAGAATAAATATAAATTAATACTTAATAAGCAATTCAAGAACAACAAGCCATTATTGAAGATCAGCAAAAACAGATTGATGAATTAAAGAAGCTGGTGGAGTCATTAATTTCTGATAAATAATCTAAGTACATTTAAATAATAAAGCCACCTCATCGGGTGGCTTTAGAATGTAATTATTTAAGGTGAAATTAACCTTCCTTACTATTGTTCATTGGTCCGGCAGCAGGCTTAATAGGTGTAGCATTTTCTGCTGGTCTTTTAACCTCTCCTTTAATTCTAATCATAGAAGTACCACCAATAGTTTTTCCTTCTGCGTCTTTTCTGTTTTTGGTTATGTCATCAGCATTCATAGCATTAGACTGAATGGTTACTGTTTTGTTGATCATTCCAATTCGCTTAGTGTCGTACCTTACTTTAATTTCACCAGTTTCACCAGCAGGAATTTCTTCTCTTGGCCATTGTGGAACAGTACATCCACAAGAACCTTTTGCATTGGTAATTTTTAAAGGCGAAGTTCCAGTATTCGTAAATACAAATACACATTCACCGTTAGCATGTTGTTCTATTTGACCATAATCATGAGTGGATTTGTCAAATGAAATTTTAGCTACATTTTCTTCACCAACAGCTACCTGTGCATGAGAAAAGTTAAAAGCTAACAGGGCTGTAAAAAATAAACTTAGCGTAAGTATGGATTTTTTCATTTTTGGTTGTTTTTATTAGACATCAAATATATAAAATGTTATGAATTATAATTTACCTGTTACAAGTACTGGGCCAAATTATTCTTCACTGGCATTTTCTTTGTTTTTTTCTTGTTGTTTTTTTCGTTTTTCGGTTTCTTTCTTGGCTTCTTCTTCTAAAATAGGGAGGTAATCTAGCTTTATACCTTCCATGTGTTCCATCATTTTAGCTACCGTTAGAGCATCCAATTGTTTACCTATAATTTTCTTGTCTTCATCTACTAAATAAACTTGTGGAGTACTGAATATATCATAGGTTTTTCTAAAATTTAAACTCTTTAAATCTGTAACTTTTTTCTCAAATAAATATTTAGTTGGGTTTTCGTTAGCATCTGGAAAGTCAGAAAGGTTCAACCAGTCAAGCTTTTTTTCTCTTATAAATTTATTCCAATCTTCATTTTCCAAATTAGTACCATATCCTATAAACTCTATGTCTACTTCTTTTTCTTTAAGTTCATGATAGAGTTTAAGTAGTTTAGGAACTTGCTTTTTGCAATGCCCACAGTCTGGATCCCAAAAGATAAGTAGGTTATATTTTTGAGGTAACTTGTAAAAGTCTATCCAATTTTCTTGTGCTGTATCTGCAAGAATTATCCTTGGTGCTTTTTTACCCATAAGAAGTGGCTCTAACTTAGTCGCTTTCTCACACAGATCTACCAATTTGGTAGAGTCTAACCAAAAGGCTCCACTTTCTTCTGCAGGACAATAATATTTTAATGCCATACATACAAATACAGCATCCATGCCCATGATATTAGATGTTTCATAGTTGTAAGTGATGAAATGAACCGTGTATTTAAATAAATCTGATTCTGGGTCCATTTTATCAATTAATTCATGTGCATATTTGCAAATGGTGTCTGGATGTTGAGGAATCATTTTCTTGAAGAAATGATTTAGTTTGTTGTGGTAAACAGGCGTGTGTACTATACGCTTATCTGTAACATCAATGTTGTCCCAATAGTGAGCCAAAAAGTATCGGTACTTTAAAGTATCATTAGATTGAAATTCTTGAGGAACCTTTGGGTCGATAGACATGGCTAATACTTTGGCTCCAAAAAGGTGGTTTTGGTCAAATATTTGCTCTTTTTGATAGGTTTTAACCTCTTTATCTAATGCTGCCATTTTATCTTTGTTTTTGGCACCTTGCAGCATACCAGCTTCTTTCTTTTTTTCNCCNAANTATCTAATGTAGTCGTAAAAAACTTTATTGTTTTCTGACTTTTTCACATTCATTTTTCCAGCAAAATCATTGATGTCTGTTTCCATTAAAACATCCTCTTCAGTGACAATAAATTCAAAGTATTTAGAACCAGGACATACTACTGCATAAACACCACCAACAAGTTCTTTTGANTTAAAGACAACATTTTCATCTTTAGCGTAAGTTGTATCTGCGTANTATAGCTTTTCTCCAAAATAGCGTGCAAGGTAAACNGTCGTGTCTTGTAACCCAGANATNTTAAATTCTAATTTTTGTTGACCAAANGNAATTAGNGAGATGAGTATAAAACTTAAAAGNGTAATTTTTTTCATAAANTCAAATCTTATCAAACNTAAGCAAATGTTATTCCAAAAACGATGNTAAATATAGTAAGGATGCCTTTTTTAACAAATTTTTAANTCTNTTCAATAAAGTTCAGNTAAAAGAACTANTTGACTATAAATAATTTAGAATGATTTTGNGTGCGNATNATGTACACNCCTTGNCTAAACTGTTTTTTNATTAATGATGNTGCAGTACCGGCAAATATGATTTCTCCTACAGNNTTGTTTACTGTAACATGTTGGATATTATTTTCTAAACCATGGATTTGAATTGAACCATTTGAAGGGTTGGGATAGACCGNAAATGCTTCTGAGTAAAGGTCATNNGTAGATGTTAAATCTCCTGTGATGACATTAATATTNTCAAGCCCAAGAATATATTGNTTGGTTGCGTAGTGTCTAAATACTAAATGTATTGGAGAATTTAGTGGAATTGAATCTAGTTTNACCTGAAAATCAGTCCAAAATGGTGGAACAGCAATGGTGTCAAATAACATTGTGGATGATGTTGAGCTATCTATTTGATTAATATCAGNGNTNTAAAATATTTCTAAGCCNTCAGGATAAGAACCATCGAATGACTTTGCTTGAAAGTTTAGGTAGTTACCAGCAGAGGTAAATGTAAGAGNTGGTGNTACTAAAAAGTTATTGGCTTCAGTAGAATCGTTGTCAAACCAAGATGTTGCCAGCAATANAGAATCTGNTGAACCTGTAGAATCTATATCCTCAGAGATATGAAAAGCGCCATNAAGTTGATTAACCATAGTGTCATTAAATGGTGTAGCTAAATCACCATCAATTGTGGTCCAATTCGCAGGAATTCCATTATTGAAACTTTCATTGATAAGCGTTGTCTGCGCTTTAGCATAAACAAAACAAATACTCAGTATAACTAAAAACTTAATTTTCATTTTCATCAAGAATTTGACAAATGTAATTATTTCCTTTCAACATTTGTATATGGAGAACAATATCTCAATTTTTGGACTTAGATGGATATCCNAAATTATATTTGATAAAAAAATATCATGAGATTTTTAATTNTATCATTAATATGCNTANTAGTTACCTCTTGCTCAGCACNTACAGAAAAAGAGATATCCTCAATTGTGACTAATATAGATGATGAAAGTAAAAAGGATTCTTCTTTTACTCTAGCTGATTTCCTANCTGAAAACGAAATGCTCAATCAGAAAGTTGAAAGCATATTTCAAACTATGAATGACACNATTAGAGTGGGGCAGATGATTGTTCCTGCAACAGGTAGATTGGGTAAGTCTACGGAACATGTAACTTCATTAGCAGAGAAAGGATGGATTGGTGGAATTCTGNTATTAAANGGNACAAAAGATGGTTTTACAGATGAAGTAGTATACTATGATAGTATAATGGANGCTAAGGGTTACTTACCATTGATTTTTAGCGCTGACGCTGAACCTACATTAGTGAATAGAAAAATTAAAGGTACTAGAGAAGTTCCTAAGACCAATACCATTAAACACTTAGACAGCGTAAATTATTTCACTAAAATTATTGCAGAAGACTTAAATCAAATTGGAATTAATCAAAATTTTGCTCCAGTAATAGATGCATCTCCAAACAAAGTAGTAAGCAACAGAAGTTTTGGATTGGACATGGATACCGTAATTAATTTTTCAAAGGTTTTTATTTCAGTTACCCAAAATCATCAAGTTGCAGCTACAGCCAAACATTTTCCAGGTCATGGTTTTGTAGTGGGTGATACGCACAAAAAACTGGTTTATATCGATGGAGAAATGAAGGAGGTTTTAAATTATGTTCCTATGATAGAACATGGAGTTACATCAATTATGGTTGCTCACTTAGCTATTAAAAACAACCCTGATTTCGACACTCATGATATGCCATCAACCTGTTCAAGAAAAATTGTAACTGAATTGCTAAAAGATTCCCTTGGATTTAAAGGTCTTGTAATTACAGATGCCATGAATATGGGTGGAGTAGTAAATGTAGAAAAATGTGGTTTAAAAGCTGCTCAAGCTGGTTGTGATCAACTTCTTATGCCAGTAGATGAGGAAGAAGTCTTATTTAGCATCTTAGAAAAAATGGGNAATGACGATGACTTTAAACAACAAGTNTATGCTTCNGTNAANAANGTNATTAAACTTAANATTTGTTTAGGTAAAGTTTAATTGTAAGTTTTCTTATTCCACTGATATTCACTAGGATAAATATTCTGTGAAAAACAGATGAATGTGGTTATAGATGAGATAAGGATATAAGCGTACAAAAACCAAGCTATTCTATGATAACCAAAATAACCCATATCAATTTCAGCACTATTTAAAATTAACCACGTTGGAGTAATTAAGCTGAGGAATAAAGCCACAAAACCAATAGATATTAAAATACTTTCAAGGCTTCTAAGAGGAAGTGCAGATAGTTTTTTGTACCATGCTAAATCTGTTCCCCATTGGTGAATTAATAAATACTTGCCATTTTTTAGAGGAGCAAAAAGTAGAGGATCTTTGTTGACATCTTCTAAATCAAAAGATGTAGCCGGAGCAAGTATGTGAAAGTTTTTAATAGAAGTATTGTTCTTTTTTTCTAAGGACTTAGTTTTAAAAATAGCTTCTTGTGGTATTTCGTTTTTAAAATATTTAGTAGGTAAAAAACGTAATCTATACTTTACTGCTATGGATTTAATGGATTTTAAATCATATACATCATTTTTGTTGTATTTAGTTAAGTCAATATTTTCAATAGAAGTGGCGCAAGAATTGAGGTTCTTTTTGATGTTATTTTCCATCAACTCATCATTTAAAAGTTGATTGTTTACAAGGTCAAGAATGTCACTATTTTCTTTAGATTGAAACTTTTTAAGTTCGTCTTTTAAATTTATTTTACTAAACATTTTGTTGTGTTTTTTATAAAATTAATGAAAAACAATCTTTTACAATATTTGTTTAATATAAAGATAAATTGACCTTAAATTTTTAACAATTATTTACTAATTATGGAATATAACTTCCTGAATTTCAATTCGTCTTTCCATAGCTGCTTTAGGAGAGTAAATGGATTCTTTAATATTGTTCCCATCATCATTAGCAGATTTACTTGAGGTTGACTCTCCATAGGGAGCAGAGTGAATAATTAATCGGCCTTCATCGATGTATGATTTTAACTTACCATTGTCTGTTGAATTAAAATAATTCATTAAACTACTTATTCTTCTTTTAGATAGATTGGTGTTGTAGTCAGATTTTGCTAGTGGACTGGCAAATCCTTTAATAGTAATTTCAATGGATTGATGTTCTTCAAGTAATGGAATTAATTGTGTTTTAAATCGTTCCAACTTTTCCAAACCTTGATCTACATAATTGGAAAAAAAGTAATCAATTTGTTGAAAAGCTAATTTTCTTTCTTCGCTCGAGTTTCTCTTGGTAAATTCTCTAATGTATTCTGGTTTCAATGACAGGTATTTACTGTACGTTTCTGGATAAGCTACTGCAACAGTAGTATCTAAACTTTTTGGAGATGGCTCATCATTATGAAAATACAACGCAAGAGGAAGGGTTAGACCGGTTTTATGTTTAAATATTTCTTTACTAGTAAGTGTTGAATCAATAATTTCTTTTTTTGCAATTGGAGTTTTGGTTTTAAATTCCCAAAGATCAGGACAACAGTGAGCAATACTGTCGTATAAGCTACCATCTCTGTTTGATGATAAATACCCATGTTTTCCATATTCGTTCAACCAGAAATAGGTGTCGTTCCATGAAGAATTTATAGGCTGGCCAAGGTTTTGGGAACGTTCAAAAATGGAGTCATTCCAATGGCTCGAAAAAATATCATATCCACCAAACCCATTGTGCCAAGTTGAACTATAAAATAGCTTATTGGAGGGTTCGTGAAAAAATGGAGTTATATCATTATCAGGCGAATTGACATGTTTTCCTGCATTTTTAATTTTCCCTACAGACATATCATCAAGAATTTCAGCAAACCAAATATCTAACTGTCCATATCCTTTTTTGTCACTGCAAAAAAACAAGTAGTTTGATCCATTTATTTTAGCAAAATGAGGTTGAGTTATATTGTGTGCGCCTATGGCAATTCCATTGTTAAATTCTACAGGCTCTTGCCATTTACCCTCACTAAATTTAGAACTCATTATTTTACAATGCCCAATAGAATCACATCTTGAAAAAAGAAAAAATTTATGATTTTTGAAAAAAGCTCCATTAGCGTTGTGAAAGTTGTGATTGTCAATTACTGGATCTAACTCTTTAATTTTTTGTTCTTTGTCCAACAAATAAATTTGTGCGTGTTTATCATCTTTTACAGCTGTAAAGTAGAGTAGACCGTTATCTTCAAAACCTGCAAACTCTGCATTTTTCCCATTTATATTTCCGTGTGCAAGTGAAATATCCATTTTTATAATTTCATTTTCATGTCTCATGGCATATATCGATGAATTTATTTCTCTGGATGATTTATTATACATGTAGCTTTTTTTATCATGAATAAAATGTGCCTTGGCTTTTTTAAACTCTTTTATAGCCTCTTTGTATTGATGATTTTGTTTGTACAAGAGCCCCAAATAATAACTGGCTTCTGGAAAAATTTTTCCAGAGGGGTCTTTTTCAACAACATGAGATAAGTATACTTTAGCCTGTTGATATTCATGAATTTTATACAATGTGAGACCATAGTAAAATTGTAATCTAATAGNTGTAGAGTCGACTTTTAAAGCTTTTTGGAATAACTGATATGATTTGCCAAATTCTCTTTCATTAAATGCATTAATGCCCAAGTCAATCATCATTTCATTGTTTTGCCCTCTTAAGTTCATGGACATGGTTAATGAAAATAGTAAGCAATATATTAAAGGTAGTCTGGGCATATAAANAGTGGAGAAACTAATTTTATTTTCTTTTTCATTATGTAGGCAACTCCTATTTCAAATCCTCCTCTCATATTTGATGCAGGAATCAATTTAGATAAATTAATATCATAGGAAANACCAATTTTCCAAGCATCAAATATCAAGCCACTTGAAACAAAAACAGCATCTCTTGTTCTGTAATAAATACCTGTCCAAAAAGCTCTTTTCAAATAGCTTAGCTCAGCNAAGGTGTATTGAAATTCTGTGCCAATTAAAATTTCTTGATGTGGCCCTTGTCTTGTAATAAAACCCGAGCTTGTTAAGCTAAAAAAATCATTAATGAAGTAGCTATGACTAATTTTTCCAATCCATTTCATATCCAATGAAACTGGGGGAGTGGCTCCCAAAAAAGATTGATTGCTTTGGTTTAAGTTGAAACAACTTGCATGTATTTGTATAAGTTGGCTTTTAAAATTGACCATATAGTGTACACCTAAGTTTAAATTCCCNTANAGGTGATTGAAATTGCTAAAATTCTCATTGGTGGGTAGGTTAGGGTCAAATTGAGTTCCATTGTACTGGGCGTCAAATGTAATGTCATTGGTATTAATTCCTCTTGTTGTTATTCCCGATTGAAATCCGACTCTTAACTGTTGNATGGAATCTGAAATAAGATTAAATGCACTACCTAAATTAAATTGNATNGTATTGAATTTNGAGTCTCCAGCTCTATCTTGNTTAATGATGAAACCTATTGGTAATTGCTTTTTTGTATTTAAATCTGCTGAAATGGAGTAGGTGCTGTAAGGGGTTGTTACTGCACTCCATTGACTCCTGTGATTAGAATTTATCCTCAAATCTCCATCAAAATCCCCAACAATAGCTGGGTTTAAGTTTAATGGCGACAATTGGTTCATGGAGAAATGAAAGTCTTGTGCTAAAGAGGTTATCTGTATAACAATTAGTAATGTAAAAAGCATTATGTCAAATACCCTTATTCTCATTTAATTAACGTTACATTTCCTTTTTTAAAGTAATGTTGACCATCAAGGCAGTCTAACTCTAAATAATAAACAAATACACCTGGGTCACATTCTTTGTCTTTGTATTTTCCATCCCATCCATCTTGTTGGTCTTGAGTTTCATAAACCATATTGCCAAAGCGATCAAATACGCGTAGAAGAAAATTTGATTCAGCAATGTAATTCCCTCTTACTTTAAAAACATCATTTGTTTGGTCACTATTCGGGGTGAATGAATTTGGAATAAATACTTCTGGTTCCCCGCAATTAAGTTCTGATACCACAATTAAAATAGAATCAGATTTCGTACAGTTTTGACTCATTACATCAACGTGATATAATGTGGTAATTACAGGGCTAGCTATGGGATTTTGATTGGTTGGATTATCTAAGGAATTACTGGGTTCCCATTGGTACTGATAACCATTGGGTAACACATATAATTGAGTGCTGTTACCTGCAGCAATTACTGAAAAATCTGTAGCTGTAGTGATGTTTAAATTGGGTAACGAGTCAATAATTACAAGTATAGAATCTGTTAAGTTACAATTGGTTAGTGGATCACTAACATTAACGTATATCATGTGATTTTCATTAAACGTAAACCATACGGAGTCATTTTGTACACTTGATAAAGCGACACTGTCAGGGCTAAAAATAAAATTGATGGAATCTGGGTTTTGAAATGTTTCAGCTACAATTAATATTGAATCACCAAAACATAGAATTGAATCACCAATTAAGGATAAGTTGCCGATGGAAACTTGGACTAGAGTACTATCAATGAATTCACAACTGCCATTTATAGATTTTACAAAATACCATGTGTCATTGTTTGGAGATACTGCAATAGTCGAGTCTGTTAATACATTTAATGTGTCATCAAATTGGGAAGTGGTAGACCATATATACAGATTAGAATTGTTGCCATTTGATGGTGTGAGGGTTATTATATCATCATAATTACACAGGGTGTGAACGGATGGTAATGAAATACTTGGGTCTATAATATTGATGGTTTGAGTTGCAGTATCTGTGCAAATTCCATTACTAATTAAAAGGGCATAAGTAGTTGATTGACTTGGACTTGCAAAAGGATTAGAAATGCTAGAATCACTTAGGTTGGTATTTGGAACCCATTGGTAACTGAAAGAAGTGTCNGGGTTGGGTAAAATTCCAATTTGAATTGTTTCTCCAAGACATAAATCTNAATTGCNAATGTGAAATGAGCTATCACCCACAACAATTACATCTTTAATTACAGTATCACTAAAATTACAAGCTGCTGTATCACTTACAATGAGCTCAACAGAGTAAGTGCCAGCATTCTGAAATGTATGAGATGGGTTTTTCAGATTACTTGTANATCCGTCTCCAAAGTTCCAGCTATATGTGCTGGTATTGTTATAAACACTAGTGTTGTTAAATTGATGAGAAATAGGTTCACATCCAATGGGTGGTTGATCAAAATCAGCAAGTACATAAGGTAAGTCAAATTCCATTTTAAATACACCTAAGTTACATGAGCTATTGTTTGTAGCAGATACTACATTGCTGGGATAAGTAGGTAAATCAGAGTTATTTCCACATCCTGCACATATGGCTTGATATATTTTACCCTTTCGGTCAAATCTTGAAGTTCCTCCATCAACATGCTCAGTTGATGTTGGGCCACCAAAATAAGAGCCATATACAAACCCTGAAGCATCATCTTCAATTACCATAATGTAGAAATCACTTCCATCTGTTGTACTTTGATAAGCATCAGAGGAGATAGGCATGTTATGGGTATAACCAGCATTGCTAAAGTAAGTTGGGTACTGATTAACAGTTCCTCCCCATCCAGCCAAATACATCTTATTGCATANGTCAACTAGGAAAGCAGTAGGGGATATATTAATTCCTGTTCCAGANCCAAATACAGTAGAGTATATCCGTTGAGACAGGTCTGGAGTAATTTTACTTACAAATTGTCCACTTCCAGGAATACTCCATTGCGCATTATNAATAAAAGTAGAGTCTTGTTTTTCTGTTTGCCCAAAAACATAGGTGTTTTGGTAGCGATCTAAATCCACAAAATATACTTGGTCATATTCATTAGAACCATAGTANGTGGAGCTTNGAAGNTGAGATCCATTGTNCTTTATTTTTGACACAAAACCATCACATCTTCCTCCCTGNAGAGTGTCCTGGTAAGCATTTGAAGTAGTTGGAAATTGCTTTGAATTTGTTCCTCCAGCTAATGTAATATTAAGTGAATCGTCAATAGCAATAGAATATATGGCATCAAATCCTTCACCACCNAGATAACTAGACCAAACTAAGTTTTGTAATTTATTATCTAACTTAAATACACAACCATCAATATTACCACCACCATAAGTTGTTTGATAAGCATTAGTTGATACTGGAAAATCTACAGATTGCGTACAGGTTCCAACATAAATATTATTGTTTTGATCAATTTCAATCTCTCCTCTTATTTCATCTGCATAATTNTATCTTAATGTATCNTCAACGGCATTGGAACTGGTTCTATTCAAACCATCGTTACCGCTTCCNCCAATGTATGTGGAACCAATTAGGTTTGAACCGTCTGCACTAAGTTTAGAAACAAAAATATCTGAACCGTTAATGTAATTAATCCCTAAACCAT
This sequence comes from Crocinitomicaceae bacterium, assembly GCA_002727735.1. Lineage (GTDB taxonomy): Bacteria > Bacteroidota > Bacteroidia > Flavobacteriales_D > Parvicellaceae. The sequence goes on from PBXW01000109.1 coordinate 11,018, forward strand.
TTGACATNTCTANTGCNGTTCCACCATTAAAAGTNGAGTCAAAACAATTTGTTGTAGTTGGATAATCTTGTGACGAGGTAGTTCCCAAAATAAACAGTTCGTCCATATTATTTACAATTATACTATGGGGTAATTCTTCACTACTTCCTCCTANGTATGTTGAATACACTAAAAATGATCCAGTTGTATCAAATTTACTTANTCCAATATCAACATCTCCACCCATAAAATTNACATTGTATGCTCCTANNGTAGTAGGATATTGACTTCCAAAAACACTACTGCCAGAATAAAGAAANCCTTTGGANTCAAANGTAGCTGTGTAGCCAAAATTNTTAGANTAGGATCCAGAAAATGTAGAAAAGATGAGTGTTGGATCTATTATAAGTGGATATTCCTTGTTGTATCCGTTAGGTAGAGAAAACTTTAGTGTTTTTTCATTCAATGTATACAAACAAACAACNTCTGTTTTGTTTCCGTTTATTATTTGATAAGCATATGGTTTATCCTCTATCACATGGTTTATAGAAGTGTAA
>PBXW01000110.1 GCA_002727735.1 Crocinitomicaceae bacterium
TCAAATAATCTGTTTTAACATCTAAAAATCGATAAGCTGTACGTATGCTCATTCTTCTATTGATATCATAATTTAATTCCGCTTGAATAGAGTTTGAATAAGACCTTCCATTTAATGCATAAAAATGTATTTCTCTAGCTGACTGATCAAGGTCTACCACCAATTGATTTTCAAAAAAGCTATGGTAAGCATCTAAGGTAAAGACTCCCTCGCGGTTCCATAAATCAAACTCATGCAGTAGTGCTGCTCCAATGTTCCATGATATTTCTTGCTGAAGACCAATCATACCATAAGAATCTAATATCCATTGTCTGGAAGTAGCCATATAGCCCACATTCTCCATAATCATAAAAGGAGTTCTCCTTCCGCTACCTACCATAACTTTTATAGCTGTATTATTAGAAAAACTATGTCTTAAATGAAGTCGTGGTGTGATAAAATATCTATTGAAAAAAGAAGTATAATCACCTCTAATACCAGCTATCAANCCCCATTTTTCTGAGTTGTGGGTAAATTCACCATAAACACCAGGCACAATTTCTAATCTTCTATTNTAAAAATTAGCATTGTTATTTAGTAGCGTTAAATATCTTAATCTCAAAGTTTCAGTAACGCTATCTACTTGACAACTTGCTCCAAGCTTAAAGTAGTTTTCNTCTTTCTTCTTACCCAATTCTTGTTGGTAAATGAGGTTGGCATATCCTGACAGTTNTCTGCCTTTGAAGNTGGTTAAACCAATAGTGGTCTCTTGATCATTGAGGTTTGCACTCAGCTGTAAGGCTAAGCTTTTAAAATCATCATTAGGAAATAAATATCCGATTTTGGCAAATGCATTAGCATGTAAAATTTCCATATTTACNGGGTAAGATGGCTGAACATCTATTCTTCCAGANGTCANNTTACTGTANGCNCCATTGTAGCCTAATTCCATATGAATTTTAGAAGACCTGTAGTTCCACTGGTTATNGAAAATAAAATCGTTGTGCAACGGCATATCTAAAAAATTATCGTTGTTGCGATCATTTTTAATGGACTGATCTTCATAGTGAGCCATTACCGTTGTGGACCATTTCTTTTTAAACTTGTGGGTATAAAAAGTATTATATTCCGTTCTCCCACCTTGATTCAAATAAAAATTAAAATGAAATTTCTCCGCATATTCAGGTTGCTTNAGGTTCATNTTGATTTGACCAATCATACTTTCAAANCCGTTGAGTACTGAGCCNGCTCCTTTAGAAACAGCAATTTGATGGATAAAAGAACCCGGAATTTGCTTTAGTCCAGACAATAAAGAAAGGCCTCTAAGTACCGGAACATTTCCAGACAACATTTGAACATATTTTCCAGACAAACCCATCATTTGAATTTGTTTTGTTCCAGTAACAGCATCGGTAAATGTGGCGTCAACAGAAGGGTTAGTTTCAAAACTTTCTGCCAAATTGCAGCACGCTGCTTTTCTTAATTCTTCTTGACTTATAATGTGGGCATGCCTTGGGTCTATTTTAGAAAAACTATACGCCCCTTTAACATACTCCACCAACACATCTTCCAAAATCTTTCCTTCTCCCATAACCACATTTAGTTCCTTATCGTCTTGAATTTCNAAAGTATCTGTNTGGTAACCAACAAAGCTGAAGACTAAACGATGGTTAGTGTGGTCGTGCTCTAATTCAAAGTANCCNGCAGAATTNGTAGTGGCACCAATNGTNGAACCTTCATAAAATACATTTACTCCTGGAAGAGGNGATAAAGAATCATTATCTAACAATTCAAATACATGACCAGAAACAGGTTCTTCNTGTTCTTGAGCCTCTACAAAAAAGGAAATAGNAAGTAATAGTAGAAAACTTAAAAAATATCGCATTANTTAATTNTTCTCTNNNGTAATGACAACAATGGTGTAAGNTATTGTAATCTTTATCTGTAGCCTTGCACTGAGCTGTNTCGTGACCNANTTTNGCNATAATTTGATGNATTTCTTTTTCTGAAATTACTTCNGGNTTAAATTTAACTGTACACATTTTGGTCTCTACAGACCAATCAGCAAATTTGACTCCTTTTATATCCAATGCATTTTCAATACGTTCTTCACACATACCGCATTTTCCATTTACGTGAAAAGTGATTTTTTTGTCTTTAGCAAAACCAGCTACTAAAAACATAGAAAATAAAAGAGATAGGACGATTTGCTTCTTCATAATTATTGCGTTTAAAAAATTATTAACAATATTCATTCCAATCTTAAATATTGGATATGTAAATATACATTGTTTAAAATAAATATTGTGGTGTTGAAAATTATTTGAGTTTGATGCCATATATTTTTTTTCTTTTGTGAAAAATTCATTCATGAAAATACTATTGTTAGGATCGGGGGGGCGTGAACATGCATTGGCATGGAAAATGGCACAAAGTTCTCAGCTAGAAAAGTTATATGTTGCTCCAGGTAATGCAGGAACAGCAGAAATAGCTGAAAACATTGCTCTAGATTTAAGCGATTTTAAAGCAATTGGCGATTTCACCATTCAACACGATGTAGACTTATTGGTAGTTGGCCCTGAACAACCTTTAGTAGATGGTATTCATGATTATTTTAGCAGTCAACCTCGATTGGCTAACATTACCGTAATTGGACCAACCAAAGAAGGGGCTCAAATAGAGGGCAGTAAAGATTTTGCAAAGTCTTTCATGAAAAGACACCGCATTCCAACAGCTAAATCTGGTTCTTTCAATAAACATCAGCTACAAGAAGCTACAGCATTTTTAGAAAATCAAAAAGCTCCATATGTGCTAAAAGCAGATGGTCTTGCTGCAGGTAAAGGAGTTATCATAGAAAATGAGCTAAGTAAAGCAAAGAAAGCGCTTACAAAAATGCTTAAAGGACAATTTGGATCGGCAAGCAACACCGTTGTCATAGAAGAATTTTTAGCTGGTGTAGAATTAAGTGTTTTCATCATTACTGATGGAACCAACTACAAAATATTGCCTGAAGCCAAAGATTACAAACGAATTGGGGAACAAGATACGGGGCTCAACACGGGTGGAATGGGCGCAATTTCTCCTGTGCCTTTTGCCAACAGAGAGTTCATGGATAAGGTAGAAAATCAAATTATCATTCCTACGGTAAAGGGACTAAAAAAAGATGGCATTGCTTACTCTGGATTTATCTTCTTTGGGCTTATTGCGGTAAAAGGCGACCCTTATGTTATAGAATACAACTGTAGATTAGGCGACCCAGAAACAGAAGTTGTTTTACCCCGTCTAAAGTCCGACATATTAGAGCTATTTGATGGTATTGCTACCGATACGCTTTCAGAAAGAGATGTGGAGATAGACCTTAGAACAGCCAGTACTGTCATGATGGTAGCTGGTGGTTATCCTGAATCTTATGAAAAAGGGAAGGAAATATCCATGGCTAATACAGATGAAAAATCCATGGTTTTTCATGCGGGAACTACCATTAAAAACAATAAAGTAGTAAGCAATGGAGGTCGAGTAATAGCTGTAACTTCCTATGGTAAAAATCTAGAAACAGCCCTAAAAACAAGCTACGAAAATTTAGAGAACATCTCTTTTGATGGAGCCTACTACCGAAAAGACATTGGTCAAGACGTAATGTAGATTCATCATTTATTTTTTTCTTNACTGANTATTTAGTAACAATTTAATCTAAATATGATTGTAATTGCTTTTTGGTAATTACTACATTTTTTACTGTTATTACAATTGGAAGGAAATGAGTTGAAAGAGCGAATTATAATAGAGTAGATTATTTTATCTGCTCTGGATCTGCATCTGCTTTTTTGTTGAGTTGATGTTGCTTAAACATCCAGAATGTAGCTCCCCCTAACATTAAGAATAAGAAAAGGGTATTAGGATTATTACCTAATGGCTCTAATGTGTTTTCAAAAAGCCAAACTAACGAGTCTCTAAGCGGGTATACTAACCAATCCATAATTTTAATTTTCATGTCAAAAGTAAAAAATAATTGATATTCTTATACAGGTTATTAATTACTTTATTACTTAATTTAGTTTATGCTCAACATTTTAAGAACAAATCAGCCATTTGTTTTCATAGTTTNCGGATGGAGCATAATGCTACTTCATTTAATTGTTCACTTCAATGATCCTTATGNTTTTGANGGTGNTCATTTNTTTTTTAANCTCATCGGAATTCTTCCTAAATTTTTATTNTANGTNCTNATATATATCGTTGTTTTTTTTACNGCTTTNNACATNAATNTTATCANCAACAGAAGTGTNCTGTTNCNTAAATCATTCTATCTGCCNGGATTATTATACATCGTTCTAATGTCTTGTTTTGACTCCATAGAAGAATTTGNATTACCCATTGTGGCNAATCTATTTTTAGTTTTTGCCCTTGGTAATTTGCTCAAAATATTTAGAAACGAATCTTGTAAAAATCTTGTTTTCAAAGCCAGTTTACACATACTTATAAGTAGTGTCTTTTTTTCTCTAAATATTTTTTTAATTCCGCTTATATGGGTGGTTTTATTTATCATTAGACCATTNAAATGGAGAGAATATGTTATGCCCATTATTACCCTAATTGTNTTGTCTGCTTATGTCGTTCCATTTGGTATAATTAATAAAAATCTATCCGCAGTNNTTATGACTTGGTGGGAGACTGGATTGATTAGTTATTTTGAATCAACCAACCTTATTATGCAGCTATTCACAGGTTTTGTTGCCATTACATTCATCTTATCAATTAGACCAATTGCCAGAACTTTTTTACACTCAAATAACNGATTNAAAAGAGTGGTATGGGTCGTTATTGCCATGCTCNTNTGTNCCCTANTTTTNTGNGTTATTGATTTACTTATTTACAACCGNCCATTTGGAGCTATAATTCCNTTNTTTGTGCCTTTGGCCATCTTTTTNTCTAATGGTTTTATTAGNAGCAAATACAANTGGTTATGCGATGGTAGCTTGGTTTTATTTATTGTGGGTGTTTTCATAGCTCATTTCGTATAATGCATATCGATTAAATTATATCTTTGAANCCCAAAATCAACTCAAATGAAATGNGGTGTAGTTACTTTTCCTGGATCTAATTGTAATCACGATATGATGTATGCTTTAGGCAACATCTTAGGACAAGAAGTCGTTGAATTATGGCATAAAGATACAGATACCCAAAATTGNGAACTTATTGTTTTGCCTGGTGGTTTTTCTTATGGAGATTACCTACGATCTGGTGCTATTGCCCGTTTCTCCCCTATAATGGATGCTGTAATTAATCATGCCAACAANGGAGGTTTATTACTCGGTATTTGCAATGGTTTTCAAATTCTTTGTGAATCGGGGTTACTGCCTGGTGCCTTATTACATAATAATAATCAAAAGTTCATTTGTAAAAATGTATACTTAACCCCTTCCTCTAAAACTGCTGGTTTAACNAAAGANCTAACTCAGGGTAAAGCCTATAAAATTCCCATAGNACATGGTGAAGGAAGGTACTTTGCTGACGATGATACCATTCAATCTTTATTTGATAAAGATCAAGTNTTATTTCAGTACTGTAATCAAGATGGCATTATAAACGATGAGNTTAATCCTAATGGTTCGGTACAAAATATNGCNGGTGTAACCAATNCTGCAAAAAATGTAATGGGTATGATGCCNCATCCCGAAAGAGCTGTTGATGAACTACTAGGCAATCAAGATGGTGTTGCACTTTTTGAGTCCCTCATCAATCTTTCTTTAGCTTAATTANNTTTTATNTATCCTTAAANATCATTACTAACCANNTCAAAAACAAGTGGTTATACTTTATTAACAATTGTTTTTGAATCCTTTTTATTGGTTTCCTATTTTGCAATAAGGGTATTAATTAACTTAGTTTTGAGTTAATATATACTGTTATGAAATCTAATTTATTATTTATTGTAGCCCTGTTTTTTTCTGGGTTAAGCTATTCTCAACAAACGGTGAAAGGAAAAGTGGTTGATTTAGAATCTCAATTTCCTCTTCCTGGTGTTAATGTTCAATTTGTAAATGGAGATTTCAGCTCTGGCGTAGCCACTGCGGGTAATGGTACATTTAAAATTGAAAATGTGCCGTTAGGTAGACATCAAATTCGATTTACGTTTATTGGGTATAAGCCCTTGGTGCAAACCATAGTAGTTAATTCTGGTAAAGAAGTAGTGCTCAACGTAGAAATAGAAGAATCTATGGAATTACTAGAGGAATTTGAAATCACATCAAATGAAAATAGAGAAGTAAATAATGAAATGGCTATCATTAGTGC
>PBXW01000111.1 GCA_002727735.1 Crocinitomicaceae bacterium
TAAGCTATCCCAATCTCCATCATTGTTGACTCATCATCAGGATTGATTTCCAATATTCGCTTCATCACCTCAATAGCGTGAAAGTTTTGACCAATCTGTAAAAATTCATAAGCAATGTCAGATAATAGGTCATTGTAAGAATCATTAACTCTAATTAAATTCAGTGTATTTTCAAAATAGATTTTGGCTGTTTGAATTCTATTAGTAATGGAATATATTTTACCTAAGTTAAAAAGGATATCTATATTATTAGGGTAAAATTGCTCTAGCGACTTCAACAACCTGTAAGAATCGTCAAAAAGCTGTTTACTGTTTAATACTTCAACCTTTATGAGTGATAAAGTCAAATCATTTGGAAATTGGTTTAAACCAAAATCTAAAGCTGATATGGCTTTAGAAGTCATCTCAACATCAATGTAATAATCAACTATTTTTTCGTAGTCATCTACATCAAAGAAAGTAAATGATTTTCCTTTTAGCATATCTTCAAATTGCACTACTTTTTGAAGAATTTCATCATTTGAGGATGGAGTGTCAAACATATTTTAAAGTATTGTTTGCTTAACAAATTTATTTATATATCAATAGGAGCAACACATTTGTTGGTAAGCTTATCCACAATTAAATTAACACTTACTTTTCCTGGACAGGTTATTGTTAAAAATTTTATGCCAAAATCACACCTGAGTCCTAAGCCATTAGTTATATTCGAGCAAAAAAAATGACACTTATTAAGTCCATTTCCGGAATTAGAGGAACTATCGGAGGCTTACCTGGCCAAAATCTAACCCCAATTGACATTGTTGAATCTGTAAGTGCCTATGGTCTTTGGCTCAAGAAAAAACACAAGAAAGACGCTCTAACAGTCGTCATTGGAAGAGATGCTAGACTATCGGGAGAAATGGTGGAAAGTTTATGCATTGGAACACTTCAATCTCTTGGCATAGACATTATTAATTTAGGATTATCTACAACACCAACAGTTGAGTTTGCTGTTCCTAAGGAAAAAGCAAAAGGCGGCATCATTTTAACAGCTAGCCANAATCCTAAACAATGGAATGCGCTAAAGCTCCTTAATGAAAAGGGAGAGTTTATTAGTGAAAATGANGGTAGAGAATTAATGGAACTTATTGCTGAAAACAAATTGATATTTAATGAAGTTGATCATTTAGGNAAAACCACTACAAAAGATAATTATATAGACCTACACATTAAAGATATTTTAAGCTTAGAAGGTGTAGACATTAGTTCTATTGAAAAAGCAAATTTTAATGTTGTGATAGATGCAGTTAACAGTACNGGAGGAATTGCATTGCCAAAATTACTAAAAGCGCTTAANTGTAATAATATAACNGAGNTGTNTTGCACACCAAATGGAGAATTTCCACACAANCCAGAACCTCTTCCCGANCACCTTACAGAATTGAGTAAAACAGTAATNGACAAAAAAGCAGATTTGGGTATTGTTGTTGATCCNGATGTNGATCGTTTGGCTTTTGTATGTGAAGATGGTAATGTATTTGGTGAAGAGTATACCTTGGTTGCAGTGGCCGATCATATTCTAAGTTTTAAAAAAGGGAACACGGTATCTAATTTATCTTCAACAAGAGCCCTTAGAGATGTTACAGAAAAACATGGAGGTCATTATTTTGCCTCTGCAGTTGGCGAAGTTAATGTAGTGAATATGATGAAAGAAAAAAATGCAGTTATTGGCGGTGAAGGAAATGGTGGTGTAATATACCCATCTGCACACTATGGAAGGGATGCTCTTGTGGGTATTGCTTTATTCCTTACCCACTTAGCCAAAAAGAAATTATCCATGAGTCAATTAAGAAAATCATATCCTAGTTATGTTATTAGTAAAAATAAAGTTGAACTAAACTCATCGACTGATATTGATAAATTGGTTAACACNATTTCTGAAAAATATGCCCATATCTCACAAAATAAAATTGATGGATTGAAATTGGATTTTGACGAAGAATGGGTTCATTTAAGAAAATCAAATACTGAACCCATTATAAGGATATACGCAGAAAGCAAAAGCTTAGAAAAAGCCACAAGTCTTGCTTCAAGATTTGTTGATGAAGTCAAAAAGCTTATGTAATTCCATATATTTACGACAAAATGAAAGTTTACTTAGATAATGCAGCTACTACCCCAATAGCTAAAGANGTTGTTAAGGAAATTGAACCTTATTTATATGATTATTTTGGGAATCCATCAAGCACACATTCATTTGGCAGAAAAACAAAAAATGCTATTGAGATTAATCGGAAAAAAATTGCTGACCTTATCCATGCTAAAAACAATGAAATCATTTTTACTTCAGGTGGAACTGAAGCAGATAATATGGCATTGAGATGTGCTGTTCATGACCTAAACGTAAAGAGAATAATTACAACTAAAATTGAACATCATGCTGTTTTACATACTGCAGAATGCTTGAGAGATAATCATAACATTAATTTAACTTTTTTAGAAACTGATGAAAATGGGCATCCAAGTATTTCTCAACTTAAACAGCTACTAGAAGATGAGACCAAGACNTTAGTCACGTTAATGCATGCCAATAATGAAATTGGNTCACTACTTCCATTTCAAGAAGTAGCTCAAATTTGTGCCCAAAAATCACATGTNTATTTTCACTCTGACACAGTTCAAACTATGGGGCATTACGATTTTAACTTATCTGAAACACCCATTGATTTTCTTACTTGTTCTGCCCATAAACTTCATGGACCAAAAGGAATTGGATTTTTATATGTAAATAACAANATATCNCTCAATCCTTTAATTACNGGTGGATCTCAAGAAAGNAAAAATAGAGGNGGNACTGAAAATCTATATGGAATTGTTGGCCTNGGAAAAGCAATGGAAATGGCTTANGAAGANTTAAGTTCACACCAAAANCANATNCAAGGATTAAAATCNTTNATGATAGAAGAACTTAAAAAAATAGATNNNAGAATNGATTTNAATGGTGATNTAAATCCTNANAGAAGTCTATATACTGTNCTCAANGTCTGTTTTCCNAATGATGTTTGTAATTCTATGTTGTTATTTAGTCTAGACATCCATGGAATTGCTGCATCTGGTGGTAGCGCATGTTCTTCTGGATCAACTCAAGGGTCTCATGTATTAGCTGAACTTCCAAATCAAGAATGTCAATCTGTAAGATTTTCCTTTAGTAGATTTAACACCAAAGAAGATGTTGAATTCACATTGCAAAAAATAAAGGATATCATAAATCATGGAAAATAATGAAATGATTATTACCATTACTGGTACTGGAACCTCACAAGGAGTACCAGTTATTGGATGTCATTGCGCAGTTTGCACTTCAACTAACTCTAAAGACAAAAGACTTAGATCTTCCATACATGTTAACTATAAAAATAAATCTATAGTTGTAGATACAGGCCCTGACTTTAGACAACAAATGCTTAAATACAATGTAGGTCAGTTAGATGCTGTACTTTTTACCCATGAACACAAGGACCATGTTGCTGGATTAGATGACATAAGACCTTATAACTTTAAGCAAAAAAAATCCATTGACATTTTTTGTAGTGACAACGTGTTTAAAGCGCTGCAAAGAGAATACATCTATATTTTTGACCCTAAATTTAGCTATCCAGGCATCCCTAAAATAAACAGATACTCTATTAACAAAAATGATTCATTTTTGATAGGTGATGTTAAAATAGATCCAATTGAAGTACTTCACTATAAACTTCCAGTATTAGGTTTTAGAATTAATAATTTTGCTTACATAACTGATGCCAAAACGATTGAGAAAAAAGAAAAAGAAAAATTAAAAAACCTTGATGTACTCATTATTAACGCCTTGAGAAAAGAAGAACATATTTCTCACTTAAATTTAGACCAAGCTGTGGAAATGATTCAGGAACTAGCACCGAAAAAAGCATATCTCACTCACATCTCCCATCTTATGGGAAAACACGATGAAGTTGAATCTACCTTACCTGAAAATATAAAAATTGCATACGATGGTCTACAAATCAAACTATCATGAGAATTGACATTATTAGCGCAATACCTAAATTACTGACAAGCTATTTTGAGCAATCAATTTTAAAAAGAGCACAAGAAAAAAAACTTGTTGAAATTTATCTACATGATTTAAGAGATTTCAGCAACAATAAGCAAAAAAGCATTGATGATTATGCCTTTGGAGGTGGTGCAGGGATGGTGCTTTCTATAGAACCACTTTATAATTGTATTCAAAATCTAAAAAAAGAACGAGATTATGACGAAGTAATTTTCATGTGTCCAGATGGTGAACAATTAACACAGCCAATGGCAAATCAACACTCATTATTAGAAAATTTAATTATTATTTGTGGACATTATAAAGGTATTGATCAACGAATAAGAGATCATATTGTTACTAAAGAAATTTCTATTGGCGACTATGTTTTGTCTGGAGGAGAATTACCAGCAGCCATATATTGTGATAGTATTATTAGATTATTACCTGGAGTACTCAATGATGAAACTTCAGCATTGAGTGATTCATTTCAAGATAATTTAATCGCCCCTCCGGTTTATACAAGACCATCAAATTTTAATGGATGGGAGGTCCCAAAAGTGCTAACATCAGGTAATTTAAAAGAAATTGAAAAGTGGAGATTTGAAAAATCATTGGAAAACACAAAAAAAAGAAGACCTGACCTATTAAAATAATAGGACTGTAATTGGGATAATTAAAAAAAAACTTTGTAATATTGCACGCCTAAAAATTGAATCATGGATAGAGTAAAGCAAATAGCAAATGAAATTTCAGAAACTAAAGAATGGCCTAAATTTAGTTCTGGAGACACCATTACAGTTACCTACAAAATTAAAGAGGGTAACAAAGAAAGACTTCAGTCTTTCCAAGGAACTGTGATTCAAAGAAGAGGTACAGGGACAACAGAAACATTTACCATTCGTAAAATGTCTGGTGGAACAGGTGTAGAGAGAATATTCCCTTTAGCCTCCCCTTTTATTGAAAAAATTGCTGTTAACAAAGAAGGTTCTGTAAGAAGAGCTAGATTGTTTTATCTAAGAGAACGTACTGGTAAAGCAGCAAGAATCAAAGAGAAAAAACACTTTTCTAAGAAATAATTTAGAGTTCCTCCAAAAACTCAACCACGCTATTTATCATTTGATCTGTACCTGGTTCTTCAAGAGGTATATGACCGCAGTTTTCTAAAAAGACAAGTGATTTTGGGCATGAAAGTGCATCGTAGAATGGTTTTGACATTGACCATGGAATGATATAATCCTTTTCCGGTTGTAAAAACAAAAGTGGACATAAGTCAAAATTTTCAGGTTCAATTTCTGGAGAAGCTTCAAATAAAGTCCTAAAAAATTTAAGAAATACCCAACTTCCAGAACCTACCTTATCACCCATAAGGTCATTGACAAAATTTGAATTATTTGCCATTGCCCACATTTTTGTAGTCCATTTAATTGGAATTTTTAAATCATCCGTCAAAACACTCAACTTACTTAACAAAAGAGGAGAAACAGCTCCAAATAATTTATTTCTAGCCAATCCCATTTGAACAGATTTTTTTCTTGTATCAGCTAAACTTGTTACAATTAAACCGCTGACCTTTTTATTTAAACAAGCTACTTGATATGCCAACATTCCGCCCAAACTTATTCCACTAAGCACAATTGGCATATTACTTTTTTCTAGCTCCGAATCTATTAAATCATTTACCAAGTCTATCCAAGTATAATAGGAATTAGGTTTATGAATTTTAGTTAATCCAAAGCCAGGTAAATCTGGAGCTATACACTCATAGCCAAGACGATTAAAAAAAACAGCGACAGGAGATAATAAGCGACCATTTCCACCTCCACCGTGAAGCAAAATAAGTTTGAAGTTCTTTGGTTTATTTATAGTCTTGTAATGATCAATATGAACATCGAAATCTCTCCATTTCCAATAGTATTCTTCAGGGGCATTTTGTTCATTTATTCTCCAATCTTCAGGGAAATAAGGTTGGAATTTTCTCCAACTAGGATATGAATCATAAGTATCTAACATAGATTACATTCTTCGTGGCAATTCAATACCCAAAATAGACATCCCATTAAAAAGAACTCTCGCTGTTAATGAGGACAAGCTCAATCTAAATAGTTTCAAATCTTGGTTTGGCTCTCTTATTATAGGACAATCTTGATAAAATGAATTATAAGTTTTAACTAATCCAAATAAATAATTAGCTAAAATTGAAGGTGACAACTCACGAGCAGCTTGTTTAATTATTTCTTCAAAACTACCAAGAGATTTAACTACTTCAAGTTCTTTTTCACTCAATTCAAAATTGTTATGATCAAAAGATGAAAAGGAATCTGCCTTTTCTATCAAACTGCAAATTCTGGCATACCCATACTGTATAAATGGACCCGTATGACCATTTAAATCAATGGACTCTTTCGGATTGAAAGACATTTTTTTTCTTGGATCAACTTTTAACAAAAAATATTTTAGACCACCCAATCCTATTTTTCCGCACAACTCATTAATTTCTTCTTTACTCATCCCCTCTAGATGACCTCTTTCGAAAGTCAGTTGTTTTGCCTCTTCAATTACAGTANNNANTAANTCATCANNATCNACAACANTGCCTTCTCTAGATTTCATTTTACCTTCTGGTAATTCTACCATACCATATGATAAGTGGTGACAATTTTTGGCCCAATCATAATTTAACTTTTGTAAAATCTTAAANAACACGTTAAAATGATGGTTTTGTTCATTGCCTACAGTATATACCACACCTGACAATGAAGGGTAATCTTCAAATCTCTGAACTGCGGTACCAATATCTTGAGTCATATAAACAGATGTGCCATCAGATCTTAGCAAGAGTTTATCATCTAGTTTATCCTTGGACATGTCACACCAAATAGAATTATCTTCCTTCTTGTAGAAAACATTTTCATTTAATCCTTCTTGCACCACACCTTTCCCTTTTGAATAGGTACTTGACTCGTAATACAAATGATCAAAATTGACTTTTAAATCTTTGTANGTTTTATTAAANCCATCATAAACCCAACCATTCATCGTACTCCACAAATTTCTTGTTTCAGTATCGTTCTGTTCCCACTTAATTAGCATTTGTTGAGCATCGATAAGTATCTGCGCTTTTGCTTGAGCTGATTCTTTATCTAAACCGGCATCTATTAAATCTGANACTTGTTCTTTATATTTTTTATCAAATAGCACGTAATATTTACCGACAAGATGATCTCCTTTTAGACCAGAAGATTCAGGAGTTTCGCCATTTCCAAAAGATTTCCAAGCTACCATTGATTTACAAATGTGAATACCCCTGTCATTTATTATTTGAGTTTTTACCACCTTATGCCCTNCAGCCTTCAATAGAGAGACAACACTATCTCCAAGAAAAATATTTCTCAGATGACCTAAATGAAGCGGCTTATTTGTATTTGGAGAAGAGTACTCCACCATATACAATTTTTTAGAGGGTTCTTTAGATAAACCATAATTATCTTGACTGCACCATTGATTGAACAAATCAATCCAAACTGACTTTCTTAATACTAGATTTAAGAAACCACTTTTAACNTTATANGATTCAAATAAACTAGATTTTTGCAATAGGTAATCTCCAATATCATTCGCAGTTTTAACAGGATTTTCTTTTGTAAATTTCACAATAGAAAAAGCAATAAGTGTAATATCACCTTCATGTTCNTTTTTTGTGTCTTGTAGTACAACAGCNTCCATTAAACTAGGCTCGCTGTAGAGATCAACAACAAATTCTTTTATTGTTTTATNGATAGCATGGATAGAATTCATTAACCTCGTTTTTCAATTATAGAACAAGCACGATCTAAAATTCTCAATGCAGTTTCTGCCATTCTATTTTGCTTATTATCTAANCAAGGATTGATTTCAACAACTTCAAGGCATGAAGTCTTTTTATTTATTAAGAAATTATTAATTAATCCACCTGCTTCTTGTTCAGTCAAGCCATTAGGAACAGGTGTGCCTGTCCCATAAGACACCAAATCACAATCTAAGCTATCAACATCAAATGAAATATAAATTGTATCGCATGAAGATAAATATTCCAATACTTCTTCTGAAACTTTTTCATGACCTCTTCTCCTCACCTCTTCAACACTTACCTTTTTTAAGTTATTATCTATAATAAAATAATCTTCCGCATCTTCAGTAGACCTAAGTCCAATAAAAACAATATCATCAGCACTAATTTTAGGATAAATATCCCCCACTTTTTTAAGCTTTTCCCACTGCTGTTGGGTNGAATGATCTAANTCNTGAATACGTCTTTCNGCATTATCAAAATTCANTGANGCCATCAAAGTCATTCCATGCACATTTCCTGAAGGAGTAGTAAATGGTGTGTGTAAATCAGCATGAGCGTCAATCCAAATTACTCCTATTCTTCCAGATGGATTTGCTGTTTTTATACCAGAGATAGTACCAATAGCTCCAGAATGATCACCAGATAAAACTATGGGGAAGCCATTCTTTTTTAACACAGCTGNAACATTNGAAGAAATATCTTCACAAACTTCAATTATATGNTCTATTCTTTTAGCCTTACCATAGGNTGTTTCTTGAAGTAATGAATCATTATTATTGATAATTTTATGAGATTGATTAAACCTTTTAAAAAAGCCTAATTCCAAATTAAAGTCTGCTATTTTTAAAGCATCTATTCCTAAAGAAGAACCTCTAGTTCCAGCACCAATTTCAGAAATATTTTCAATAAGCTTTGTCTTGCTCATAAAAGTTAAATTATTGTNCAAATATAAGTTTATTTCACTTTTATTTCAGAAGAAAAAATCTTTTTAAATTTTTCTATTTTAGGNAANATAACATACTGACAATAACCTTGATTTTTATTATTGTTATAATAATTGTGATGGTAATTTTCAGCCTNATAAAATTCATCAAGCATTTCAATCTCTGTAACAACAGGATTTGGCCAAATAGATGACTCATCAATCTTAGCTTTAAACAACTTAGCTAATTGATATTGTTCATTATTCACACAAAATATAGCTGATCTGTATTGAGTTCCCACATCATTTCCTTGACGATTAAGCGTAGTAGGGTCATGTGTCATAAAAAAAACTTCTAAAAGTTTTGATAATGAAATTTTAGAATTATCAAAAGTTATTTTTGCTACCTCTGCATGACCAGTTGATTCGCTACACACTTCTTCATANGTTGGGTTTGTAGTAAATCCACCAGCATATCCTGGAACAACATGTTCAACTCCATTGAGCTGTTGAAAAACTGCTTCTACACACCAAAAGCAACCCGCNCCAAGAATAATNGTATCTAATTTAGCTTCTTGTTCCATAGTATATGTATTAGTGTTAATTTCATCGACACTAAAGCNATTAATTTGGCATAATTGCACAAAAATTGAAAATATGCATAGTATCTTAAAATTTAGCATAATAAGTAAATGTAAATGAAATTATATGCAAAAGATATTTTGTAAAACTATATATGCTTAAAATTGGATTAATATCAGACACCCATGGCTACTGGGATGAAAGATATGTTAAATATCTTGGAAATTGTGATGAAATATGGCATGCAGGAGATATTGGAGATATCAAAATAATTGATCAACTCAAAGAAATCTCAATTGTTAGAGCTGTATTTGGCAACATAGACAATCACATCATTAGAAGTGAATTCAATGAAGATGTAGTACATAAATATGGTAGAAATAAATTATTAATGACACACATAGGAGGTAAGCCATACAAATACAACAATAAAACTAAGTTGAAATTAATTACTCATCAACCTCAAATATTTATCTGCGGACATTCACATATATGTAAAATTATGCATGATGAAATAAATAAGATATTATATATTAATCCTGGAGCAGCTGGAAATAAAGGATTCCATAAAATAAGAACGATTGTTCGATTTGAGCTTTCATTAGAGAAAGTAACTAATCTAGAAGTTATTGAACTTGGGAAAAGATAATTACCTCAACCTATCTAAAGACTTTACAAGATCTTCATCTTTTTTAATTGATCTATTTGCTAAAAACAAAAATGGGAATGATGAAACCAATAAGAAAAATCCAATATGGTAGGTCTGCCCAACAAAAACAACATTTTCTAAAGAGTCAATTAAATTCTTAAGATTATAGGATTCAATCAACATATAACAAAATGTAATACTTATAATAAGATACAATAGTTTACCATATCTCATTTGTCTTGATCTTTTTTTATAATTTACTAACATTAATATAGAAAATGAAACAGAGACTAAGTAACCAGTAATTACATAATTTGGAAAAACGAAACTATCTAGAATTGTAATATCGCCCTTCATTCCAGTCGCTAAAAAAAGAATATTCCCTTCCTCTAAATTGAATTGTGTAAACGAAAAGAAAGGAGCTATAAATAGCAAAACAGTTAAAATTAAAATGTAGATGGTTTGAATACGTTGTAACATTGATAAATAAAAGTTTAACCAAAAATAGAAATTTCATCAAGGCAAGTATTTGTTGATCATGAAAAAAAAATTTTAAAAACTAAATTACTTTAGTATATTTGAATCGTCTTTCGACAATTCTTTATTATTTCATACACACAAGTATTAGATTTCAGCATTTTAAATTCACTAATTAATTACCATTAATGTACGATATTGAAAAATTAAACAACAAAAAAGTTGCAGAGTTAAGGGAAATTGCGGAAAAGCTTAACATCCAAAAAATTGACAAACTAAAAAAACAAGAACTTGTTTACAAAATTCTTGACGAGCAAGCAATGCATCCAAAAAAAGAAGTGGCAAAGTCAGAGGATGAAAAAGAAAAAACAAATCGAAATAGTGAGGTAAGAAAACCCTCCAATGAAAAAAGATCAGAAAACGACAAGAGAAACGAAAGACCTCAACAAAATAACCACAGGCAAAGAAGATCACAAGACTCAGAAAAAGAAGGCCATCAAAGAAGAAGAAACGACCACAGAAGAGACAATAACTCCTCAAAAGAATCCAATGATCACCATCATAAAAAAGAAGAATACTCTTATGATTTTGAAGGAATTATAATAAGTGAAGGTGTTTTAGAGCTAATGCAAGATGGCTATGGATTTTTAAGGTCTGCAGATTACCATTACTTATCCTCACCGGATGATGTATATGTATCTCAATCTCAAGTTAAATATTTTGGACTAAAAACTGGTGATACAATTAAGGGTATTGTGAGACCACCAAAACATGGAGAACGTTATTTTCCACTTGTTCAGGTAGAAAAAATAAATGGAAGAGATCCAGAATTCATTAGAGATCGTGTTCCTTTTGAACATCTCACTCCTTTATTCCCATCTGAAAAATTCAACCTTACTGGTCATACAAAAGAAAGCACATCAACAAGAGTAATGGACTTATTCTCTCCAATTGGAAAAGGACAGAGAGGTATGATTGTAGCACAGCCAAAAACTGGTAAAACCATGTTGTTAAAAGATGTGGCTAATGCAATTGCAGAAAATCATCCAGAAACTTACCTAATGGTACTATTGATTGATGAAAGACCTGAAGAAGTTACTGACATGCAAAGAAGTGTAAAAGCCGAGGTTATAGCATCTACTTTTGACGAACCAGCTGATAGACATGTGAAAGTAGCAAACATTGTTCTACAAAAAGCAAAGAGGTTAGTAGAATGCGGACATGACGTTTGTATACTTTTAGACTCCATAACAAGACTTGCAAGAGCATACAACACTGTAATGCCTGCTTCTGGTAAGGTATTAACAGGTGGTGTTGATGCAAATGCTTTACATAAACCAAAAAGATTTTTTGGAGCAGCACGAAAAATTGAAAATGGAGGTTCACTTACTATTCTAGCTACTGCACTTACTGAAACAGGATCTAAAATGGATGAAGTAATCTTTGAAGAATTCAAAGGAACAGGAAATATGGAATTACAATTAGATAGAAAAATATCTAATAGAAGAATATTCCCAGCTATTGATATATTAACCTCTGGTACTAGAAGAGAAGATTTATTAATGGATAAAGAAACCTTACAAAGAGTTTGGATTTTAAGAAAGCATTTAGCTGACATGAATCCAATTGAAGCTATGGAGTTCATGAAAGATAGACTTAGAGTAACCAAGTCAAATGAGGAATTCTTAGTTTCAATGAATGGCTAATAGCATATGCTTAAGCTAATTAAAACTGGACTTTTTGCTCTATCTCTTTCCGTACTTATTGATGTATTAATACTTCAATTTCCTGAAAATATTCAGGTTAAATTTTCTGAAATTTCCATACCCATTCATGTACTTATCATGATTATTTTCATTGGAGTTTCAATTATTAGAAGCAATAATATTTCTAGAATTAACAATTTTAAAAATGGAATAATAATAAGTCTAGTTTTTTCTCTTGGGATTAGCGCATACTATTTTAGTTATTATAAATGGGTAAATCCTACTTATCTTATCGAAAAAAAGGAAGCATTAATAGCGCTAACAAAAGATGATGAATTATTGGAATTAGCTAAAGAAAAAATCAAAAACGAACCAGAATATTACCAAGGAAAATCTCCACAAGACTTAATTGAAATGCAACAGGACAATATTGAGGAAATGTTTAAACCAGGTAAAATAATTCCTCTTTACTTAATGATTTTCACTTTGAGTGGAATGGTTTTTTCTTTGATAATCTCCCTTTTAAATTTCATCTACTACAAGAAATTTAGTTCCTAATTTGTGCTGCTAATTCTGTAAAATCTAACCCACCAAAATTACCGCTACTCATCATTAGCAAATTTTGATTTTCCCAATTCATTTCAGTAAGCTGTTGTACTAAATCATTTGATGAAGTTACCACTTTAACATTATTACTACCAAAAGCCGCTTTCACTTCTTCTTTGCTCAAATCATCAAGCTTTTTGTGCTTTAAAGTGTGCTTGTTATAATAAACAAAAGCACAATCTGCTTCTTTCATGGTGTTTTGATAATGTGATAAGAAAGATTTATTTAAGCTACTGAACGTATGCAACTCCATACAAGCAACCAACTTTCTATTCGGATATTGCTTTTTTAACGCTGCTGTAGTTGCTTTTAACTTTGAAGGAGAATGGGCAAAGTCTTTGTATACTGCCGTAGTTTCATACATTTTAACTAATTCCAATCTCTTTGAAGCCCCCTTAAAAGTGGCAATGGCATCAAAAAAATCAGAGGAAGTAACTCCTAATTCTACACACACATTATA
>PBXW01000112.1 GCA_002727735.1 Crocinitomicaceae bacterium
TGGTACAATTTCCAGCAAAAAGGAATTAGGTGCTATTAGCAATACAGGAAGAAAACAAGCTTTTTTATTTAATGAAAATGGAAGCTTAAAAGGTTTTTATAAGACAAGAAAAAACAGGGACACAAGTTTTATTTTTTATGAGTATGATGAGTCATCAAACCTAACTGTTAAAAGATATAGTGACTCTTACGGGTTTTATTCTTATACCTATTCTTATAATGAAAAGGATGAAATGATTAAAAAGGTATATGCAAGAGAAAAAAATGCAAACAAGGCTAAAATTAACTTTAAACTAGGTGAACAATATGTTGTTTTTGAAGAAGGATATTCTACTACAAAAAATGACACATCTGAAACTAGATTAATTTTAAATAGCAACGGAAGACCATACCAGGAACAATCATTGATTTATAATAATCTTGGATATCTAGAAAAAGTAGAAAGTAAACTTCTAATTAATAATGAAATAACTAAAGAAGTATTTGAATATAATGACAGAGGATTTATTAAGTCAAAACAATTTTTTGATGGAGATGAAACTATACCTAGAATGAAGTTTTTATACAATTACGATGAGTGGGGTAATGTTACATTTATAGATGAATACAAGCAAAATACAAGGGTAAAACACAAAGAAATTTTATATGATCAATCTAACCTCATAATAAAAACAATTCTGTCTCAGGACCTAACATCAAATTTGATAACAATAATTAAATTTAAACCCGAATTTTATGACTAATTTTGGTTCTCATGCAAAAAATTGCCTCATTACCTTTAATTTTTTTATTTCTTTCTTGTGGTGCTGGTCATCCTAACGCAAAGGAACTATGTGATTGTTACACAATAGCTCATAAGACTTTTGACGAAAACAAAGGAAGTGTTGTAATGGATTCTTGTGAGCAGATTTTCAAGGAAAATTTAAGGAATCTTAAAAATTCTCCAATAGAACTAAAGTTGTTTATAGAATCGATTAATAAATGTAGATAGTTTATGGAAAAGATTTTAAACTATATAAATGGAGAATTTATACAACCTCAAAATAATGAGTGGATTAACAATATTGATCCATCTGTTGGCAAGGTATATAGTTTAATTCCTGATTCTAATTCTGAAGATGTTGAAAAAGCAGTTCAGGCTGCAGAATCAGCTTTTGAATCATGGAGTAATACTCCAATACAAAAACGTTCTCAAATTCTTAATAAGATAGCTTCTTTGATTGACGAAAACAGAGCAGAATTAGCTAAAGCCGAAAGTGTTGATAACGGTAAGCCATGGTCTTTGGCTAATAAAGTTGATATTCCTAGAGCATCAAGTAATATATCTTTTTTTGCTTCAGCTATAATTCACGAATCTGCACAAAGTCATCAAATGACCAATGTGGCCATTAATTATACATTAAGGAAACCTATTGGTGTAGTTGGTTGTATTTCACCTTGGAATTTACCTCTATACTTGTTCACATGGAAAATTGCTCCAGCGTTAGCTGCTGGAAATACGGTAATTGCTAAACCTTCAGAAATTACTCCAATGACAGCTTATTTATTTGCTAAAATCTGCAAAGAAGCTGGTCTTCCTGATGGCGTACTAAACATTATACATGGATATGGAGCAAAAGTAGGTGCTGCAATTACAAAACATCCAAAAATTAAAGCCATTTCATTTACAGGCGGAACTACTACAGGAAAAGAAATTGCAAAAGTTGCTGCACCNATGTTTAAAAAAATGAGTTTAGAGTTGGGNGGTAAAAATCCNAATATTGTNTTCGCAGATTGTGANTTTAANAAAGCNGTATCNACTTCTGTGCTNAGTTCATTTTCNAATCAAGGNCAAATNTGNTTGTGTGGATCAAGAATTTTTATTGAGNGNAAAATTTANGATNCNTTNAAAGAAGCTTTNTTAGANAANGTAAAAAAGTTAACAATTNANGATCCTCTTTTAGAAAANACTAATATTGGCGCATTAGTTTCAGAAGACCATATGAATAAAGTGATGAGTTATATTGAGCTTGCAAAAGAGGAAGGGGGAACTATATTACATGGTGGAGAAAGAGTTATAGTTGAAGGAAGGTGCGAAAATGGATATTTTCTTCAACCAACCGTAATAGAAGGACTTCCTTATGATTGTAGAACAAACCAAGAAGAAATTTTTGGCCCAGTAGTTACATTAACCCCTTTTGATTCAGAAGAGGAAGCACTTTTGTTTGCCAATAGCACAATATATGGCCTAAGTAGTACCATTTGGACAAAGGATTTGAATAAAGCAAATAGATTGGCTCAAAACATTCAAGCAGGAATAGTTTGGATTAATTGTTGGTTAGTGAGAGATTTAAGGACACCATTTGGTGGAGTCAAAAGTTCTGGTGTTGGAAGAGAAGGAGGTTATTATGCGCTAAACTTTTTTACTGAGCCAACAAACGTATGTATAAGTTTAAATTAAGAAAATGAGTTCAACTAAAATTAATGCAGAAAATGCGCCCAAACCTGTTGGGTCATACCCACATGCTAGAAAAGTAGGTAATTTATTATTTCTATCAGGCGTTGGCCCTAGGAAAGCGAAGTCTGGACCAAATGATAGTGCAGTTCCAGGATTAGAGTTAGACCATAATGGTAATTTTATATCATTTGATTTTGAAGCACAGTGTCATAGTGTTTTTCAAAATGTTAAATCCATTTTAGAGGAGAGCGGTTCCTCTTGGGAAAATCTTGTAGATATTACAGTGTTTTTGGTAGATATGAAAAGAGATTTTCAAACATTTAACAAAATTTACGCAAGTTATTTTACCACAAATCAACCATGTAGAACAACAGTAGCTATTAATGCATTACCAACTCCAATAGCTATTGAATTAAAATGTATAGCAACAATTTAAAATTTAATCAATGAAAACTTTAGTAAGTCAATTTACAAATCAACTTAGTGATGCATTAAAAATAGGACATAGCGCTGTTCTTAATCAATCAAAAAAAGAAATTAAAAATATTGTAATAACTGGTTTAGGAGGCTCTGGAATTGGAGGTAAAATTGCTACGCAATTAAGGTCTAAGCAATTACGTGTACCAGTTGTCATTAATAATGATTACACATTACCTCAATTTGTTTCGGAAAANTCGTTAATTATAGTTTCAAGTTTTTCAGGAAACACGGAGGAAACATTAGAAGCTTTAACAACTGCTCAAGCAAAAAATGCAGAAATTGCTTGCATTACATCTGGCGGAAAATTAGCAGATATTGCTAATCAAATGGGGTACAATCTCATTGTACTTCCCGATGCATTTTCTCCACGAGCTATGCTTACTTATTCTGTTGTTCAGCAANTGTTTTTATTCCACCATTATGGATTAATTGANGATTCTTTTATCAAGGAAGTTGAAAATACAGTAGAGATGTTAAATGCTGAGGAAGATCANATAAAAGATTTAGCCCACCAAGCGTCTTTAACTTTACATACAAGAACTACTATTGCATATGCTGAGTCTTCTTTGGAAGGTGTCATAACTAGATTCAGACAGCAAATAAATGAAAACGCAAAATGCTTAGGATGGGAGCATGTTATTCCTGAGATGAATCATAATGAACTTGTTGGTTGGGCTGGCGGAAAGGAAGAATACGCTGTTGTTTTTTTTAGGTCTGATTATGAACATNCAAGATCAGCAGTAAGAATGGATATTACCAAAGAAATAGTTCAAAAACANACCAAATCAATTTTAGAATTTAAAGCAAAAGGGGAGAGCTTTATCGCACAATCATTTTATCACATATTGCTTGGCGATTGGATTTCAGTATACTTAGCGGAACTTTATAAGGTAGATGCAGTAGAAGTAAAAGTAATAGATTATTTGAAAGCGGAGCTCGCTAAAATATGAGCAACAAAAAAGTAATTTTTCATGATTTAGGATTAATTGATTACAAAACCTGTTGGGATTATCAAACTAAATTATTTGATGAAACAGTCCAACAAAAAATTGTCAATCGAAAAACACCATCCTCTGCTAAAAAGACAACCAATCATTTAATTTTTTGTCAGCATCCACATGTATATACTCTTGGCAAAAGTGGGTCAATGAGTAATTTATTATTGAATGAAGATCAGCTCAATCAAAAAAACATTTCATTCTATAAAATAAATAGAGGTGGGGATATTACCTATCATGGTCCAGGGCAATTAGTGGTAT
Organism: Crocinitomicaceae bacterium; assembly: GCA_002727735.1. Classification (GTDB taxonomy): domain Bacteria; phylum Bacteroidota; class Bacteroidia; order Flavobacteriales_D; family Parvicellaceae. Next base: position 4,176 of record PBXW01000112.1, read on the forward strand.
ATCCCATTTTGGATTTAGATCATTTTTTTTCAGATATACATCGTTATTTGAGATTTTTAGAAGAAGCTGTAATAAAAACAATTGAGGAATACAATATTTATGGCAAGAGAATAGAAGGATTAACTGGAGTATGGGTGGGAGAAGATAACCCCAGAAAAATATGCGCATTAGGTGTTAAATCTAGCAGATGGGTTACTATGCATGGAATTGGGTTTAATGTAAACACAGACTTGACATATTTCAATAATATCATACCATGTGGCATTGAAGATAAATCGGTAACTTCTGTGCAAAAAGAAACAAAAACAGTTATAAACATGGACGATATTAAGCAGAAACTAAAGCATTATTTAAGTGAAATTTTTGAATTCGAGCTGATTTCATAAAATGAAAAAGGACATCCACATACCTAAAGTGACTAATGTAGCAATAGCCATTGTCAATGAAAAAGAAGATTGGTTTGCTTATTTAATAAATAACAATAATTTTTCTTTAGAAAACACGCTAATATCTTCTAAGGGTTATGGAGTTATAGATTCTAAACCAAAAAAAACAACATTTTTCAGTCATTATCTTGGGACCATAGATAGTATGAGTTATAGAAAAGTGGAATTATTAAATAAAGATGTATTTGGTTTAACCAACGAGTTTTTGCTTACGTTTTATGTAAGAGATGTTATTCATGACAAAAAATATATTTTCTTACCAGAATCAATAATAAGTGAAAATTCAACTAAATTACCTTTGATGAAAAGAAAGGGAATCATGATTAAATAAAAAGATGCTTAAAAATATAGATTACAGTAAGATATTATTTTTTGACATTGAAACAGTGCCTCTATCTTATCATTTTGAGGATATGGATGATAGAGGAAAAGAACTATGGGATAAAAAGAGTAAGTTTCTGCAGGAAAGAGATGGATTAACACCTGAAGAAACATATGAAAAAGCAGGCATATATGCCGAGTTTAGTAAAGTGGTGTGTATTTCTATGGGTTTTATTACTCAAAAAGAAGGAGAGGAACAAGTCAGAATTAAAAGTATTTTCTCAAAGGATGAAAAAGAACTTTTACAAGAATTCAAAGATCTTTTAGATAGTTATTATTCGAGCCCTGAATTTATGTTATGCGCTCATAATGGTAAAGAATTTGATATTCCATTTTTGTGCAGAAGAATTTTAATCAATGAAATGAAATTGCCATTTTTATTAAATATTGCGGGTAAAAAACCATGGGAAATTAAGCACATAGATACTATGGAACTATGGAAATTTGGTGACTTTAAAAATTATACTTCATTGAATTTATTGACCTATGTCTTTAACATACCAACTCCTAAGGACGATATGGATGGTAGTATGGTTGCAAAAGTTTTTTACGAAGAGGATAATTTAGAACGTATTGTAACTTATTGTGAAAAAGACGTTGTAGCAACAATTCAACTTTTTAGGAAATATGAGGGTAAACCATTAATTGATGAAGAATTTATTCAATTAGCTTAGTAAGGTTATTTCTAAAGAACAAATTGAATTAGCAACATCTTTTTTTTATATTTTAACGCTCCCATGAAAATCCATGTTACTTTTTTATTGTNTATGCTTTGTTTTTCAGGCATTTCACAAAATTCATCTCCAAATTGGTGTGGACANCATCTTCTACAAGAAAAGTTATTAAAAAGTCCAGTTTTTAAAAATCAACANGAGAAAGAACAGCGTTATTTAGACTCCCTTACTAAATTGTATAATGGTAGTAAAGGTGTAGTTTATAAAATACCTGTAGTTTTTCATATTGTACACAATAATGGGGAGGAAAAAATAGATAGAGATCAGGCCCTAGATGCTTTAGCTATACTTAATAAAGATTTACGATTATTAGACCCCGACACTGCCACTATTGATTCTGCTTTTGCCAATATAGCTGCTGATTCAGAAATTGAATTTGTTTTAGCGACAAAAGCACCAGATGGGTCTTGTTTTAGTGGGTTAACCTATACGGAATCTCCTTATTCATATAATCTTGGAAGTATTGATGGAGATGATCAAGTCAATGCTGTAATGATGTACAATGATGTATATCAAGGGAATTGGTCAGGTCACGAATATTTAAATGTATTTGTTTGCGGAGCAGTGGGCTCGGGTATAGCTGGATATACTTATTATCCATCAGGCTTTTTCGGGACTTCAATGTCTAATGGAATTTGGCTAAGACATGATTATTGCGGTAGTATTGGAACAGGCTCTCCTTATAGGTCAAGAACATTTATTCATGAAGTGGGTCATTGGCTTAATTTACCTCATACTTGGGGAAGCTCTAATGAACCTGGACTTGCTTCAAATTGCAACATGGATGATGGAGTAAGTGACACCCCAAACACCATCGGCTCTTCATGGTGTAATTACAATGAAACAACATGTGGCTCTCACTCTAACATTGAAAATCATATGGAATACAGCAGTTGCAGAAAAATGTTTACTGATGGTCAAAAGGCAAGAATGAGAACAGCTCTTACATCAAATGTAGGCGGTAGGTCTAATTTAATTACTCCTATAAATCATGCTGCTACGGGCATTGATGTGGCACCTCCTTTTTGTAAAACTGATTTTTTTGCTGAAAGGTATATTGCTTGTACTGGAGACAGTATTTTATTTGAGGATTACTCTTATCATGCACCAGTTGCTTGGAATTGGGTATTTGAAGGAGGGATTCCAGATTCTTCTACGCTTGAAGAGCCCTATGTTACCTATCCAGTTTCTGGAGTTTTTGATGTGGATTTAGCAGCAAGTGGTGATAGTGTTAACTTTTTATCAGAACAAAAAAATGACCTCATTGTAGTCATGAACTATAATGGTGAACAACTTCCGTTTTTTGAAGGATTTGAAAATACAAGTATAACTACGCCTGAGTGGGTGTCTTCCATTGGTAATTGGGATTTAACTAATCAAACATCCTATAATGGAAGTTATTGCATCAAAGTAGATAATGCTGGTACAATCTCTGGAGCAAAACATGAGATAGAGAGTAAAACTTTTGACTTGAGTGATACCACTAAGGCCTATTTTAACTTTAGATATGCTTTTGCTAAGAAAAATAAATCTAATACTGATTATTTAAAAGTACTTGGATCTAATGATTGTGGAAACAGTTGGTCTGTTCGAAAAGTTATTCCATCAAGTCAATTAGAAACAGCTCCTATACAACAAAATTTTGTCCCAAAATTTTCGGAGTGGGAAGAGGTTTCAGTCACAAGTTTAATTGGGAACATGTGCGTGCCCAATTTTAGATTTAAGTTTGAGTTTATTTCAGGAGGAGGTAATGATTTATACATTGATAACATTAATATATCTTACACCAATAATACTTCCATTCATTCCCTGCAAAATCAAAACGCTACAATACACCCTAATCCTTCTGATGATGTAGTTTATGTAAAAGCTTCAGATTTCATTAGAAATATTACGATATATGATTGTATGGGTAGGGAGGTACTTTTTTCAGAAAATATAAATCAATTGGAAACTAATATAAATGTGAGCTTATTTAATAATGGTTTTTACCATATTAAAGTTGGTTATTTGAATAACTCTGTTCAAGTAATACCATTTATTAAGAACTAACTAATCCAAAATCTATTTGCCGTTTATAGAGATCTGTCTTTTTAACAATTACTCTTATAGTTTGTCCAACCTTAAAAGATTTTTGATCATGGTATCCTGTAACCGTCATTGTGTCTGAATCAAAAAAGTACTGATCATCAGCTAAGCTTTTTAAGGCAATCATGCCTTCACATTTATTTTCATTTAACTCAACGTACATTCCCCACTCAGTTAAGCCAGAAATCATTCCATCAAATTCTTTTCCTATAAATTTAGTTAGAAACTTCACTTGCATGTATTTTATTGAAGCTCGTTCAGCTTCTACAGCTTGCTTTTCCATTTTAGATATATGATTACAAACATGTGTAAAATGTTTATGATCTGTATTAATTCTATTTTTTGCTAAAAAATCAATTAAAGAGCGATGGATTATAAGGTCTGCATATCTTCTAATTGGAGAGGTGAAATGGGTATAATAATCAAAAGACAAACCATAATGCCCAACATTATCAATACTATATACAGCTTTAGACATAGCACGAATTATCATTGGGGATATTAAATCTAATTCACCTCTTTTTTCAGCAAGTTCCATGACTTTATTTAAAGAATAAGTGATTGGTTTATTCTTTTTTCTAATAATCTGATAACCCATGGCGCCTAAGTACAATTTAAGGTCATTTAATTTTTCCTCACTGGGATCATCATGTATCCTAAATACATTAACACCTTTTTTTATGTTTTTTTCGGGCTTAGCTAATTTCATAGCTACTTCTCGATTAGCTAATAACATAAATTCTTCAATTAGCTGATGTGCTTCTTTGGATACTTTAAGTACAGTTTCTATAGGCTCCCCTTCTTCATCAAGCCTAAAACGAACTTCGCTACTTTTAACATTTAGNGCTCCANTTGATAATCTANTTGATCTACACTTTTGGGCTAATTGNTTGACTTTTAATAATTCATCCTTAAAAGGTCCATCTTTGCCTTCAATTATTTCTTGTGCATCTTCATAGGTGAATCTATGGTTAGAGTGAATGATCGTTTTACCAAACCATCTTGAGATAACTTGGCATTCATCATTTAACTCAAAGACAGCAGAAAAAGTAAGTTTATCTTCTTTTGGTCTAAGAGAACATAATTCATTACTCAAACGTTCAGGTAACATGGGGATTACCCTATCCACTAAATAGACACTATTAGCTCTCAAAAAAGCTTCTTTGTCTAAATAAGAATCTGGTTTAACATAATGACCTACATCTGCAATGTGTACGCCAATTTCTGTATGACCAGAAGGTAAAAATGATACACTAATTGCATCATCAAAATCTTTAGCATCATGAGGGTCAATAGTAAAGGTNGTAGTTGATCTAAAGTCTTTTCTTTTTTTNGACTCTATGTTATAATTGGGCTCTTGAATTAGGTCTACTTCGTTTAATACTCTTTTTGGAAATTTTGTTGGAAAACCAAATTCAGCAAGAATAGAGTTCATTTCAACATTTAATTCCCCAGGATTTCCAATTATTTCAGTTACAGCAACCTGTGGGCTTTTAACATGTTTTGGCCAAGAGAGAAATTTTGTTTTAACCTTTTGACCTTTTTTAGCACCATTTAGATTTTTTCTGTCAATGAAAAAGTGTGTTTTAGCTGATTTATCATCTGGGATTAAAAAAAATACATTTTTATTTCCATCAATTACTCCAGTAAATTCTTTTTTTGTTCTTTCAAGAACTTTGATGACTTTACCCTCACTCTTGCCTTTAAACGGAACAATTTTAATCAATACTTTATCCCCATTTAAAGCATGGTTTAAATTAGATGGGTGAATATAAATGTCTTTTTGAATATTTGGATGAATAAAAAATGCACCTCCTTTACTTATAAATTGAATATATCCTTTNAANTCNTGAGCGCCATTTTTTATTTGATACCTTCCCCTTTGTAGTTCATCTAATTGTCCATCTTTTTTTAATTGATCTAAAAGCGTAACAATTCTTTTTCTGACATATGGNTCTTTTATNCCTAAAACTGCTGCAATTTGTTTGTAATTGTAAGCGTGTTCAGCATCATGGGTTAANACATGAATAATTGATTTTGACAGTTCGCGATCTTTCATTACANCTACTCTTCGAGAGCATTTATCTTTTGAAGGATTTCATCTGCTTCTTTTGTTTTTTGATCACTTTTNTTTCTGTCGTAATGAGAAAGTTTATAGGCTTCTTCGGTTAACTTCTTGTATTTTTCTAAAAGAATTTCCTTTTCCGATTTTTTTTTAAATAGACCAAACATTATTTAGTTAAATAGGTAGTTGAAAAGTCAAAATGTAGCATTTCGTTGAAAAATAAATTATGGATATTTCCGTATCTAATGTTATACACTTCGGGGTACCAAAGTATGATTACAGGAACATCGTCCATTAATATACTTTCAGCTTTTTCATATAATTTAAATCGTTCTTCTTTATCGGATGTAATAAGTGCTTGCTCTAAAATTTTATCGTAATTATCGTTTCTATATCGAGTAGTGTTAGGCCAAGAATAACTAGCATTATCTTTATTTTCCAATCCACCATAAAAAACATTTAAAAAGTCCATTGGTGAAGGGTACTCAGCTAGCCATGTAAAGTGATTCATTTGTGATCTTCCACTAGCAGCACGATCAATTAATGTGCTCATTTTTTCTTCTTCAATGGTTATGGAAATATTAAGTGTGTTTTTTAATTGATTTTGAACTTCTATAGCCACTTTTTCTTGTAATGGATGTCCGAATGTAAGTTCAAGTACTACTTCTGGAAAGTTTTCTCCATCAGGATACCCTGCTTTAGCTAAGTAAGATTTAGCTAATTCGGCATCGTACCCATATCCTTTTATGGTATCGTAGTTGTAGTTTTTTAAGATGTTTACTTTTGGAACAATTCCTTTATCTCCAATGGTGCCTTGCCCGTCAAGTACATTGCGAATAAGTTTTTCTTTATTAATGGCATGA
>PBXW01000113.1 GCA_002727735.1 Crocinitomicaceae bacterium
TGGGGAATGACCAGTANAGGAACAAATAATCTTCCTATTAAACCAAAGGGTACCTTAAATGAAACTTTATCAGTCATTCTGATTTTTCCATTAAATTCTTCAAANTGATGTTCATGATGCCACATTGAATANGGACCAAAACGTTGTTCATCAACAAANAATAGATTTTCTTTAACATGTGTNATNTCTGTTACCCAATTNAGTTTNATGCCTAATAATGGNGAAACCTTATAAGAAATAATTTGTCCCTCAAACATNTACTCTGGTGTTTCGGANGTAATGTTAAAACCCATTTGTTTGGGAGTAATTTTAGACAAGTTTTTGGGGTTGGAGAAGAAGNTCCAAGCNTCAGNAATTGNTGTNTTTAAATCTTGNACNACTTTNAGTGTNTATATACCTGAATGAGAAGAAAATTTAATCATTAGTCTANGTACTTNTGAAATTCACTTTTAGTATTATCATCTCTGAACTTTCCCGAATAGAAACTAGTTGTTGTAGCAGANGAATTATCTTTTATTCCTCTNGATGACACACACATNTGCTTTGCATCNACAATTACAGCAACATCTTCCGTTTCAAGAATTTCCATNAATTCATTTCCAATTTGGTTNGTTAATCTTTCTTGTACTTGAGGTCTCCTTGCGAAGTAATCTACAATTCNATTGATTTTGGAAAGGCCAATAACTTTTCCTGAAGAAATATAAGCTACATGTACTTTNCCATATATAGGTACNAAATGATGTTCGCAGTTTGAGTAGAAGGTGATGTTNCGTTCAACAAGCATCTCATTGTACTTGTATTTATTTTCGAATAGTGCAACCTTAGGTTTGTTGTTAGGGTTTAGGCCATAAAAGATTTCATCAACATACATTTTAGCAACTCTNTGAGGAGTTCCNGANAGTGAGTCATCTTTTAAATCTAAGCCTAAAGTTTCCATTATGGCTTTAAAATGTTTTTGAATCTTTTTCTTTTTCTCATTATCTGATAACTCAAAAGCATCTTCTCTCATGGGTGTGTCNATAGANGTTGATACATGATCATCNCCTATNACATCAAAATTATACGTATCTATGTTNGGTTCNTCAACTAGGGTAGATGACGATATTTCTTTTAGTTTCATATAGTTTTATTTTTAATTCAAATTTTTTATCTAATTGGGCTCTTANTTTATTGTAAATAACTACAGCAATATTTTCTGCAGTTGGGTTNAGTTGAAAAAATTCTTTAACATCTAAATTCAAGTTTTTNTGNTCAAATGGTTCNAANACTTCTTTTTTTATCAAATCAGATAAATCTTTCATATCTATTAAATAACCACTCTCAGGATCTATTTCACCAGTTACCATAACTTCTAAATCATAATTATGACCATGATAGTTTGGGTTATTACATTTCCCAAAAAAAGCTTTGTTTTTTTCGTCTGACCAATTATCATTGTGTAACCTATGTGCTGCGTTAAAATGTTCAGCTCTTACAACTGTGATTTTATTCATTTTGTTTTATTATTTCGTCATAAAGTTAAACAAAAATGTTTAACATTTGCATTGTTTTGTTAAACAAATTAACATTTATTATTAATTTATATGGTTAAAATACTAAAATAGAAATGTTAGATATTACAATGCTTCTAGAAATTTTAGCGGTTATTACCGGAATTATAAGTGTATGGCTAACCAAAAAAGAAAATGTTCTTCTTTACCCNGTAGGTATAATTAGTGTTTTATTATGGATATATCTTTGTTGGGTTGGGAAATTATTTGGTCAATCAGTGATTAACTTTTTCTTTTTTGTAATGAATGTTTTTGGTTGGATGAATTGGAGTGCAAAAAATGATTTCAATGAATCAAAGGTCGTTATTAAAAATAATAGTTTTAATGAAAATCTGCTGGTATTGTTCATATCTGCTATTTTATCTATCATCATACTTTTTATCTTAATTCCATTACAGGATGCTAATTCGCTTTTATTATTTGTAGTTGTAGAAGCTATTATAACTGCTTTAAATTTTGTGGCTATGTGGTTGATGGCTTGGAAAAGAATTGAACACTGGATACTTTGGATTATTGGAGATTTAATGTGNATTCCCTTATTTGTTTACAAGGAATATCCTTTAGGAGTTGTTCAATTTGTGTTTTTTATCATNATCGCTTATTTAGGTTACAAAGAGTGGAAAGTTAAATTAGAAACTCAATAATGAAAATAGTCATTACAGGTCCGGAATCTTCAGGTAAAACTACTTTGCTCAATGAGATAAACAATAAATGGAATTTTACTATAATTCCTGAATATGCTAGGATATATATTGATAAATTAAATAGACCATATAACTATGATGATATTTTAGAGATTGCAAAGGGTCAAATTGCTCTAGAAGATAATTTAAATGAGGTGAGATCAACTTTATTATTTGCAGACACTGATCTACTCACACTACAAATTTGGTGTGAATATAAATACAACAAATGCCATACATTCATAAATAAAGAGTTTTTAAAAAGGCTACCAGATCTATATATACTATGTTTCCCAGATATTCCTTGGGAGTTTGACCCACAGAGAGAAAATCCTCATGATAGATTAAACCTATTTAATATTTACAAAAGAAAAATTGAGGAATTAAAAGTGGACTATGCAATCATTAAGGGCACAATGTCTGAGCGATTAAAAATGATTGAACAAATCATTGAAAGTACAAATCTTATCAAATTATAATTATTTTTGTCTCATAACTCAAGGGGGTGCTTTAATAGGCTGAGATTATACCCATATCTCGATTGATTTGCGAGATAATACTTGATCCAGATAATGCTGGCGAAAGGATGTTAAATGTTTAAACCATGTGTTTCTTGCTCCCTGCAGCACATTTAACCTAAAATCATGAAAAAATATATTTTAATTATTTCTTTAGTGTGTTGTCATTTGATGCATGCACAATCGGATTCTTCTAAATATAAATTAGATGAGTTTGAAGTAACTACCAATAGAGTAGAGGAAAATAGTCCAGTTGCTCACGAGAATATTTCCAAAGAAGAAATTGAGGCTAACAATCATGGCGTTGATTTACCCATATTATTAGATCAAGCTACTTCCATTGTAACTACTTCAGATGCTGGAGCTGGAGTTGGATATACTGGAATTCGTGTTCGAGGAACAGACGCAACACGTGTTAATATCACAATAAATGGAATTCCATTCAATGATGCGGAATCACATGGCGTTTTTTGGGTGAATATGCCTGATTTATCTTCTTCAACTANCGATATCCAGATTCAGAGAGGTGTAGGTTCTTCTACAACAGGTGCATCTTCTTTTGGGGCAACTGTAAATTTGAGTACACTTAGTACAGTAAATTCTACAAAACCATTTGGGGAAATATCCAATAGTTTTGGGTCGTTTAATAGCATCAAAAATACCGTTCGCTTAGGTTCGGGATTGATTGATGGTAAATGGAATTTTGAGGGGAGATTATCCAATATACAATCCGATGGTTTTATTGATAGAGCAGATGCTGACCTTAAATCTTATTATATTTCTGGAAGTTATTTAGGTGAAAACACTTCGGTTCAAGCTTTAATATTCTCCGGACATGAAAAGACTTATCAAGCGTGGTATGGTGCTCCATTAAGATTTTTAAATTCTAATGTGGATAGCAATCAAACCTATAATCCCTATGATTATGAGAACGAAATTGATAATTATCGCCAGACACACTATCAATTACACATCACCAATAAAAGCATTAAAAACCTAAAATTGAACACTTCATTTCATTATACAAGAGGGATGGGTTATTTTGAGCAATATGTGGGAACTGAGCATAACGCTGTAATGTACAACGGAGATTATGTATGGGGAAAAAATTTACTTTCATATTATAACTTAGACGATATTATAATATCGGGAGATACCATTTCCCAAACAAACTTAATTAGAAGAAGATGGTTAGATAATCACTTTTATGGTTTAGTTTTTAGTGCTGATTATACCGCAGATAAATTTAATTTGATTNTGGGTGGTGGTGCCAATCAATACCTTGGAGGACATTTTGGAGAAGTAATATGGGCTCAATATTCTAGTAATGGACCCATTAGACATCGTTATTATGACAATGATGCCATNAAGAATGATNTAAACATATATGGTAAACTGAATTACGATCTAAATAAAGATTTTAACGCCTATCTTGATTTACAATACAGATTTGTTTCCTACGAATTTACAGGACTTAATAATGATCGTAGTCCACNTGATCAAACTGCAAATCTTAACTTTTTTAATCCTAAAGCTGGTATGAATTACAGGCTTAATAGTAGTAATAACATATATGGTTTTGTTGGAGTTGGAAATAAAGAACCCAATAGAGATGATTTTACAGAATCTTCTCCAGAAAGTAGACCACAGCACGAGCAATTACTGGATGTAGAATTTGGCCACAGATATACTTCAGAAAAACTCAGCATATCTACCAATTTTTATAANATGCAGTATAAAAATCAATTGATTTTAACGGGAGAATTAAATGACGTTGGATCTGCTGTTAGGGTTAATATTCCAGAAAGTTACAGAAGGGGAGTTGAATTTACAGGTGCTGCAATATTATCTGAAAAATTCACCCTAAAATTTAACNTAACGTTAAGTGAAAATAAAATATCAACTTTCACAGAATATGTTGATAATTGGGATACATGGGGTAAGGATGAGGTTGTTCATGAAAATACTGATATAGCATTTTCTCCAGGAATAATTGGAGGNGGGCAATTAATTTTCACTCCTTTTGAAAAGGAAAATGGAAAACTNCAATTTGCTTTATTGTCAAAGTATGTTGGGANCCAATATATAGATAATACATCAAGTGACTTTGCTAAGCTTGATGCTTATTTAGTACATGACTTAAGAATCAGTTATCTTATCAAATCAAATCTTTTTAGGGAAGTTGAAGTCAGTTCTTGGATTAGAAATTTAAGTAACCAAAACTATATTTCTAACGCTTGGGTTTATCGCTTTAATACTGCTTTTGACCCAACGAGTTATGATATNTATGCAAACCCTGAAAANGGTAATACATACAANCAAATTGGNGCATTTAACCAAGCAGGAATAAATTTCTTTGTTGGTTTAAAGTTGAGGTTTTAATTTAAACNTNTTNTAAAGCTTGTTTTATATCTTCNATGATGTCNTCAGGATTTTCAACTCCAATAGACATTCTAACCATTTTTTCGGAGATATTTAACTTATTACGNAGTTCNGGATCAACNCCTATGTGGGTCATGCTACTAGGGTGTTGAGCCAAGCTTTCTGTGCTCCCAAGGCTTACTGCNAACTTTATAAGTTTAAGATGGTTTAAGAAATTAAAGGCATCTTTTTCTTTGCCTTTNATGTCAAAAGATATCATAGCACCTGGTTGAGTACATTGCTTTTTATATATATCATACCCTTTTTCTCCATCTTTAAGTAAACCTAAATAATATACTTTCTCAACTTTATTATGCGTAGTTAAGAATTGAGCCACTTTTTTGGCNTTTTCACATTGCTTATCCATTCTTAGTTTTAATGTTTCAAGGCTTCTTAACATTAACCATGCTGTATTAGGACTTATCATATTGCCTAAAAATGTACGTAATACNTTAACTCTANTCATTAATTCTTGANTNCCCATGACAGCGCCTGCTATTAAATCACTATGTCCGCCCAGGTATTTAGTAGCTGAATAAATGGTAAGATCTGCTCCAATTTCCAATGGGTGTTGCCAAATTGGTCCCATGTAAGTGTTGTCAACAGCTGTAACAANTTGTTTTTTATTATTGGCTTCAAATTCTTTGGCAANTTCACTAATCATTTCAATGTCAAAAAGAGCATTATTTGGATTTGCGGGTGTTTCAACATACATCATGGCTAATCTTTTGCTGTGGCCACTAGCCCTAATTTTTTTAGTAATTGATTTTTTGGTGTCATCAGTGTAGATGCCTANAGTGTGGATGCCAAGGGTAGGGAGTAGATGCTGNATAAAATGGTCTGTTCCACCATAAGTGGGGTTACTGTAAACCAAAAGATCTCCAGGTTTTAAAAATTCTAGTAATACTGTAGAAATAGCAGACATGCCACTTTCAAAAACTGCACAATCATCCGCTTTGTCCCATAGGCTTAACCTATTTTCAAGAATTTCTAANTTGGGATTATTGATTCTGCTGTAAATTAATCCTAATTCTTCTGTTGGGTCTTTTTCTCTAATGCCATATGCAATTTCAAAGAAAGATTTTCCTTCTTCTGCACTCTTAAAAACAAAGGTGGAAGTTTGAAATATGGGACATTTAATCGCGCCTTCTGATAATTCTGGTTTATAGCCATATGTCATCATATGGCTTTCTGGGTTTTTGATTGTTTTAGACATTTGTCAAAATTACAACATAATGTAATTATTCTTAATTATTTATTAAATAAAGAAAATTATTCTTATNATTGATNTNTTTAAAGTATATTATTATATTTTATTGTTGTTTTTTATAAATAAAAGAANATTATTATGGACACTATAGATAAGCAAATCATTAGCTTGTTACAGGATGACGCAAAAATTACCATTAAAGAAATTGCTCATCGTCTAAATTTGTCAACTACACCCATTTTTGAAAGAATAAAAAAACTTGAAGAAAACAAAGTCATNNCCGGATATCATGCTCAAATNGATAAAGAAGCTCTTGATTTAAGTTTAATGGTGTTTTGTGCCATAACNTTAAAAGAACACCATGCTAATTATTTGAAAAAATTTGAAACAGATATCATCAATTTAGATGAGGTTTTGTCATGTTATCATTTGGGAGGTAATTCNGATTATTTGTTACAAGTTGTGGTGAGTGATATTAGTTCATATCACGTTTTCATTACACAAAAACTAGCCAACGTAGAAAACATAGCAACTGTACAGAGTTCTTTTGTGATGAAGGAGATAAAAGAGGGCAAACTGCCCGTATTTTGATGTTTCAAATNACTCCAANAGTGAAGCAAATAGAAAAACCAATTAAAAATACAGCAACAATTCTGTATAGTAACTTAATTTTAATTTTGTTAAGAATGAGTTTTCCAATGATTGCTCCCATAAATGCAAA